>DASWRS010000133.1:0-14326 GCA_036403075.1 Kofleriaceae bacterium
TCATGACGCGACCTGGCTGTCGCGCTTCAGCGATGCAGCGCGGCAGGCGTCGTCCTACCGCGACCGACGCGTGCTGCTGGCAGGCGACGCGGCGCACGCGCATTCTCCCGTCGGCGGACAGGGACTCAACACCGGCGTCCAGGACGCCGTGAATCTGGGATGGAAGCTCGCCCAGGTCGTTCACGGCACCTCGCCCGAGAGCCTGCTCGACACCTATCAGGCCGAGCGGCATCCCGTGGCCGCGCGCGTGCTCCGCATCACGATGGCGCTGACCGCGCTCCACCGTGGCGACGAGCGCAGCAAGGCGTTGCACGAGTCGATGGCCGAGCTGCTGCGGATGGACGAGCCGCGCAAGCGATACGGCGCGATGATGTCGGGCCTCGACATTCACTACGATCTCGGCGCGGGACATCCACTGCTCGGTCGTCGCATGCCCGATCTCGATCTGGTCACCGACGCCGGCCCGCTGCGCGTGTTCGCGCTGCTGCACGAGGCGCGGCCGGTGTTGATCCATTTCGGTGGTGGCTTCGATATCACGCCATGGGCGGATCGAGCTCGGCAGATCGACGCACGCTACGACGGCGCGTGGCAGCTGCCGGTGCTCGGCGCGGTCGCTGCTCCGACGGCCGTGCTGATCCGGCCCGACGGCCATGTCGCCTGGGTCGGCGAGGGCACGGACCACGGCCTGCGCGATGCGCTTGCGACCTGGTCCGGATCGCCCGTGCGATAGAGCGAGTCATGCCTCGCAGCGACGGAGTCTGCAACGAAGTCACAACACGAGAACCACACACCTCGCGTCAGTTGACGTTCTGCGGCAGCGTGAACATCTCGTGCGACGCCGGCTCCATCGGCCCCTCGGCCCACAGCGTCTCCTGCCAGCCCGAGATCCAGATCTCCTCGCGCTTGCAGCTGACGCAGTATGCCCAGATCCGCTCGTCCTCGGCCTTCTCGACCCACAGCAGGCCCAGGCACGGCTTGCGGTTCGGCCGGCACGAGCACGGCACCAGCGTCTCGCGGAACTGCCCGGTCTCGAGCGGCCCGCCGGCCTCGATCAGCTGCGCCACCCGCAGCGCCTGGCGGAAGATCTGGTGATTGACGCGCGGTAACTCGCCGCGCTCATCGAGCCAGTCTCGAATGTCGACGATGAGCACCATGTCAGCGGTCGTAGCACAGACTGTCGCGCCGCGGATCGCCCGCCCGCCACGACCTCCACAGGCCGTGTGACAGTACCTGCACAGCTGCATCCGGATCCACGGCGGCCGTCCTCGGAGGCTCGGCCGTCCTCCGCGATTCTCTGCCGCAGCCTGCTGCAGGTGCATGCCCCGTCGGATCACGCCGCGCCCTGGAACACCCGCAGCACGCGAAAGTGCTCGTGGTCCATCACGGCGTCGTCGGTGAACGGAACACCGATCCGCCCGCTCTCGGCGGCGAAGTAGCCCTGGTGCGCCTCGCGCCAGTCGGCCAGCGACCCATCGCCTTCGCCCTCCGCGGCCGCGATCTCCGCCCCGGCATCGCCGAACCGTCCACGCTCGACCCGCGTGGTCTCGATCGCGCACAGCGGGATCCCGAAGCCGTCGGTCACGATCGACACCATCCCCGGCACGGCCACCGCCCCGCCGTCGTGCTCGGCCACCGCCGCCCAGCTCGTCGTCGCGCGCTTGGTCCCCTTGACCACGTGATGCGCGAGCTGGCTGGCGAGCTTCGGCTCGTTGCCGAAGTAGAACACCTCCAGCTCCGTCGTCGGCGGCCACCACCCCCCGAGCATCGCGTCTACGTACAGCGCCCACGGCCCCGCGTGCTCCGCCGCCCAGCGGCCCAGCGCAACCCACTCGCCGCCGGCCCCGTCGCCGCCCCGCGTGCTGTCCACGTACACGAACCAGGCATCGTCCCCCGCCACGCGGCCGCCGAGCGACACGCCCAGCTCGCGGCCGAGCTGCTCGCCCGCCGCCGCCTCGAGCGCCTGCAGCGGCCGGCCCCCACGCGGCACCTCGACGGCAAACGGCGCACCGCCCCGCAGCAGCAGGCGATGCGTGACATCGAGCAGGACCGCATGAGCGCGCATGGCCGCGTCGTAGCACGCCCGGCCAGAACTATGTCGCGGCAACATAATGTTCTGGTAACATAATTCTGTGGCACTACCGTTCGTCGACCGCGATGCCGAGCTTGCTCGACTGCGCCGCGCCTTGGCTGCGAAGACGACCTCGCTGGTGTGCGTGTACGGGCGCCGGCGGGTCGGAAAGTCGCGGCTGATCACGATGGCGCTCGAAGATCTCGCCGCGGTGTACTACCTGGCCGACGAGCGGGACGAGCGCCTGCAACGCCAATCACTGGCGCGCGAGATCGAGCGGCTCGTGCCCGGCTTCGCACGTGTCGAGTACCCGGACTGGGATGCCCTGTTCGATCGCTGGGCCGAGGCCGCGCCGCCGGGCGCCGTGCTCGCGATCGACGAGTTACCATATCTCGTCAGCGCCGCCCCCGCGCTGCCCAGCATCCTGCAGCGCCGGCTTGATCTCGGCATTGGACGTCAGCACTGGCTCCTGTGCGGCTCCTCGCAGCGCATGATGCACGGCATCGTTCTCGATGCTGCGGCACCGCTGTACGGACGCGCTCGTGAGCTCGTGAAGGTCGAACCGCTTCCGTTCCCGTACCTCGCCGAGGCGCTCCGGATTCGCAGCGCGGAGGACGCGGTCGCGGCGTTCGCGACCTGGGGCGGCATCCCACGATACTGGGAGCTCGCAGAGGGCGCGGTGTCGCTCGCGACCGCGCAGCGCGACCTCGTCCTCGATCCTCTGGGTGTTCTGCACGCAGAACCCCAGCGACTGCTGCTCGATGAGCTCAGCGAGACCATGCACGCGCATTCGATCCTCGCGCTGATCGGCCAGGGCTGCCACCGGATCTCCGAGATCGCGGGACGCCTCGGCCGCCCGGCGACCAGCATTGCGCGTCCGCTCGCCTTGCTCGTCGACATCGGCCTCGTCAAACGCGAGCTACCCTTCGACGAGCATCCGCGAAACAGCAAACGGTCCCGCTACAAGATCGGCGACCCATTCCTTCGCTACTGGTACCGCTTCGTCGATCCGAACCGGTCGCTGCTTGAAGCTCGACAGTTGGACGTCCAGACCAAACCCGCGTGGCTCGCGCACCTCGGAGAGATCTGGGAGGACATCGTCCGGACCAGCATCCCGAACGTCGCGATCGACAGCACGCGATGGCAGCCCGCGCAGGCCTGGTGGGGAGGCGCGGGGGTGGGCCAGGACGCCGAGATCGACGTCGTGGCAGCTCACCGCGACGATCGAACCCGCCTGCTCATCGGCGAGGTCAAGCTCTCGCTCGGCCCGGCCGATGTACCCCGCCTGCTCCATGATCTCGAGGAGAAGACCCGAACCTGCGACTGGGCGCGGAACAAGCAGCTCACGCTGCGGTTGTGGACGACCCGCTGGCAGGGCAAGAGCCGCCGCCCGCCGACGGTCATCGACGCCCGCGAGCTGATGACGAGCTGGCGCGGCACGACGAAGCGGGATGCCGGAAATGATCGTGCTTGAGCTGGATAGCGTCAGGAAAGTCATGGAGGCGTGAGGTCAGCAATGCCCCGGACTTGAGCAGTGGTTGGCCGAGCCCGAACCGATTCCGCTAGTCGTAGCAGCGCCGACGACACGCCCGCTCACGCAAATGTGGAACCATGCGGACGAAACTCTAGGGTGTCTACGTTCTTGGGCAGCGCCGATCCTGCTTCAATGGGGCCGCCGACGATCGTCGACGGAGTCTGCTGTCGAGCTGATGGGCATTGCAAGCCCGCCCTGGGCGTCGCGTCCGCACGGTTCCAACGATAATTTCTAGTGAAAACGCTGAGCTGCGGGCAAGTGCTGCGTTTCAGCTCTGCCCCAGCTAGCTTCTGGTTAAGGATGGGCGCAGCCCATTGAAGCTTCACCAAGCCCTGCACCTGCTCGTCGAAGAGGTGCTCTCCGTCGACGACGATCGACGGCCCCATTGAAGCCTGACCGCCCCGGATGCCGGCAGCAACGTGGCGAGCCCTCTCCGTCGACGACGATCGACGGCCCCATTGAAGCGCTTCGTCGATCTGCTTGAGCGCGGCCTGGGCGGGCCTCTCCGTCGACGACGATCGACGGCCCCATTGAAGCGCCTGGTCGACGAGCTCCTCGCGCGGCGCGATCACCAGCTCTCCGTCGACGACGATCGACGGCCCCATTGAAGCCCGAGTCCGCCAAGATCGGGTCTGGCCAGCCGAGTGCCTCTCCGTCGACGACGATCGACGGCCCCATTGAAGCGCGGCGGTGTGCGGCGGTCACGGATCGACCTCGCGGAGATCTCCGTCGACGACGATCGACGGCCCCATTGAAGCTTCTGCGCTTCGGCCCCCGACGGCGCGGGCCTCTGCCTCTCGGTCGACGACGATCGACGGCCCCATTGAAGCCTGATCACGAGCGGCGATGTCGTGTCCGGGACCGGAACCTCTCCGTCGACGACGATCGACGGCCCCATTGAAGCGGTGCCGTAAGGGAATGTGAGCAGCGTGAGTTCAACCTCTCCGTCGACGACGATCGACGGCCCCATTGAAGCAGCAGCTCGGCGGCGCCGCGCGGGTCGCCGGCGAGGTCTCTCCGTCGACGACGATCGACGGCCCCATTGAAGCATGACGTCGTTGAGGGCGTCCATGCCGGCGTTGTGCCTCTCCGTCGACGACGATCGACGGCCCCATTGAAGCTACTTGTAGGCGTAGGCCTGCAGCGCGCCGATCGCCCTCTCCGTCGACGACGATCGACGGCCCCATTGAAGCCAGGACGATCTTTGCTGTCTTCGAGCAGCTCAGGCACACTCTCCGTCGACGACGATCGACGGCCCCATTGAAGCTTTACCAGTCGGTCGGCGCCGACTGCATCAGGGTTCTCTCCGTCGACGACGATCGACGGCCCCATTGAAGCGCGTACATGTCGCCCAGCCCTCGGCACGCGTCGCGCTGGCTCTCCGTCGACGACGATCGACGGCCCATTGAAGCACGTAGACGTAGTGGACGATCGGTGGCAGGTGTCGGCTCGTCTCTCCGTCGACGACGGTCGACGGCCCATTGAAGCGTATTCAAGCGCCGGTACTCCGATGGCCAGGTGGCCACTCTCCGTCGACGACGATCGACGGCCCCATTGAAGCTCAGACCGAGGCGACGCTCGGGCGACCGTCGCCATTCTCCGTCGACGACGATCGACGGCCCCATTGAAGCGCCGTGTTCTCGGCGTCGCGCTCGCCGGCCAGGGCGACTCCCCGTCGACGACGATCGACGGCCCCATTGAAGCGCTTCGTCGATCTGTTGGAGCGCGGCCTGTGCATCCCTCCTCTCCGTCGACGACGATCGACGGCCCCATTGAAGCAATCGTCCTCCTGCTCCAGCGGCGGCGAGGTCGACGTCTCTCCGTCGACGACGATTGAAGGCCCCATTGAAGCGAGCTTTGGCCGGCCGGTCCGGCCAGCGTGATCGAGCTCTCCGTCGATGACGATCGACGGCCCCATTGAAGCTGCGCTCGCTTGGCCTGCGAGGCGCGGCGCACGAGCGCCTCTCCGTCAACGACGACCCCATCGAAGTCCGCCCTGCACCTGCCGGCGCCACTGCCGCGTCTTCCTCTCCGCCGGCGATCCCATGGAAGCCCAGTGCCGCAGGTCGCAATCGGCAACGCGGGTCAGGTCTCTCCGTCGGCTATAGCATCAACAGCATATCTGGGTGCGAGCTGCCACATCCGTACAAGCAATGAACACGTTACCAGACGGATGATTGGTATTCTGGAAGCGGAACGCCTGCGCGGCGGCGGCTTCGGCGCCCGATCGCACGCAGCGCGATCGGGAGGCCAGCCAGGCGGGCGCCGACGGGGCGCCGAGCTCGCCGTGACGACGCGCGAGCACGCCAGCGGGGAGGCACGATCTCGGGCGCGATCCGCCCCGGGTTGCGGCGGCGGCGGGAGCGCCGCTGCCGCGGGGTGCGGCACCCTCGGTGCGGAACGCTGCGGGGCGTGCTCCTCGACGGGGATCTGAGCGATGTATCCTGGCTGACATACTTCAAGCTCAGTGAAGGTAGGTAAATAGGGGTTGTTCCTACCGTTACAGGTATGGAACAACACTGCACCTCGAGCATAAGTGCAGCTTTTATAGAAATATTTTCTCGTGTGAGCACGCACGATGACCGGTGATGGCGGGCGACGTTGGTGGCATGGTTGCCCGGCTCGCAGCGGTGTGAGCTTCAATCGGGGGGCGAGGCTGGCGGTATCGTTCGGGGTTGTTGTCCGATGTGAATCGTGCGCAGTTCTCGACGGGGATTACCTGGCTCGTCGCGGCGTGTACGCGTCGTTGCGTTTCATGGACGGGTGGACCGCGTGCGTACCATGGTCGCCTCGACGCCGAGGATGTGTGTCACGCGCTCAGGTATGCCGACGAGCGATTCCTCGGATACGAAATCATGATTACAGGCACTGGTCTGCTTGATATACGTGGTAGTCAGTATGGGCGTGATCGAACCAGGCGACGCATCGAAGGCGGGGCTCCCCGAGCAGTTCGGCAAGTACTCCTTGCTGGGTCACCTGGCAACGGGTGGCATGGCGGAGATCTGGCTGGCGCGACAACAAGGCTTGCAGGGCTTCGAGAAGATCGTCGTCATCAAGCGCGCCCGGGCCGAGCTCGCTGATCCCGACACCGCGCGGCGATTCCTCGACGAGGCGCGCCTGGTCGCGACGCTCGAGCACCCGAACATCGCCCAGGTCTACGAGATCGGCTTCGTCAACGGTTCGTACTTCTTCGTCATGGAGTACGTCGACGGTGCGGACCTGCTACGGCTGATCGAGGCCGCGATCGCCAGGCACCAGATGATCGCGCTCGCGGACGCGCTGTACATCATCATCCAGGTCTGCACGGCGCTGCACTACGCGCACGAGAAGCACGACCTCGAGGGCCGGCCGCTGCACATCATCCACCGTGACGTGTCGCCGTCGAACGTGCTGATCAGCCACGACGGCGTGGTCAAGGTCTGTGACTTCGGCGTGGCGAAGGCGCACCACCGCAAGGCCGAGATCACCAAGGACGGCGTGGTCAGAGGCAAGTTCTCGTACATGTCGCCCGAGCAGTGCCAGAGCAAGGCGCTCGATCGCCGCAGCGACGTGTTCTCGATCGGCGTGCTGCTGTACGAGCTCACCACGCTGAGCAAACTGTTCCGCGCCAAGACGGACTACGCGCTGCTGCAGCAGGTGGTCGAGGCGAAGATCCCGCCGCCGAGCGCGCGCGTGCCGGGCTACCCGCGCGAGCTCGAGAGCATCGTGATGAAGGCGCTGGCGCGGGATCCCGACGATCGCTACCCGACGGCGCAGGCGCTCCAGCTCGATCTCGAGGAGCTCGCGCGCGAGCACAAGCTGGCGATGTCGTCGGTCCGGGTCACGGGCCTGATCAACGCGCTGATCGAGCGGCGCAACGACACGCGGATCCGCACCCGGCGCGCGCGGGGCGACGAGCTCCCGGCGGTGGAGATGGCGCCCAACGGCTCGGGCGATATGTCGGCGTTCCTGGCGGCGGGCTCGTCACCGGCGGCGCCGCGGGTCGATGGGGTCAGCGAGCAGATGCCGGGACGGTTCAGCGTGCAGCGCTCGGCGAGCCAGGTCAGCGGCGCGGGCGCGCTCGAGGCGCCGCGGCGCTCGTCGATGCTGTGGCTGGTCGGCGCGGTGGTCGCCGGGATGGCCGTCGGCGCGGTGACGATCGCCGACCAGATGATGGTCAGTACCGAGGAGCGCGCGATCTCCAGCGCGATCGGCGCCGATGCCGAGCGCGTCGCGTCGGTGTTCGACGCCGCGGCGCGCGCGGCGCACATGCGGGCCGACGGGATCGCGACGACGCCGATGCTGCGCGCCGCGATCGAGACCGACGCCGCGACGCTCGGCGACATGGCCAGCAGCGAGATGGTGTTCACCGCGGGCAAGGGCGAGGCGCTCGAGGTCTTCCAGTTCGCGCGCGGCGAGGCGAGCTCGCTGCTGCGGATCCCCAGGACCGCGATCGGGCTGCAGCCGCTCAAGGGCCGCGACACCCAGGTCCGGAGCGACGGGCTGGGCGTGACGCTGCTCGCGAGCGCGCCGATCTCCGGCTATCGCGCCGGGGTGTCCGGCGGGGTCGTGATCTCGGCTCCGGTCGATCTGACGTCGATCCGGCACGCGCTCGCCGAGCACACGGCCTGGGCCTCGCTCACCGGGCTGGGCAGCGAGCTCGTGCTGGTCGATCCAGGCGCCGGTCGCCCGGGCGGGGCGCCGGTCAAGCTCGCGATCCCGTCGAGCGGTGAGTGGGCGGCGGGGACCGCGACGCTGGTCGCGACGCCCAGGCGCGCCGCCGGCCTGGCGTGGGTCGGGCCAGTCCGCATCATGTCCGGCGGCGTGGGCGCGCTGCTGCTGCTGGGCTTCGTCGTGAGCCTCGCGCGCCGGCCTCGGACCTGAGCTCGACGGCGGCGATCGCGCGGCGGCCCTCCAGCGCCGCGTGGCCGCGCCGCACCGGATCGAGTATCCGGTGTCGCCCGGCCGGCTTGCGGGCCGCTGGCGCTCGACGACCGTGCTGTCTTGCATTTGCGCGCCTCGCGTCGAACCCCGGCTCCGACGAGACCTCGTCGCTCGGGCACTCCAGGCCGTCCCCGGAACTGACGATCACGGAGATCTTGTATACAGCTGATCATGGAAGATTGCCAATCATGGTGTCCGGTGTGCGGTTGTGTTCGCGCCAGGAAATATCGACGACGAGGCGAGGTTCGGCGGTCCGAGACGCGGGTGGCGCACGGCGGCCGAGGCGCGCGGTTGCGAGGCGCTCCTGGGGCAGGCCTGCGACGCCGGTGCGGTCGCTGCGGCGCGCCCGCGGCGGTCAGCGGTTTCCCTGTGTCAGCGAAACCGCTGGCCACGCGGCGCGGTTGTTGGCGAAGATGACAGGGTGGGGCGTCACGCGCAGCAGCGCATCGTGATCGGGCTGCTCGCCGGGTTTGCCGGGCTCGGCGGGCTCGCGGCCGCGGGGTGCGGCGACAACATCTATGATCCGTTCACGGCGCTGGTCCGCGTGTCGGGGCCGAGCCCGTTCGGCGCTGGCTGCGGCGGCGCGCAGCAGGGCGCGAGCTTCCGCGGCGTCGAGGTCGAGCCCTCGGTGGCGGTCGATCCGGCCAACCCGTCGCACCTGGTCGGCGCGTGGCAGCAGGATCGCTGGTCCAACGGCGGCTCCAACGGGATCGGCACGGCGGCGTCGTTCGACGGCGGGCTGACCTGGGCGACCGGCGTGCCCAGGTTCAGCCGGTGCAGCGGCGCGCGGGCCGGCGGCGGCGCGGACTACGAGCGCGCGACCGATCCGTGGGTGACGTTTGCCGCCGACGGCACGGTGTTCCTGGCGGCGCTGGTGTTCGACGCGACGTCGCCGCGCAACGCGATGATCGCGAGCCGGTCGAGCGACGGCGGCGTGACCTGGAGCGAACCGGCGGTGCTGCGCGCCGACGCAGATCCGGACGTGCTCAACGACAAGGATGCGGCCACGGCGGACCCGACCGACCCCGGCCGGGTGTACGTGGTGTGGGACCGGCTGACCGGGCAGACCCAGCGGAGCCAGCCGGTCGGCACAGGGCCGACGTGGTTCGCGCGGACCACCGACGGGGTGTGGGAGCCGGCGCGCCCGATCTTCGATCCGGGGACCGACGCCCAGACGATCGGCAGCGTGATCGTCGTCCTGCCCGACGGCGCGCTGGTCAACGTGTTCGATCTGATCACGCACACCAGCAGCACCACGCCCGACTACATGGTCGCGGCGATCCGCTCGGTCGATCACGGGCTGACGTGGTCGGCGCCGGCGCTGCTCGGCCGGCTGCGCTCGGTCGGGGTCGAGGATCCGGATCACCACGTGTTCGTGCGCACCGGGGCGAGCCTGCCGCAGGCCGCGGTCGACCGCGCGAGCGGGGCGATCTACGTCGCGTGGCAGAACCTTCCGGACGCGGCGGCGGTCGACGCGATCACGCTGGTGCGCTCGGTCGACGGTGGCGTGTCGTGGTCGGCGCCGGTCGTGGTCAACGGCGCGCACGACGCGGCGGCGTTCACGCCCAGCCTGGCGGTCGCCGCCGACGGCACGGTCGGCGTGACGTACTACGACGTGCGCGACCCGCGGCCGCACGATCCCGACGCGTTCCGGGTCACGCCGTGGCTCGCGACGTCGCACGATCGCGGGGTGACGTGGAGCGACGAGGCGCTGAGCCAGCCGTTCGACCTGCGGCCCGCGCTGCTGCAGAACGCGTACTTCCTCGGCGACTACCAGGGGCTGGTCGCGGTGGGCGACGGCTTCGTGCCGTTCTTCGTCGCCGCCACGCAGAGCGGCGACGGCGACGATCGCACCGACGTGTTCGTCCGTCCGCTGAAGTAGGGCGCGGCCGACCGCGGGGTCAGCTCGCGGCCTTGCTCTCGAGCACGAGCTCGGGGCGGGCGCGCCGCTCGACGACCTCGCGGGTCACGACGCACTCCTTGACCCCGGTCAGCGACGGGATCTCGTACATCACGTCGAGCATGACCTCCTCGACGATCGCGCGCAGGCCGCGGGCGCCGGAGTTGCGGCGCGCGGCCTCCTCGGCGATCGCGGTCAGCGCGTCGGGCCGGAAGTTGAGCTTGACGCCCTCGAGCTCGAACAGCCGGTGGTACTGCTTGGCGAGCGCGTTCTTGGGCTTCCACAGCACCTCGGTCAGCGCCTCGACGTCGAGCGCGTCGCACGAGACGATCACCGGCAGGCGGCCCATGAACTCGGGGATCATGCCGAACTTGATCAGGTCCTCGGTGCGGGCCTGGCGGCGCAGCGCGTCCTTGTCGTCCTCGGCGGTCGACACCTGGGCGCCGAACCCCAGGCCGCGCTGGCCGGTGCGGCGCCGGACGATGTCCTCGAGGCCGTTGAACGCGCCGCAGCAGATGAACAGGATGTCCGTGGTGTCGATCTGGATCAGCTCCTGCTGCGGCCGGTTGCGCGCGCCGTCGGGCGTGATCGTCGCGGTCTTGCCCTCGAGGATCTTGAGCAGCGCCTGCTGCACGCCCTCGCCGGACACGTCGCGGGTCGGCGACGGGGTGCCGCCCTTGCGGGCGATCTTGTCGATCTCGTCGATGCAGATGATGCCGCGCGCGGTCTTCTCGACGTCGCCGCCGGCGGCGCGGAACAGCGCCTTGACCACGCTCTCGACGTCCTCGCCGACGTAGCCGGCCTCGGTCAGCGTGGTCGCGTCCGCGATCGCAAACGGAACATCGAGCTTCTTGGCCAGGGTCTGCGCGAGGAGGGTCTTGCCCGAGCCGGTCGGCCCGACCAGCAGGATGTTCCCCTTTTGAAGCTCGACCTCGGTCTGCTTGCCGCGCAGCCCGATCCGCTTGTAGTGGTTGTAGACCGCAACCGACAGCGCCCGCTTGGCGTCCTTCTGTCCGACCACGTAGCGATCGAGCTCTTCAACGATCGCGCGTGGTGGCGGATACTTGGGTCGCTCGGACGCCTCTTCCTTGGCCAGGATGTCGTTGCACAGAGTCACGCACTGGTCGCAAATGAAGACACGGGGGCCGCTGATGAGCTTTCTCACTTCGCGCCGCTGCTTGCCGCAGAAGGAGCAGTGGAACTCTTCCATCCAGCTCCAATTCTTACATGTTTCGGGGCCCAGGCAATAGAGCCGAGCACCCTCTCGGGGGTGCGACCGTGAAGTACACCTCCGCTGTCACTTGACCCGGGAGCAGCAGCGGGGAGATCACTTCGACCGTGCGCGTTATCGTGATCTGTGCCGAGCCGGAGCGCCCGGAGCGCCCGGAGCGGGGGGAACCGGACGATGAATCCGGCACGGTCGCAACTTTGCTAGGTGAGCTTGGTTGCCGAGTGACGCTCGGTCGGTTCGACCTCGGCGGGATCGACCTCGATGCGGTCGCCACCCAGCCGCCCTCGGTGGTGATCGTCGAGGCCGGCGACGACGTGGGGCGGGCTCAGAAGTCGATCAAGCGGATGCGCGACGACGGGCCGCTGGTCGAGGTCCCGATCCTGATCGCGATCACGGTGGCGAGGCTGCCGTCGCTCGACTTCTCGATCGGGTTCGACGACTTCGTGCTGATGCCGATCGTCCCGGCCGAGCTCTACGCCCGGCTGCGCCAGCTCGACTGGAAGACCGCAACGTTTGGCTCCGACGAGATCCTCAAGATCGACGACCTGGTGATCGATATCGCGGGGTACGAGGCCCGGCTGGCCGGTCGCCGGATCGAGCTCACCCACCAGGAGTTCGAGCTGTTGCGGTTCCTTGGCCAGCACCGCGGACGGGTGTTCACGCGCGAGGCGCTGCTCGAGCGGGCGTGGGGGTACCGCTACGCAGGGGGTACCCGCACCGTGGATATCCATGTCCGCCGGGTCCGTTCCAAGCTGGGCGACGCGGGATCGATAATCGAAACAGTACGCAACGTCGGCTACAAGATGCGCGGCTAAGGTGGTGTAGAGTGGCTCGGTGGCCGGGCGAGCCTCGATCGTCGGCGCTGCGGCGACCCACGTTGGCAAGGTGCGCGACCACAACGAGGACGCGCACTTCATCGACGTGGATCTCGGAGTATTTCTCGTCTGCGACGGGATGGGGGGCCACGCCGCCGGCGAGGTCGCGAGCGCGCTCGCGATCAAGTCGATCCGCGGCGAGTGGAGCAGCACGGGGCTGCAGGAGGTCGCCGACCGCTGGCTCGAGCGCGGCACGCCGGAGACCCGGAAGCAGCTGCTCGATGTGATCCGCGCCGGCGTGGTCGCCGCCCACGACGCGATCCTCGCCGAGGCCGTGCGCGACGAGTCCAAGAGCGGGATGGGCACGACGCTGGTCGGCGCGATGATCGTCGGCGGCGAGCTGGTGTTCGCCCACGCCGGCGACTCCCGCGCGTACCTGGTGCGCGACGGGATCTCGATGCAGCTGACCGAGGACCACACGCTGCTCGCCCGGCTGCTCGCCGCGGGGATCGACGTCGACGTCTCGGGCGAGGGCTCGCGGTTCCGCAGCATGCTGACCAACGCGCTCGGCATCGGCGACGAGGTCAAGGTCTCGACGTTCGTGGTGCCGCTCGCCGATGGCGACCGCTTCCTTCTGTGCAGCGACGGGATCAGCGAGTACGTGCCCGAGAACGAGGTCGGCGAGGTGCTGACGCGGCAGCCGAGCCCGGCGCGCGCGGCGCAGCGCCTGATCGACCTCGCGCTCGAGCGCGGCGGCGGCGACAACGCGACCGCCGTCGTGGTGCGGGTGCTCGAGGCCGGCGAGACCCCGCTGCCGGCCGAGCAGCGCAAGAAGGACGACGCCGCGATCCACGCCTGCGGGCTGTGGGGCAAGAAGCTGACGCCGCAGCAGCGGCTGCGCGCGCTGCGGATCGCGATCCCGCGCGATCACAACTTCGGCGAGAAGCTGCCGCCGCACGCGCTCGGCGACCGCGTGGCGTGGATCATCCTCGAAGGCGATCTGGTGCAGGACGGCGAGCCGCTCGGCCCGGGCGCGCTGATCTACCCCGAGTCGCTGCTCGGCGCCCGCGAGACCCTGCCGCCGCCGAGCCGCGACGCGCTCGCGATCACGCGCAGCGACGTCCGCGCGCTGGCGATCCGCGCCGACGACTTCCGCGAGCTGTGCGACGACGACAACGAGCTCGGCGAGGTGCTGCTCGACAGTCTCGCGGCGATGATCGTCCGGCGCAGGCCGCGCGGCGCGCCACGCGACGCGGGAGCCGCCTCCGCGTCCGCGGTCGACCCGCGCGGCAGCACCGATCCAAACCTGCCGGCGGTGCCGCGCGAGGAGATCGACGACTACCAGTCGACCGATCCGGGCATGCCGGCGGTCGACGACTTCGAGACCCCGAGCGAGCGGCGCGAGCGCGCCGAGACGATCCCCGACGAGCCGACCCAGCCGACGGTGCGGACCCGGCCGCCGCGGCCACCGCCGGCGCCGCCACCGCCGCCGGCCGAGAGCGCGAAGATCGCGCCGGCGCCGCCGCGCGCCGCCGGGCAGCCGCCGTCGCGGCCGAGCCCGCCGCCGCCGCAGATGGTCAAGCGTGCGACGCCACCGCCGCCGCCCCAGCCGAGCCGATCGGGCACGCCCGGGCAAACGCCGTCGCCGCCGGGCTCGCCGTCGCAGCCGCCGTCGCGGCCGAGCCCGTTGCCGGCGCAGCTGAGCGCGCGGCCGGCGGCGTCACCGAGCGCCCCGACGGCGCCGCCCGCGCAGCCTGCCGAGCCGCCGTCGCGGCCGAGCCCGTTGCCGGCGCAGCTGAGCGCGCGGTCGACGGCGTCACCGAGTGCCCCGACGGCGCAGCTCGCGGACGGTCCG
>DASWRS010000134.1:0-7014 GCA_036403075.1 Kofleriaceae bacterium
CTACTTCAGGCCGCCGCCGAGCACGCGGTAGAGCGTGACGCGATTGCCCAGCGCGGCGAGCCGGGTCGCGACCAGCGCGTTGTTCGCGGCATAGAGCGCGCGCTGCGACACCAGCGTGGCGAGGAACGGATCGACGCCGGCCCGGTAGCGGGCCTGGGCGAGCTCGAAGCCGCGGGTCGCCGCCTCGGTCAGCGCGGCCTGGGCGGCGAGCTGCTCGGCGATCGTGCCGCGCGTTGCGAGGGCATCGGCGACCTCGCGGAACGCGCGCTGGACCGCGAGCTCGTAGCCGGCGACGAGGCCGAGCTTCTGGGCCTCGCTGAGCTCGACGCCGGCCCGGGTCGCGCCGCCGCGGAACAGCGGCATCGCCAGCGCCGGGGCGAGCGTGAACACCGCGGCCGGGCCGGTGAACAGCGCGGCCAGGGCGGTGCTCGCCAGGCCGCCGCTCGCGGTCAGGGTCAGCGACGGAAACAGCGCCGCGCGCGCCGCGCCGATCCCGGCGTTGGCGGACTCGAGGTCGTGCTCGGCCGCGCGCACGTCGGGGCGATCGAGCAGGACCGCCGACGACAGCCCGACCGGGACCTCGGCGAACCAGTCGAGCTCGGCGGGCAGCGCCTGGGGCAGGACGGCGTCGGCGACCGGGCCGCCGGCGAGCAACTCGAGTGCGTTGCGGTCCTGCGCGATCGCCGCGGTCAAGAGCGCGACATCGCCGCGCGCCTGCTGGAACACCGTCGCGGCCTGCCAGAAGTCGCCGCGGTTGGACGCACCGCCGGTGACCAGCTGCTCGGTCAGGTCCATGGTCTGCTTGGCGACCGCCATGGTGTCGCGGGCGATCACCAGCCGGCTCTGGTCGGCGGCCAGCGTGACGTACGCGCTCGCGGTCTCGGCGATCAGGCTGATCCGCGCGGCGCGCGCGGTCTCGACCGTCGACAGGAACGCCTCGCGGCGCGCGTCGGACAGGCTCTTCAGCCGGCCGAACACGTCGATCTCCCAGCCCGCGAGGCCGACGTTGACCCCGTAGATCGTCCCGGTCGCGGTCTGGTTGTCGGGACCGGCCAGGCTGCGCGCGGTCGTGACCTGGGCCCCGGCGTCGATCGACGGCAGCGCCTGGGCGCGCTGGATCCGGTACTGGGCGCGTGCCGCCTCGATGTCGAGCGCGGCCTGGCGCAGCGGCCGGCTCTGCGCCAGCGCCTGCGCGATCACCTGCTGGAGCCGCGGCTCGCGCACGAACTGGCGCCACGGCAGGTCGGCGGCGATCGCGGTGCCGCTGCCGCCGGGCAGCTCGCGCGGCACCGGCAGCGCCGGGCGCACGTACGCCGGCGCCAGCGACGCGCAGCCGGCCAGCGCCCCGGCGAGCACCCCGGCGAGCACGGCGCGCGTCACGCCGGCACCCGCTTGCCGCGCACCAGCTTGCGCACGACCACGAAGAACACCGGGACGAAGAACACCGCGACCACCGTGCCGGTCAGCGTGCCACCGACGATGCCGGTGCCGATCGCCACGCGGCTGTTGGCGCCCGCGCCGGTCGACACCGCGAGCGGCATCACGCCGGCGACGAACGCCAGCGACGTCATCAGGATCGGCCGCAGCCGGAGCCTGGCGCCGGTCACGGCCGCGTCGATCAGGCTCGCGCCGCGGTGGTAGGCGGCCTCGGCGAACTCGACGATCAGGATCGCGTTCTTCGACGACAGCCCGATCGTGGTGAGCAGCGCGACCCGGAAGTACACGTCGTTCTCGAGCCCGCGCAAGGTCGCCGCGAGCACGGCACCGACGATGCCGAGCGGGATCACCATCAGCACCGAGAACGGCACCGACCAGCTCTCGTAGAGCGCGGCGAGGCACAGGAAGATCACCAGGATCGAGATCAGGTAGAGCTTGAGCGTCTGGCCGCTCGCGAGCTGCTCCTGGTATGACAGGCCGCTCCACGCGTACGTCGTCCCCGGCACGGTCTTCGCGATGCTCGCGATCTCGTCCATCGCGTCGCCCGAGCTGACGCCCGGCGCGCCCGCGCCCTGGATGTTGTACGAGGCCAGGCCGTTGTAGCGCGCCAGCGACTCGGCGCCGAACCTCCAGCTCGTGGTCGCGAACGCGCTGAACGGCGTCATGCCGCCGGCCTGGCCGCGGACGTACCACGACCCGAGGTCCTCGGGCTTGCTGCGGTACGGCGCGTCGCCCTGGACGAACACGCGCTTGACCCGGCCGCGATCGATGAAGTCGTTGATGTAGGCCCCACCCCACGCCGCGGACAGCGTGCTCGAGATGTCGGCCGGGGCGAGGCCGTGCGCCATCGCCTGGGCCTGATCGATGTCGATGTGGAGCTGCGGGGTCTCGGGCAGATCGGCGCGCCGCACGCCGAACAGCTTCGGGTCCTTGGCCGCCGCGCCGAGCAGCTGATCGCGCGCGCCGGCGAGCGCTGCACGGTCGGTCGCGCCGGTCGCCTGGAGCTGGAAGTCGAAGCCCTGCGACTGGCCCAGGCCCTGGATCGCGGGCGGGGTCAGCGCGAAGATCTGCGCGTCGCGCACCCGCGACAGCATGCCCATCGCGCGGTTCGAGATCGCCTGCGTGGTGTTGTCCTTGCCCGGGCGCAGGTCCCAGTCCTTGAACGCGACGAACGCGATCCCGGTGTTCTGGCCCACGCCGAGGAAGCTGAACCCCGAGATCGTGAACAGCGATTCGACGTTGGCCTTCTCGGTCTCGAGGTAGTGGTGCTCGACGAGCTTGGCGACCTCGTTGGTCCGCGACATCACGGCGCCCGAGGGCAGCGTCCAGATCGCGAAGCCCAGCCCCTGGTCCTCGGCCGGCAGGAAGCCCTGCGGCAGGCGAACCAGCAACAGCCCCATCACGGCGACGATCGCGGCGTAGGGCACGAGCCAGCGCAGCGGCCCGCGCACCATGCGGGCGACCGCGGCCTGATAGCCGCGCGTCATACCGTCGAAGCCGCGGTTGAACCAGCCGAACGGCCCGCGCCGCGGCGCCGCGTGCTCGGCCGTCGAGCGCAGCAGCGAGGCGCACATCGCCGGCGTGATCGTCAGCGCGACGAACACCGACAGCAGCATCGACGCGACGATCGTGATCGAGAACTGGCGATAGATCACGCCGGTGGAGCCGGTGAAGAACGCCATCGGCAGGAACACCGCCGACAGCACGGTCGCGATGCCGACCAGCGCGCCGGTGATCTCCTTCATCGATCGCACCGTGGCGTCGAGCGGCGACAGCCGCTCCTCGCGCATCAGCCGCTCGACGTTCTCGACCACGACGATCGCGTCGTCGACGAGGAGGCCGATCGACAGCACCATGGCGAACATGGTCAGCGTGTTGATCGTGTAGCCCAGGACGCGCAGCACGCTGAACGTGCCGAGCAGCACGACCGGCACCGCGATCACCGGGATCAGCGTCGCGCGCCAGCTCTGCAGGAACACGAACATCACGATCACGACCAGCACGATCGCCTCGATCAGGGTCTTGACGACCTCGAGGATCGACAGCCGGATGAACTTGGTCGTGTCGTAGGGGAACGAGACCGACCAGCCCGCCGGCAGCGTGGGCGCGAAGCGCTGGACCGCGGCCTTGACGCTCTCGGCCACGTCCATCGCGTTGGCGTTGGGCGCGAGCTGCACGGCGAAGCCCGACGCCGGGTGGGTGTTGAGCCGGACCGTGACGTCGTACGACTCGCTGCCGAGCTCGACGCGGGCCACGTCGCCGAGCCGCACCGTCGCGCCGGTCGTGTCGTACTTGACGATCACGTCGCGGAACTGCTGAACCGTGCGGAGCTTGGACTGCGCGGTGACCGTGGCGTTGAGCTGCTGGCCCGGCGGCGCCGGCTGCTGGCCGATCTTGCCGGCCGAGACCTGGACGTTCTGCGTGGCGATCGCCGCCGTGACGTCCGACGGCATCAGCTTGTACGCCAGGAGCTTGGTCGGATCGAGCCAGATCCGCATCGCGTAGCTGCCGCCGAACACCTGGAGGCTGCCGACGCCGTCGACCCGCGCGATCGGATCGACCAGGGTGCTCGCGACGTAATCCGAGATGTCGCCGTTGCTCGCCCGGTCCGAGCCGTCGTAGATCGCGATCACCATCAGGAAGTTCGACTGCGCCTTGGACACCACGATGCCCTGCTGCTGGACGGCGGACGGCAGGCGCGGGATCGCCTGCTGGACCTTGTTCTGGACCTGGACCTGCGCGGTGTCTGCGTTGGTGCCCTGCTTGAACGTGACGCTGATGCTGGCCTGTCCGGCCGAGCTCGACGAGCTCGAGAAGTACTCCAGGCCGTCGATCCCGGTGAGCTGCTGCTCGAGCACCTGGGTGACGCTGTTCTCGACGGTCTCGGCCGACGCGCCGGGGTAGCCGGCCGAGATGTTGACGCTCGGCGGCGCGACGTCGGGGTACTGCGCGATCGGCAGCGCCAGGATCGAGGCGACGCCGGCGAGCATGATCACGATCGAGATCACCCAGGCGAACACCGGGCGATTGGCAAAGAACCTGGCCAGCATGTCAGCGCGCCTCGCGCTCGGCGACGCCGGGCTTGACCTCGGTCGGGTGCACCACCATACCGGGGGCGATCTTGTTCAGGCCCTCGACGATCACCCGGTCGCCGGCGGCCAGGCCGCTGGTCACGAGCCAGCGATCGCCGATCGCGCGGTCGGCGACCAGCGTCCGCGGCTCGACCTTGTCGCCGGCGCCGACCACGAGCGCGGTCGCGTTGCCCTTGGGATCGCGCGTGATGCCCTGCTGCGGCGCGAGGATCGCGGCCTGGTCGACCGCCTGATCGAGCACGGCGCGGACGTACATCCCGGGGAGCAGCGTGTCTTCGGGGTTGGGGAACTTCGCGCGCAGCGTGACCGCGCCGGTGGCCTCGTCGACCGAGACCTCGGCGAACTCGAGCACGCCGTCGCGGGCGTAGGTCGTGCCGTCCTCGAGCTTGAGCTTGACCCGCGTGGTGCCCTGCTGGAGCGTGCCGGCGCCGAGCTGCGCGCGCAGCCGGAGCCGGGCCTCGCTCGACTCGGTGAGATCGACGTACATCGGATCGAGCGCGCGGATCGTCGCGAGCGGCTGGGCCTGGTTGGCCGTGACCAGCGCGCCCGGCGTGACCGACGACTTGCCGATCCGCCCGGCGATCGGCGCGCGGATCTGGGTGTAATCGAGGTTGATCCGCGCGGCCTCGAGCGCGGCCTGGCGCTGCGCGACGCCGGCGATCGCGAGCTCGTGCGCCGCGCGCGCGTCCTCGGCCTCCTGCTTGGACACGCCCTCGATCTTGGCGAGGTTGGCGAACCGCTCGTCCTTGAGCCGGGAGGCCTCGAGCGTGGCACGGGCGCTCGCCACGCTGGCCTTGGCCTCCTCGAACTGCGCGCGGTACATCGCCGCATCGATCTCGTAGAGCACCTGCCCCGCCTTGACGTGCGCACCTTCCTCGAACGTGCGCGCCTTGACGATGCCCGAGATCTGCGGCCGCAGCTCCGAGACCAGCGACGCGGCGGTGCGCCCGGCGAGCTCGGTCTGCAGCGTCACCGATTCGGTCTTCAGCGTGATGATGCCGACCTCGGCGGGCGGCGGTGTACCGCGCGGCGGCGGACCGGCCGCCGGCGAGCTGTTGCACGCCGCGCTCGCATACAGCATCCACGGCGCGACGAGGATACACAGGAAGAACGTGCACGATCGCATGGCTCGAACCTAGATAGCACCAACGGCCCGCGCGGCGCGCCATCTCCGCGCACCCCCGACATCCGCACCGCGCCGCCGGTCGCGGGTGTCGCTCCGTGTCGCACGCCCCGACCGTCCGTCCGGTGCCATTCCTCGACGCAGCGCGCACCTCGCGCCGCGTTCGATCATGGGTTGCTCCGCGGCGCCGGGTGCGGATAATCAGCAGATGCGTCGCTGGTCCCTCGCGGTCGTGGTCCTGGTGCTCTCGACGATCTCCGCCGAGGCGCGAGAGCCGTGCGGGCGCGAGCCGCGGATCGAGATCCTGCCGGCACCGGGCGCGCGCGACGTGCCGCGCAACACCCGGCTCTGGGTGCTCGGCGCGCAGCCCGGCACGTGGGAGGTCACCGGCGGTGATCTGACCTGGGTCGGCCCCGGCACCGTGCTGACGCGCGATCCACAGAGCCGGGTGACCGCGCAGCGCTTCGAGCTCGCCGGGCTCGCGGCCGATCGGTCGTACGCGGCGCGCGGCGTCGACTTCGGCCCGTCGACCCACTTCGCGACCGGCGCGCTCGAGGACCACACCGCGCCGGCCGCGCCGTTCGTCCGCGCGCTGGCGATCGCGGTGCGCGACGACCGCGGCGGCGACGCCGCGATCCCCGAGCTGTCGCTCGACGTCGCGCTCGATCCGGACGCGGCGATGCTGCGCTTCACGTTCGAGACCGGCGGCCGCTCGGTGTCGGCGATCGCGACGCCCGGCACGCTGCGCAAGCTCGAGCGCCCGGCGCCGAGCCAGCACCGCTGCGGGGTCGGCCGCGGGCCGGCGATGTGCGACGCGATGCTCGCGCTCGCCGCCGGCGATCGCGTCCGGGTGTCGATCACGGCGATCGATCTCGCGGGCAACGAGAGCCCGGCGACCACGCGCGTGGTCGAGGTCGCGGTGCTCGGCCTGCACGACACCGATGACATCGAGCGGTTCCAGGGCCACGGCCCGCTGCGGGCCCTGGGCATGGGCGCGAGCGTCCTGGCCATCCTGGCGCTGCTGCTGATCCGGCATTTCCGGCGCACCACCGCGGTCGCCGGCGCGACGCCGCGAGCGATCTCGCTCCTGGCCGCCGAGCGGCTCGCGCGCGGGGTCCAGCGCCACCATGGTGTGATCGCCGCGATCGGGGTCGTCGGCGTGCCCACGCTGGTCGCGACCGGGCTCGGGCCGCTCGCGGTGATCTCGACGATCGTCGGCTGCATCGGGCTGCGCGGATTCTTCATCGCGCGCGCGGTGCTCCAGCTGATCGAGCGCGGCCCGGGCGGCGCCTCGGCCGAGGCGTACGCCCACGTCGTGGTCGTCCACACCGACGACGAGGAGGTCCGGCTCGAGGTCGCGCC
>DASWRS010000135.1:0-3854 GCA_036403075.1 Kofleriaceae bacterium
TCTCGGAGGCGTTCGCTCGCGGATCGGCCTGGCTCGTCCGCGCCGCCGAGAGCTGCCGGCGCTTGGTCTCGAGCACTGCGCTCGCGGCGCGAGCATCGTCGGCTTCGAGGCGCTTGCCGCGCCGGTGCTTTGCCCCGGCCGGTTCGCCGGCCGCGCGATCGACCTGCCCAGGTAGCCGAGCGTTGTCCTGCTCCGGATGCGGCTCGGGGTCCGGCGGCGCTGTCCGGGGCCGCCCGAACACCTTGGTCAGCCGCTCGCGGTCGGGTTCGCCGGCCGTATCGCCGGTGTCCGGCGCCGCGGCGGAGTCGGCGGCGGAGTCGGCGTCGTCTGGCGCGGGCGCGGGCGCGGGCTGCGCTGCTTGCTCGGCGGCCGCCTCGGCCTCTTGCTCGTGCGGCTCGTCCGGATGACTGATCCGCAGGCCGGGAGGTGCGCCCGCCGGGCCGTGCCGGTTCGCCTGCGCCACGTGGGTCAGCTCGTGGATCAGCAGCTTGCGCCCGGCGGGGGTGTCCGGCGCATACGCCCCGCTGGCGAAGAAGATGTCCTCGCCGACCGTGAACGCCGCGGCATCGAGCGCGCGCGCCGCCTGTGCGGCCACGCCGTCGGTGTGGATCCGGACCCCGGCCAGCGAGGTCCGGAGCTTGCGTTCCATCTCGACCCGGAGCCGCTCGGGCAGTGACTGGCCGCCCCCGCGCTGGCGCAGCGCCGCGTCGACCGCCGGATCGTCCTGGTTGACCGCACCGTTCTTCACCGCGCGGCGATACAGCGTCACGGCGTGCCGCTCGGCCGCGTGCCACAGCGCGGCTCCGTGCGGCGCCGGCGCCGGCGCTGGCGTCGCCGGCCTCTGCACCGCCGCGCTCGGCAGCGGCTCGCGCCACCGCGTCGCGCGCCCGGCGATCGATCGATCGGCGCCGGACGCGGCGGCGATGACCTCGCCGCGCAGCGCATGGTCCGGCCCGAGCCAGGTCAGCAGCTCCCGCAGGCCGAGCACGCGGTAGTCGTCGAACGCGAGACGTGATCGCGCCTCGGAGCCGACCAGCGTCTGCCGCCCCGGGATCAGCGGCCGCGCGACACCGTGCCAGCGCAGGTGCGCTCGCAGCCAGTCGCTCACCGGCGCGATCGCGACCCGCGTGTCCTTGCCCGGCGCGCGCGGCTCGCGGTCCTGCGCGCTCCCCGCGTCGCGCAGGTCAGCGTCGAGCTCGAGGTCGACGCGGGTGATCCGGCCGGCGTCGGGCACCAGCCGACCGCCGCGCGCGGCGATCCCGGCCGCGATGTCGTGGAACCGCCGTTGCGCTTCGTCGGCATCGCCGCGCGCGCCGAGATCCGCCTCGGCGCGGATCCGCGCCCACAGCGCCAGCGCCAGCTCGCGCGACAGTCCATGGCGAGCACCCTCGACGACCGGATCGAAGCTGTCGTCCTTCCGCGCGCGCTCGGCGTGAGGAGGGTGGTGCCAGCGCGTCATCCGACTCCCGTGCGCCGGTGCTCACGGCTCGACCACCGCGCGCGCCGCCGGCCTCGACCGTCCGCCCGGAGGCGAACGTCGGATTGCGACGGGTATACGTTCCCACGGGCGCTGTCTGCCATCGTCATCACCACGCAGTCGCGTCGAGAGACATCCCGGCCTCGGCAACCTCGCGCGGCACGCGAGGCGACCGATTCTACGAATCATCACCTGCGTTCCCTCCCTGGCAACTCGGCAAACGACGGCACCTGATTCGCCACGAGCGCGTGCTTCACCGTCGAGCAAATCGCGGCAGCTGAGTTGCATCCTGCGGTGTTCGTCCCGCTACAGATCCATGTACGAGAGACGGCGCTGGCGTGTCCGACGTCGCCATCGGAGTGTCTGACGCCCAGCCATCGCTATCGCAACATCAGTGCGCGCCGTTGGCGCGGCTCCAGCACGCCGTGGCGCCCCGCAGCATGCGGCTCGCCTCGCAGAGCCGGCGCCATGGCTCGTTGTACTTGAAGGTCGCGCCGGTCCCGGCCGGGTCGGGCACCGTCAGGGCGACCGTCGGGACGCCGCCGCCGCCGGTCGCCGTCGAGGTGCTGAGGAACGGCGACAGCGGCGCGGGGCTGCCGGTGGGACGCACACCGACGTGGAGGAACGGCGTGTTGATCTCCAGGGTGTGACAACCGTTGCAGGTGTTGAAGCCGAAGTGATG
The DNA here is from genome assembly GCA_036403075.1 of Kofleriaceae bacterium. Taxonomy (GTDB): domain Bacteria; phylum Myxococcota_A; class Polyangia; order Haliangiales; family Haliangiaceae; genus JABFXX01. The sequence goes on from DASWRS010000135.1 coordinate 2,160, forward strand.
GCGCTCGATCGGCGTCAGCGGTGACGGAGCCGTGTGATTCCAGAACGGCGGTGGGCCGACGAGCGGCGCCGACGTTTCGCCGCCGAACAGCGCCGTCGGCAGCGGCCGCTGCTGGAACGTGGCGAGCAGCGGCGCGTTGGCGTTCAGGTAGCTATCGAGCGGGCCCGACAGGTTCATCGAGTCGTCCGGCGTCTCTGCCGTGGTCGTGGCGAGCAGCAGATCGCCGCCCGGGCCCCCCGAGCCGGGCAGCAGCCGGGCCTCGCGCAGCTTCCAGGGCGCCCCGCCGAAGTCGATCTCGTTGGTGCGCACCTGGCCGATCGACGTCCCCAGGTTGGGCCCGCCGGGGAGCGCCCCGACGGCGGTGACGTCGTTGAGGATGCCTTCGAGCAGCTTCATGTACACCGGCGAGCCGATCGGCATCGTGCTGAGCGGGTGCCAGTCGTTCTCCCAGTTGCTTGCGGTGTACGGCGCTCCACCGCGCTGCGGCGGGAGCTTGTATTCGAAGATGATCGCGGCGCGCAGCGGGTTCCCGCTGCTGTCGAGCACACCGAACACGAAGCGCGCCTCGCCGTCACCGACGCCGGTGTAGCCCGCGCACTCGAGATCGACCCGGTTCGAGATCGCCAGCAAGCGGAACGGTGCCCGCTTCAGATCGAGCACGCATGCACCCGGGCCCGTGATCGGGGCCCCCGGGGCGCAGCCGCTGGCGACCAGCCAGGGATCGATCACCAGCGGCCGGATCCCGGGGCGCGGCGGCACCGGGAAGCCGTTGACCACGAGCGGGATCTCCCACTGGTGCAGCCACTCGGCGGCGAGCACGACGGGCGATCCGGTGCCCGCCATGCGGGTCATCAACTCGCGGAAGGTCCAGATCCCCTGGGTGCCACCCCCGGCGCAGGACCCCGTCCAGGTCGTGCGGCAGGGATCGTCCACCACGCTCACCGCGGTGATCATGATCTCCGCGGCGAAGCTCACCGGCGGGCCGCCGTAGAAGCTCGGGTCGATCGGGTCGAGGTACGGACACTGGGTGACCACGGCCTGCTCGGCGGTGGATACGATCTCGGGCCGATCTGGCACCGCCAGGTCGGCACATGCAGACAACGAACACCCGATGAGAACTACGGCCAGCGAGGTCTTCTTCACGAAGCAATCTCCTTTTTCACGCCGAACGATGGAGCGCGATTGTCATCATCGCGCTCGATCTCGCGCATTGCAGCGTACTGCACAGCTGGCTCTCCACAAGTGAGCATGATGGTTACTTCAGTCGGTGTGTACGTCGGTGCGTGCCGCGACGGCCGAGGCCAGCGCGACAGGTCGCGCCTCGGCCTGATCGCACGCAGGACATCCGCCTGCAGCATTGCGCCTCACTCGCACGCTTGCGACCGCACCGCCGCTCCATCACGCGCAACCGCTCGGCTCCGACGAGGATCGCCCTGGTGAACGCGACCAGGGGCCCTGCGGACGGCCGGCGGTGAGCACCTGCGCACGCCCCTCCAGCTCGACGCACGGTTCCGCTCCGGAGCCCAAGCGGCACCGAGCCGACAGGATCACAGTCCACGCTTCGCAATAGCGTGATTGTGGTTGTATCCGATCAACGCACGTACACCGAAGATCACCTAACGCGATACTCACGCGCCATCCATGCGCAGACCATCGCGGCCGAACAGCGGTCGTGCGATGCCGCGCGCAGCGATC
>DASWRS010000136.1:0-13317 GCA_036403075.1 Kofleriaceae bacterium
GCGAGGCAGCGTGGCCGTGGTGTCGAACGCGCTGATGTTCACCGGGCTGTACCCGGGGCTGCCGCACGCCTGGCGCGCGCTGTCGCGCCACGACCTCGGCGACACGCCGCTGCGCACCGCGCTGGTCGAGTGGGGCCTGTCGGCGCTGCTGTCCGTGGCGCGGCCCGTGGGCTTCCTGCCGCTGCCCGGCGCGCGCAGCCGCGGCCCGCGGCCGATCATCGTGCTCCATGGCTACGCGATGAACCGCGCCAACTTCCTGCCGCTCGCGTGCCGGCTCGCCCGCGCCGGGCTGGGGCCGATCTTCGGCTTCGAGTACTGGACGCTCGGCCGCATCGCCGCGGCGGCCCGCCAGCTCGGCTGGTTCATCGACGAGGTCCGCGCCGCGACCGGCGCCGCCACCGTCGACGTGATCGGCCACTCGATGGGCGGCGTGGTCGGCCGCTACCACGTCTCGCTCGCCGGCGGCGACGGCACGGTCGCCAACCTCGTCACGATCGGCTCGCCGCTCACTGGCACCGAGATCTCGGCGGTCGGTATCGGCCACCCCACCCGCGAGCTCGTGCTCGGCTCGGCGCTCTTGACCCGGCTCGCCGCAGCGCCGCCGCCGCGGCAGACCCGCGTCATCGCCGTGTGGTCGCGCGGCGACGCGCTGGTGCCGGCCGCACGCCAGCTCGCGTTGCCCGGCGCCGAAGTGCTGATGTTCCCCGACCTCGGCCACGTCGCGTTGCTCGCGTCGCGCCGGGTCGCCCGCGCGCTGATCGAGCGGCTGTCGGCGCCGACGAAGGCGGACACGACGGACCCGCCCGGATCGACGTGACCCCGGCAGCGCGATCTGCTGATGACGATGTGATCCGCCATGGCGACCACCCGGAGCCATCTGGCCCGCTGCATGCACGGGCTACGCGCATGGATGCAATTGAACTGCTCATCAGCCAGCACGATGAGGTGGACGCGCTCATCGAGGCCATCGAGAACGCGACCGATGGCAAGGCCAAGGAAGCGGCGTTCGTCGAGCTCGCGGACAAGCTCGCCGCGCACGCCACGATCGAGGAGAAGCTGTTCTATCCCGCGGTGATGGCCAAGCAAACCGAGGATCAGCTCCTCGAGTCCGTGGAGGAGCACCTCGCGATCAAGCGCCTCCTCGCCGATCTGCTGGAGCTCGACATCGACGACGACAAGTTCGACGCCAAGCTCTCCGTCATGAAGGAGGGGATCGAGCACCACGCGCGCGAGGAGGAGGAGGCAGAGCTGTTCCCCAAGGTCCAGAAGCTGCTCGACGCCGACGAGCTGGCCGGGCTCGGCAACGAGATGCTCGTCATGTTCGAGACGCTGATGCGCGGCGCGCCGCGACAGCAGGTCCCGTCGGAGACCTCGGAAGCCGCCCCGCTGCCGCCGGTCTAGCCAGCCGCCCGCACCGCATGTCGAGCGTATCGGCACGCCGTGCGATTCTGTCTTGCGGCCATCCTGGCTCGGGCCGCCCGCCACGCTTGCCGAGGGCGCTGCCCGAGCCGCGTGCCCGCTCAGCCGGCGGCCGCGAACAAGGTCGCCATCGTTGCGCGCTCGATCGTGACGTCGACCAGCGCGCCAATCGCGCCGACGCCGGCCGGCAGGATCACGGTCTTGAAGCCGTCGGTGCGGCCCATCAGCTGCGCCGGATCGCGCTTCGACGGGCCGTGGACCAGGACGCGCTGGCGGCGGCCGACGTGGGCGGCGAAGACCTCGGCGCTGATCTGCTCCTGCCGCGCGACGATCTCGGCGAGCCGGCGCTGCTTGATCGCCGGCGGGACGTCGTCGGGCAGCTTCTTGGCGGCGAACGTCAGGTCGCGCTCGGAGTACGCGAACATGAACGCGCTGTCGAACCGGATCTCGCGCATCAGCGCGAGCGTGGCCTGGTGATCGTCGTCGGTCTCGCCCGAGAACCCGGTGAGCACGTCGGTCGACAGCGCGATGTCGGGCATTGCGCGGCGCAGCGCGGCGACGATCGCGCGGTAGTCGGCGACGCGGTAGCCGCGGCGCATCCGGTCGAGCACGGCGTCCGAGCCGGACTGCACCGGCAGGTGGACGTACTTGCAGAGCTTGGGCTCCTCGGCGAGCGCGGCGATGACGTCGTCGGTGAAGTCGACCGGGTAGGGCGAGGTGAACCGGACGCGCTCGATGCCGTCGACCCGGGCAACCGCGCGCAGCAGCTGGGCGAACGTGACGTCGTCCCAGCGGTACGAGTTGACGGTCTGGCCGAGCAGCATGACCTCGCGGTAGCCGGCGGCGGCGAGCTCGCGGACCTGGCGCAGGACCTCGCGGGGCGGCGTGCCGCGCTCGCGGCCGCGGGTGAACGGCACGACGCAGAACGTGCAGAACTTGTCGCAGCCGCGCTGGATCGTCACGAAGCCGGACACGCCGTCGCCGCCGACCGCGCCCGACAGGCCCTCGTAGGTCTCGGCCTTGTCGAGCTTGATGTCGATCACGGGGGGCGCCGCCGGCGAGGCGGCCGCCGCGCGCGACTGCGCCAGCAGGTCGGGCAGTCGGCGATAGCTGTCGGGGCCGGCGATCACGTCGACCGCGGGGGCGCGCTCGGCCAGGCCGTCCTTGAGGTGCTCGGCCATGCAGCCGACGATCGCGAGCACGGTGCCCGGCCGGCGGCGCTTGATGGCACCGAGCTCGCTCGCCCGCGCGATCACGCGGTCCTCGGCCTTCTCCCGCACCGCGCAAGTGTTGACCACGATCACGTCGGCGTCATCGGCGCGCGTGGCGACGGCGTAGCCGGCCTCGGCCAGCACGCTGCCGATCAGGTCGCTGTCGGCGACGTTCATCTGGCAGCCGTAGGTCTCGACGTAGACCCGGGGCGCACCGGCGGCCGGCGCAGGGCGCACCGGGGCTGGCGCGGCGTCGGCGCGGCGGCCGAGCGGGACCAAGCGTTCGGACATGATCACGCTCTCTACCACGCCCGAGCCTGCCCCTGCACGCCCGGGCACGACCGGACGATCGATGCCCCGGGAAGATCCGGCCGGCGTGTCGTTCGGCAAGCACAGGGGGAAACATGATCGGACGAATCACTGGTTGGGTCGCGGCGGCGGCGGTGTTGACGGTCGGTGCGTGCGGGCCGGCGAACCAGAAGGCGCGGGTGCGCGTCACCTACGAGCAGGTCGCGGACTTCGCAGATTTCCGGCTCGCGCCGGACTCGAACGACTCGCACGGTGCCGGCAACGACGGGATCTTCGTCATGTACCGGGTCAAGAAGATCGACAACACCGGCTCGCAGGCGCAGTCGTTCACGTTCAAGTCGAGCGATCTGGTGATGATCACCGACTCGAAGACCACCAACGAGGACACCGGCTCGGACGCGATCTTGCTCGGCAGCCAGCTCGCGTCGCCGATCACCGTGCCCGCGGGCCAGGTCGTGCAGAAGCCGAAGGGTCTGGGCTGCGTGATCAAGGTCGCCCGTGCCACGGACCCCAAGACGCTGGTCGGCAAGATGATCGATCCGATCCACACGATCGATCCGAAGCAGCCGGTCAGCATGGAGCGCGTGCCGGGCAACACCTCCGAGGCGGCGGTCAGCAACGCGCTGCCCGGGCCGCTGCAGAACCTCTGCAACACGAAAGTGATCGGTCTGATCGACGACAGCGCCTCGATTTGACGGCGCTGGCTTCCCGATTGGACGGCGCTTGGCTCCCGATTGGACGGTGCTTGGCTCCCGATTGGACGGTGCTTGGCTCCCGATTGGACGGCGCTTGGCTCCCGATTGGACGGCGCTTGGCTCCCGATTGGACGGCGCTTGGCTCCCGATTGGACGGCGCTTGGCTCCCGATTGGACGGCGGTCGCCTCCCGATTGGACGCGTCGGATTCGCGATTGGACGCCGCCCGCGCGCCCGCGCCCCGCGCTGCGCCAGAGCTGCCGCGCCGCGTGCACTGCCGGAACGTCGCGGTGGAAAGCTGAGGTTGTGCGGATCAGGACATGGGTGACACTTTGGGGGGAAGCTGGACGGTTACTTGGCCCCGCAGCGCGGGGTGACAGTTGCGGCGGTCTGCGTCACGTCAACGTCAGTACGATGATGAGACGGTTCGTCGTCTCGCGTTCGTTCGTCGCGCGACGGCGCTCGGCTTGTCGCTGGCCGAGGTGAAAAGCCTGCTCACGCTGCGTGTGTCGGCGCGCATGTCATGCGAACGCGTCCGCGAACGTGCACTGACCAAGCTCGCCGACATCGACCGCCGCATCGCCGAGCTCGAGGCCATGCGCGGCGCACTCACGCGGCTCGCGCGCGGTTGCGCGAACGGCGCCGTTTCGGGGTCGTGTCCATTTCTCGATGAGCTGAGCCAACCGCTCGACGATCTGCGAGCCGAGAGAACGTGCGCATGAAGATCCAGCTGCTGTTCTTCCCAGATTGTCCCAACGTGGACGCGACGCGGATCGCGCTCCGTGATGCGCTCGCCGCTGAGAAGCTCGTGCTTCCGATCGAGGAGATCGACGTCGAAGATCCGCGGGCACCCGAATGGGCGCGTGGTTGGGGATCGCCGACGATCCTGATCGACGGCAAGGACGTCTACGACCAAGCATCGTCCGGTGCCTCCGCCTGTCGCCTCTACGCTCATGGGGCGCCAAGCGTCGAGGTGATTCGTTCGCGCCTCGCCGGCGCGCACAGCCCGAACGGCAATCGGATCGCGCTGCCGATGATCGGCGCCATCACGGCCGCGATCGCCGCGTCGGCGTGCTGCCTAGTTCCCGCCGTGCTCGCGGTGGTCGGCGTATCGGGTGCTGGTTTCGCATCGCGGTTCGCGCCCTACCGAGCCTACTTCTTGATTGCGTCCGCGGTAGCTCTCGCCGCTGGGTTTCGGTTCGCGTACCGCCGGGACACCGATGACTGCGGCTGTGAGGCTCCTCGTCGCCGCCGAGCGGCGCGCGTGGGCCTCTGGATCACGACACTGGCGACGGTGATCCTCGCCGCGTATCCGCTGCTCGGCAGTGACAACGCGACTGCCGGAGCGAGCGAAGCCGAGGCGAGGGCAACGCTGATCCTCAGGGTGACGGGTATGGACTGCAAGGAGTGCACGAGTACGATCGCCAACCGCATCAAGAAGGTTGCCGGTGTGGTCTCCGCTACTGCGGAGTTTCCATCGGGGAAGGCGATCGTTCGTCACGATGGGCGCGATGGCATGTCGAGCGCTGCGATCAAGGCCGTCGAAGATGCGGGGTACCGCGCAGAGGTGCAGCCGTGAGTCGCATCGGCGGCAAGTGTGACCGACGCTCCGGGAATGAACGATCGGTGGACCTGGGTAGCAGTTAGGAACGCTCCATCATGATGAGGATCGTCATGCCGAGATTCGTGTATCACTCAACGATACTTGTGCCGCTCGCCAGCGCGATAGTTGCGCTGGGACTACTCGGGTGCGATCAGGACAAAGGCGAGAACAAGCCAGAGTCCGACATCGCAAGCCTATCGCGCAAGCAGCTGGAGAAAGTCAAGGCGACGTTCAATACGGGCGTGTCGGGACCGCGTGTGATCGTCTTCTTCTCCTCGGGCTGTGCCGCGTGTGACACCGGGTCCGCCGCGCTTCAGAAGGCGCTCGCAATCCTCGACGGGCCGATCACGCTTTTCGCTGTGTGGGAGCCGATCTTCGATAAGGATCCCCCGCCGACGCGCAAGCTACTCGGCAACATCACGGATCGACGAATCCTCCAACTCTGGGATCCCGACCACGTGCTCTCCGACGAGATGCGTGCGTCCGAGGTCGCGCACCCGGGTTCACTTCCGCAGGCCCGCACGCGCACCAACAACGTGGACAGCGGAATCATGTACGACACGGTAGCGATCTTCCCAGCAGGAGCGCGCTGGGAGACCACGCTTCCCGCGCCCGAGTACCTCGAAGTCGGGCTCGAGGCGATCCTGCCGAAGGTGCGCGAGCATCTCGCGAACCTGATCAACCAGCCGCCGAGCTAGAAACCCCCCGTCGGCTCGCGCCGGCAACGTCGAGCGCGCTAACGGTCGGACGACAGTTGCCCGATGATGCAGGGCAAGTGACCGTTGACCGGGTGGCCAGCTCTCTGCTCATCCTGCAGCCGTCGCGGGACCTGAGTAGAACCGCCGCTGCGCCCACAGCGCGACGTTGACCAGGCCGATCAATGCTGGAACCTCGACCAGCGGCCCGATCACCGCAGCGAACGCGGCGCCGCTGTGGATCCCGAAGCTCGCGTGGCCACCGCGATCGCAAGCTCGAAGTTGTTGGATGCGGCCGTGAACGACAGGGTGGCGGACTGCTGGTAGTTCGCGCCGACGCGCTTGCTCATCACGAACGAGACGCCGAACATCACCACGAAGTAGATCAGCAGGGGGATCGCGATGCGGACCACGTCGAGCGGGAGCTGCACGATCGCCTCACCCTTGAGAGAGAACATCACGACGGTCGTGAATAGCAGCGAGACGAGCGTGATCGGGCCGATGCGCGGGAGGAACCGCTTCTCGTACCAGTCGCGTCCGCGCGCGCCAGCGAATACCCGGCGCGTGAGGACCCCGGCCGCGAACGGGATGCCGAGGTAGATCGCGACGCTCTTGGCGATCTCGCCGATCGTGATATCGACGATCGCGCTCCGCAGGCCAAGCCAGCGCGGGAGCAGCGTGGCGAAGAAGTACGCGTAGACGGAGAAGAACAGCACCTGAAAGATCGAATTGAACGCTACAAGCCCAGCGCAATATTCGGTATCGCCCTTGGCCAGGTCGTTCCAAACGATGACCATCGCGATGCAGCGTGCGAGACCGATGAGGATGAGGCCGAGCATGTACTCCGGGCGATCACGCAGGAACACCACGGCGAGCCCGAACATCAAGAGCGGCCCGATGACCCAGTTCTGCACGAGGGAGAGCACCAGGACGCGCCGGTTGCGGAACACCTTGCCCAGCTCCTCGTAGCGGACCTTCGCCAGCGGCGGGTACATCATCAGGATCAGGCCGACCGCTATCGGGATCGACGTTGTACCGATGCTCAAGCGATCGAGCGCGCTCGTCACCCCGGGCGCGACGAACCCGAGCGCGATGCCGAGCGCCATCGCGGCGAAGATCCAGAGCGTGAGGTAGCGATCGAGGAACGAGAGCTTGCCGGCGACGCCGGCCCGGTTCATGTGCATGGGGGTGGTCCTCAGCGACGGAAGCGGGTGGTGGTGGGAAGCGTCTCGTCTCAGACGCCGATCACGTAGTCGAACGGCCGCCCGGCCTAGCTCGAACATCGAGGGCTGCACCCCATGAACGGAAGCGAGAGCCCGATCCGGGCCAGCGCCTCGACCGCGAGCGGGTTCGCCTCGTGCGGCTCGAACGCGGCGCTGGTGACGTCGAACCGCGAACCGCCGAGCTTGCGCAGGAGAGCCTCGGCGATCCGGCTACGCGCGGCGTTGTGAACGCAGACAAAGAGCACCTTGAACTCCGCGGTCAATGGGCACGCTCCGGGGGGGACGGCGATCGCGGTGCGCGAGTGCGGACGTCGGGTCACGACGCACACGCGTTGGGGCCGCACGACTTGCGCAGCCTGGCGTGATCTGCGCGCAGCGCGCGCTCAGCGCCAAATGCCTTGGTGAGCACGTCGAGCGCCTTGGCGACGGTTTCATGCTCCTGGTCGGTGAGCCGGTAGTAGACCCAGGTCCCCTCGCGGCGGCAGTCGACCACGCCCGCCGTGCGAAGGATGCCGAGGTGACGAGAGGCGGTCGACTGGTTGAGGTCGAGCGCGGCCTCGATGTGGCAGACGCAGAGCTCGCCGTGCGACAAGAGCGCCACGATGCGCAGCCGGGTCTCGTCGCCGAGCGCGCGAAACAGCCGCGTCAAAGGGCGAACGTCGAGCGCGTTCGCGCTAGACAGCATGAAAGCCTTATATCACGATATCCGCATGTATTCGAGCCTGCTGTTCCTGTGCGTCGCCAACTCGGCCCGGTCGCAGATGGCGGAGGGCCTGGCGCGCAGCCTGTTCGGCGGCCTGGTGCGCGTCCAGAGCGCCGGTAGCCAGCCGACCCGGATCAACCCGAACGCGATCGCAGCGATGCACGAGGTCGGGATCGACATCACCGGTCAGCGCAGCAAGTCCGTGGACGCCATCGATCCCGCGAGCGTGGGCGCGGTGATCACGCTGTGCGCCGAGGAGGTGTGTCCGGTGTGGCCGGGCAAGCTCACGCGCCTGCACTGGCCCTTGCCCGATCCGGCGACCCACGATGCGGGCGTGCCAGCGGATGCGGTGCTGGCTCGGTTCCGGGCCGTGCGAGATGAGCTGCGGTTCCGGCTCTGGGCGTTCGCGAGCACCAACCTCTCCGAGGGGATCGCGCTCGGACCGCCCACCGGCGCCGAGCTCGCCGCGATCGAAGCGCTGATCCGCACAAGCGCGCTGCCGACCCAGGTGGTGTGCGACGGCTATCCCGAGGCGTACGTCGTCGCGCGCCGTGATGGTGAGATCGTCGGGGTTGCCGCGCTGGAGACGCACGACCAGAGCGGCCTGTTGCGCTCGGTCGCGGTCGCGCCCGGCGAGCGAGGGCGCGGCACCGGGATCGCCCTGGTCGCCGATCGCCTGGCGGTGGCATGGGCCAACGGCCTTGCACGTGTCTACCTGTTGACTACGACCGCGGCGCCGCTGTTCCGTCGCTTCGGGTTCGCCGATGCGGACCGGGCCGGAGCACCGGCCGCGCTGGCGGCGTCCCCGGAATTCGCGGCGCTGTGTCCGGCGTCCGCGGCGTGCATGCGCCTGGATCTACGAGCAACCGCGGGCGGACATGGCCCGGCGTGATGCGCCGGGTCGATTTTCTGCGTCCTTTTTCTTCAATGCCCGTCTTCCGGGCAGGAGATCACGATGTCCGAGATGAAGGCCGATGACGTGCGGACCGTGGTCCGCGAGCATTACGGGAGCATCGCACGCGGTGCCAACCCGGGATGTGGGCCTGGGTGCTGCAGCTCCGTAGGGACCGCAGCGGCGACCCTGGGCTACACCGCTGATCAGACCGGCGCGGTGCCGGACGGCGCCGATCTGGGCCTGGGCTGCGGCAACCCGACCGCGATCGCCTCGCTGCGGGAGGGCGAGGTGGTGCTCGATCTGGGTGCCGGCGGCGGGTTCGACTGCTTCATCGCCGCGCGTCAGGTCGGTCCGCGCGGGCGGGTGATCGGCGTCGACATGACCGCAGACATGATCGCGCGTGCCCGCGACAACGCGCGTAAGGTGAACGCGAGCAACGTCGAGTTCCGGCTCGGCGAGATCGAGCACCTGCCGGTCGCCGATGGCTCCGTGGACGTGATCCTGTCCAACTGCGTGATCAACCTGTCGCCGGACAAGCCCGCGGTGTTCGCCGAGGCGTTCCGCGTGCTGCGCGCCGGTGGGCGCCTGGCGATCAGCGATGTGGTGGCCACCGGCGCAATCCCGGCCGAGCTGCAGACCCAGGCGGCGGCGCTCGCCGGCTGTGTCTCGGGCGCGGCGCCGCTCGACGACGTGCGCGCGATGCTCGCTGCCGCGGGGTTCGGCGACGTCGAAGTGAAGATCGCGCCGCGCAGCGCCGAGATCGTTGGAGCGTGGCTACCGGGGATCGAGCGCTTCGTTGCCGCGGCCACGATCGAGGCACGCAAGCCAGGTGGCGACGTCGCGACATCGTGCTGCGGCCCGGCGTGCTGCGCATGAACGCCTCGCCCGCGCCTTGGCAAGACGTCGCCGCGCAGCTGCGGCCGTTTCTCGCTCGTCGGGTCGCCGCGGCCGACGTCGACGATGTCTTGCAAGACGTGTGGCTCCGCGTTCAGCGTGGACTCTCGGGACTCCGGGATGAGGAGCGATTCACCTCATGGCTGTTCCAGGTCGCCCGGAGTGCCCTGGCCGAGCACCGGCGCGTCCGGGCGCGTCACCCGCTGCCCGATGCGCCGCCCGAGGCCGACCTCGTCGCCGAATCGACGGCGGATGATCGCGAGGCGGCGCGTTCACTGGCGTGCTGCATCTCGATCTTCGTGGCTCGGTTGGCTTCGCCGTATCGCGAGGCGGTCACGCTGGTGGAACTGGAAAGGTTGACGGTGCGCGAGGCCGCCGAGATGGTGGGCGTGTCGGTGTCTGGGATGAAGTCGCGCGTCCAGCGAGGCCGAGCGCAGTTGCGCGAGTTGTTCGACGAGTGCTGCGAGATCGCGCTCGACGCACGCGGCAAGGTGCTCGACTACACGCCTCGCCCGCGTCCGTGCCGGACCTGTACGTAGTCCAATCCAAAGGCTCTTACGATGTACCGATCCCCCAAGCTCGATCGGCGGCGTTTTCTCATCTCGGGCGTGGCCGGTACGCTCGCTGCGGCGGCCTGCCGCGATCCGCAGCCGTCGCCCATCGAGCGGACCGCCCCGCCGGCCAGCGCGGCCGTGCCCCCCATGCTGGGTGCGGGTCGCCGACCCTATGGCGAACGCTCGCCGTTCGAGACGGCGGCGCGAACGTTCAACGTGGACTCGCCGACACCGGGCACCGGCTCGAGCCGCACGCCCCTGCAGGATTCGCTCGGCATCCTCACGCCGTCCGCGCTGCACTTCGAGCGACATCACAGCGGCGTGCCGACGATCGATCCCGCCAAACACGAGCTGCTGATCCACGGCATGGTCGAGCGCCCGCTGGCGCTGACGATGGCCGACCTGCGACGTTTTCCGTCGGTGTCGCGCATCCACTTCATCGAGTGCGGCGGCAACAGCGGGCGCGAGCACGAAGGGCGCCCGGGCGCGGATCCGCAACAGAGCCATGGCCTGGTGAGCTGCAGCGAGTGGACCGGCGTACTTTTGTCCGTCCTGCTTCGCGAGGTGGGAGTGACCGCGGAGGCGCGCTGGGCGATCGCCGAGGGCGCCGATGCCGCACGCCATGCCCGCAGCATCCCGCTCGACAAGGCCAACGACGACGTGATCATTGCCTACGGGCAGAACGGCGAGGCACTGCGTCCCGAGCAAGGGTATCCGCTTCGGGTCGTTGCGCCGGGCTGGGAGGGCAACGTCAACGTGAAGTGGTTGCACCGCCTCCACGTGGTCGATCAGCCGTACATGCTGCGCGACGAAGCGGCGTCGTACACGGACCTCATGCCCGATGGGAAGGCGCGTCGGTTCACGTTCGTGATGGAAGCCAAGTCGGTCATCACCCGCCCGGCCGGTGGGCAGCGGCTCGCCGGTCCGGGTGCCTACGAGATCACGGGCCTCGCTTGGTCCGGCCGGGGCAGGATCGCGCGGGTCGAGGTCTCGACCGACGGCGGCGCGACCTGGGAAGTTGCGACGCTCGCCGATCCAGTGCTGCCAAAGGCATTCACGCGGTTCACGATGCCGTGGCGCTGGGATGGTCGCGCGGCAACGCTGCAATCGCGGTGTGTCGACGAGACGGGCTACGTACAGCCCACCCGCGACGAGCTGATCGCCGTGCGTGGAATGACGGCGGGGCCGGACGGCTACGACCACTACAACGGAATCAAGGTCTGGAACGTCGCGGCCGACGGCGCGGTGAGCCATGCGTAGGCTCGTCGTGGGCGCCGCGCTGACGCTCGCGACGCTGGCGAGCGCCGCGCCCCGGCGCTACGGCATCGGTCGCACGCCAACCGCCGACGACCTGCGCGCAGCAAGTATCTCCGTGGCCCCCGATGGTCGCGGTCTCCCGCCAGGGCACGGGTCCGGCCGCGAAGGTGCCGTGCTGTATCAAGCGCTGTGTGCCGCTTGCCATGGGGTGCGCGGTGAGGGACGCAACGATTTTCCAGCGCTCGTCGGCGGACAGGGGACCCTCCGGACCGCGACGCCGATGTTGACGGTGGGTAGCTACTGGCCGTACGCGACGACGTTGTGGGACTACATCCATCGCGCCATGCCGTACTCGTCGCCGGGCACGCTCACGACGGACCAGGTCTATGCGCTCACCGCGTTCATCCTGCAGATGAATGGCGTGATCGCGGTCGATACAGTGCTGGACGAGACGACGCTGGCACGGCTACGAATGCCGAACCGCGATGGCTTCGTCTCGGATCCGCGCCCTGACATCCGAGCGAAGCAGGTGGCGGCGCCAGTGCGCTGAGAGGCTCGCGCACCTCGCTGGCTGCGGTGACGCCAACAGCATGCCCATCACGGCGGTTGCGCGCCACCTGGATCCGAGGCCGAGCGAGTTACGCCCGCTCGGCCTGCGAGGTGATGGGCTCCACCGATTGCTGGGTGCGAGGATCGAACGCTCCGAGGAGCACATCGAAGAACCAAACGCGGACCTCGGGCTCACGACCATTGTCACTCTGGATGGCCTTCCGCAACCCGTACTTGTCGAACAGCCGCTCGAAGATCGGGCGAACGTCCTCGGTCCGGGTCCGCGTCAGGAGCTGCAGCGCCAGCACGTAGCGGCTGAACCCGTCCCGGATCGTGAGCGGATCGCATCGCCTCCCGTCCTTGGTGCGCCACCACCCCTTGAAGTCCGGTCCACAGGTCGTTCGACTCGACCGGGATCAGATGTGCCGGTGCCGCCAAGAGCCCGTCCGACTGGCGTCGCAACACGCTGCCGCCGCGCCATGATGGCAACGATCTTCTTCGGTCCCATCGGGGATGCTCTTTGCGGAGCTGCACGATCTCGAGCGCCAGCTCGGCGGACGTCTTCAGCGGTGAACGCTTCGGCCGACGAGACTCATCGACGAGGCAGCCCAACCCCTTCGACTCGTACCGCGCCAGCCACTTGTAGATGGTCTTGCGGCTGACGCCGTACTGGTCTGCCAGCTCGACGACGGAATCCTCCTTCGCCAGAACCTTCAGGATCAATTCTTCTCGGATGCTCACAAGGGACCTCCTGGGCCAAGGCACCGCGCGGGGATGCCTTGGCGGTCTGAAGGTCCAGCCAACCCCGACGAGCACGGTGTTACCCATGTCCTGAGCCGGGTATGTCACCGATGTCCTGGTGCCGGACAAGGGAATCCAGGCCTGGCACGGTGCGGCGAGCGGCGGGGCGCGACCTTCGCTATCCTGGACCGGTGGCAGCACGGCATGCCGGGCGGCTCGCGAGCTGGGCGGTGGTCTCGGGGCTGGGTCCCGTGCTGCTCGGCTCGGCGCTCGGCCGGCCGTGGCTGCTGATCGGCATCGTCCTGGCGATCGCCGCCACCGTGTGGCTCGTACTGTGGCTGCCGCGGACCGCGCACGCCGCGTTCGAGGCCGCGCGCTATGCCCGGGCGGCGCGGCGCTACCGCCTGATCGCCGCGAGCGCGTTCACGCCCGCGCGCGAGCGCGCCGCGGTGCTGTCGCGCGCCGGCTGCGACGTCGCCGCCGGCCGGCTCGCGTCCGCCGAGCGCATCCTCGCCGGGTTCGACGCCGGCTCTCTCGAGGCCGCCGAGCGCGTGACCTGGCTCAACAACC
>DASWRS010000137.1:0-4468 GCA_036403075.1 Kofleriaceae bacterium
GCCTGGGACTCGTGGCCCCGGTGGTGCTTCCCACGGGAGGAGGCACGGCCCTGCGCGGCGAGAAGGGCGTGGGCATGCAGCCCCGCCTTGCCGCGGACTACGCCTTCGAGAGCGGCACCCGGCTGCTGGCCAACGTGGGCGTCAACCTGCGCAGCCGCCAGGAGCTGCTCAACCTCTCGGTGGGCAACGAGCTGAGCTACGGCCTGGGCGCCGCCATTCCGTTCCAGGTGCAAGGCCATCCGCTCATGGGGCTCGCGTCATTAGCGGGGGCCTTCGGCCTGGGAGCCACGGGCGGGACGAGCGAGGAGGAGATGCCCCTCGAGCTGCAGGCCGGGCTCCAGTACCCCTTCAGCAAGAACGTGACGGCCACGCTGGGAGGTGGCCGAGGCCTGACGCTCGGCTACGGCATGCCCGTGTTCCGAGTCTTCACCGGCTTCACCTGGACCCCGGATGATGTCACCCAGCGGCCGAAGGACTCGGATAACGACGGCGTCCCCGACAGCGTGGACCAGTGCCCCAACGAGCCCGAGGACAAGGACGGCTTCCAGGACGAGGACGGCTGCCCCGACCCGGACAACGATGGCGACGGCGTGCCCGATGCCATCGACAAGTGCCCCAACGAGCCCGAGACCAAGAACGGCTACCAGGACGACGACGGCTGTCCCGACGAGCTCCCCCAGAAGCTCAAGCAGTTCACCGGCGTGATCCAGGGCATCAACTTCCGGACCGGCGACGCGGCGCTGCAGACCAACTCGAACGCGACGCTCGACCGGGCGGTGGCGGTGCTCAAGGAGTTCGGCGACCTCAAGCTCGAGATCCAGGGCCACACCGACGATCAGCCACTCAAGCCGGGCAGCAAGTACGCGGACAACCAGGCGCTGTCGCAGGGCCGCGCCGACGCGGTCAAGGCCTACCTCGTGAGCAAGGGCATCGCGGAGTCGCGCCTGATCGCGAAGGGCTACGGCGACACCGTCCCGGTCGAGAGCCCCAAGGACCTCCAGGGCGACAAGCTCGCGACTGCGCGGGCCAAGAACCGCCGCGTCGAGTTCAAGCTCGTCAGCTCGCTGACGCAGTAGGCCTGGGCGTGATACGTAGGTGCGCGTGCTGCCCGACGCGCTCCTCGAGGTCCTGGTCTGCCCCAAGTCGAGGCAGCGCCTGATCTACTTCCCGCGGGGCGAGGCCGATCGCCACGAGACCGAGGGCTTCCTGTTGTGCCCCGCATCCCGGCTGCGCTACCCAATCCACGACGGCGTGCCGGTGATGCTGGTCGACGAGGCGATCGGGGTCGACGCGGCGGCCCTGGAGGCCCTGGTCGCACGGGCCAGACAGCTCGGGCTACGTCTCCCCGAGGGATCCTGGGGCCTTAGCCAGGGCCATGTGAGAGACGACTCTTGACGCGACGTGCTCTCCACTGCTAGATCGCCGTCTCCCACCCGGTTCCGCGGTGCATCACGGTGTTGAAGTCGTTATCGATCTTCACGGGCAACTCGAATCGCGCGCTTGCAGACGAGATCTGCAAGTTCGTCGAGATTCCGCTCGGTCGCGCCGACGTCACGCACTTCTCGGACGGCGAGATCTACGTCGAGGTGGGAGAGAACGTCCGCGGCGTCAACTGCTTCGTGGTCCAGCCGACGTGCTCGCCGCCCAACCAGGCGCTGATGGAGCTGCTGATCATGGTCGATGCGCTCAAGCGCGCCTCGGCCGGCAGCATCGTCGCGATCATCCCGTACTTCGGCTACGCCCGGCAGGATCGCAAGGCCAAGCCGCGCACGCCGATCACTGCCAAGCTGGTCGCCAACCTGATCACCGCGGCCGGCGCCGACCGCGCGCTGGCGATGGATCTCCACGCCGGCCAGATCCAGGGCTTCTTCGACATCCCGTTCGATCACCTGTACGCGATGCCGGTGCTGATCGACGAGCTCCGCGTGCTCGGGTTCGGCGGCGATCAGACCATCGTCGTGTCGCCGGACGCCGGCGGCGTCGAGCGCGCCCGCGCGTTCTCCAAGCGGCTCGGCGCCGGGCTCGCGATCATCGACAAGCGGCGCCCCGCGCCGAACGTCTCCGAGATCATGAACATCGTCGGCGACGTCCGCGGCAAGAAGACCGTGATCGTCGACGACATCATCGACACCGCCGGGACGCTGACCAACGCCGCGCACGCGATCATCAACGCCGGTGCCGCGAGCGTCAGCGCGTGCGCCAGCCACGCGGTGTTCAGCGGCAAGGCCGTGCAGCGGATCGAGGACTCGCCGCTCCAGCACGTGGTGGTCACCAACACGATCCCGCTGTCCGACCTGGGCGCGGCGTGCGCCAAGGTCCGGGTCAAGAGCGTCGGCCGCCTGCTCGGCGAGGCGATCAAGCGCATCCACCACGGTGATTCGATCAGCAGCCTGTTCGTCTAGCGGCCGATGGCCGGAAAACGCGTGAACCTCCCCTGGGGAACGGAAGAAACGTCATGGAAGTCGGAAAGCTCACTGTCTCGCTTCGCGATCGCTCGGGTAAGGGTGGCGCGCGCAAGCTTCGCGCCGAGGGCAAGGTCCCGGGCGTCTGCTACGGCGCATCGGTGGACGGCCGGATCGAGCCGCTTCCGATCACCGTCGACATCAAGCAGCTGCGCGGCGCGCTCGACCCCGTTCGCAAGCGCAACACCGTGATCAGCCTGACGATCGAGGGCGGCTCGGCGCCGCGGTCGCTGCATGCCCTGGTCAAGGACTTCCAGATCGACGCCCTGCGCCGCGACGTCACGCACGTCGACCTGCTCGCGATCGATCCCAACAAGGAAGTTCGCGCCGAGGTCCCGCTCGAGTTCACCGGCAAGCCCAAGGGCACGATCGAGGGCGGTCAGCTCCGCATCGTGCTGCGCAGCCTCACGGTGCGCGCCAAGCCCGCCGATATCCCGATCAAGCTCGGGGTCGACGTCTCGCCGCTCGAGATCGGCGACGTGATCCACGTCAGCGCGATCGCCCTGCCCTCTGGCGTCACCAGCGTGACCGGCCGCGATCTCGCGGTCGTGACCTGCGCGGCTCCGGAAGAGGAGAAGGTCGCCACGCCGGCCGAGGGCGCCACCCCGGCCGACGGCGCGGCTCCCGCCGCCGCGGCTCCGGCCGCCGGTGCTGCCGCTCCGGCTGGCAAGGACGCCAAGGCCGCTCCGGCTGGCAAGGACGCCAAGGCCGCTCCGGCTGCCAAGGCAGCGCCGGCCGCCGGCAAGTCCGCCAAGAAGTAGCGGACGGCAGCGAACGGACCCGCGGCGATGTGGCTTGTGGTGGGGCTGGGCAACCCGGGCGCGAAGTACGCCAGGAACCGCCACAACATCGGCTTCCAGGTCGTCGACGAGCTCGCCGCCAAGCACGGGCTTCCGGCGTGGAGCACCGGCAAGCTCGGCGGCGACACCACGTCGGGCCAGATCACCACCGAGCGCGGCCGCGAGCGGGTGATCCTGCTCAAGCCGATGGAGTACATGAACCTCTCGGGGTTCGCGGTGCAGCGGACCGCTCACTTCCACCACGTCGAGCCCGACGCGATCCTGGTGGTCCACGACGAGATCGACCTCGATCTCGGGCTGGTCCGGCTCAAGCGCGACGGCGGCCACGGCGGCCACAACGGCCTGCGCTCGATCATCGAGCAGCTCGGCGGCGGGGGGTTCGCCCGACTGCGCATGGGCGTTGGACGCGACCCCCACGCACCACCGGGCGCGGCCGGCACCAAGGCGGTCGCCGGCTGGGTGCTCTCCGATTTTCCCGCGGCCCAGGCCTCGGTCGTGACCGCCATGATCAAGGCCGGTTGCGAGGACATCGAGACCGTGCTCGCCCGCGGCATCGGACCGGCGATGAATCAGCACAACGCCCGGCCCAAGCTCTCGTCTCCCGGGACGACTGCATGATATAGACCCCGCTCGCCAAACCTCGGTCGCCACCAGCGACCCCTGACCCAAGGTCCACGAGGAACCACGCCATGGCACGACTGCAATCACTGCGCGACAAGCCGAATACGGCCCGCGAATACGAGACCACCTACATCCTCCGCCCGAACACGCCCAACGAGGGCGTCGCCGAGGTCAACACCCGCATCAGGGGCGTGATCGAGGGCATGGGCGGCAAGATCCTCAAGATCGACAACTGGGGCAAGCGCCGCCTCGCCTACGAGGTCGCCAAGGAGCGCAAGGGGATTTACCTTTACTGGCTTTATCTGGCGCAGCCGGGCGTCGTCGAGGAGACCGAGCGTAACCTCCGCATGCTCGACAACGTGATCCGTTACCTGACCGTCAAGGTCGACGAGAACATCGACGTCCAGGCCCGCCCGACCGAGCTCGACGACACGTCGTTCGAGAAGGCGGCGCAGACCGCGGCCGACGAGGAGGACCTGTTCCTCTCGCGCGGCGGCGATGACATGTCGTCGTCGGACGATGACGACGACGAGTTCGGCGGAGATGACTTCAACAATGACGTGCCGGCTGTGGAGCCGAGCGACG
>DASWRS010000138.1:0-14524 GCA_036403075.1 Kofleriaceae bacterium
TGTCGATCAGCGCTTGGATCTCTCGATGCGGGTCCAACATCCGCCTCAACCTAGCTCATCTCCGGACGCGCTGCGCGCGATCGACGCGTTCTCGTGATGAACCGGTGTGAACCAGGATTCAGATTTTCGACGCGCAGAGCACCGCGGTCGGACCGGCCCCGACGAGACCCACGCCCGTGCACGCAGCCTGGATCGCCGGTGGTGTGCGATGCTGAAGCCGGCAATCGCGATGGCGCGATGCCGGCTGTACACAGCGGATGCGCCGTGACGCCCGGCGGCGCCGGTGATCGCCGGTGATCGGCGTTGATGCGATCGAGGCCGCGCATTCCCGGTGCGCGCGAGCGCCCGGCGCGGTCGTGGCGGCGACCGCCCGCGGATCGGCGCACGTGGCGACCGCGCCGATGCCGCGCGCCGCGATTGTGATCGCGACGGGCCGCGGCTCGTGCGCTCCGGAGAACGCCGCCCCGAGCCGCCACCGCCGCGCTACGCGCCGGTCACTCGAGGCCGCTGACGCAGGACGAGATATCGAAGAAGATGAACGCGAGGGCCTTCTCCTGCGCCGACAGGGGCTGGGTGGAACACCCCCCCGGGTACGCCGTGGCGGACTTGGAGCTCGAGTCCGCCGAGACGTGCATGTCGGAGAACACCACCTTGCCGCAGCGGTTGGCAGCCGGCTGGTCCTGGGGTGTGGTGAACAGCATGTCCTGCACGCCGGTCTTGCCCAGCGGCGTCGACTGCGTCGGGTCGACGTAGACCCAGCGCTCGGCCTTGCCGGCGGTCACCGACTGGCAGGTGTAGCGCGGCGTGTTGATCTGGAGCTGGTCGCGAACCGGCGATGCGGCGACGTTTTGCAGCCAGGATGCAAACGCCGACCCCTTGGGCGCGTTCTCGTCGACGAACGTCAGCTGGGTCGTCTCGTTCTGGGCCGCGGCGAAGTCGAAGGTCGCGACCGCCTCCCAGTCCGCCAGGCCGTGGCTGGCCATGTTCTGCTCGCCACCGACCCAGATGTTGTGCCAGTGCGACAGGAAGATCCGGCCGCCGCGGCCGGCATAGTCGTGCACCGCCTGCATCGCGGGCTGCGACTTCGTCTCAGGATGCTGTCCGCCCTCGCACGAGAACAGGACGATGTCGTACTGCGAGAGCTTGCCGAGATCGCCCCACAGAGTGGACGCGCTCGTGAACGTGCCGGTGCCGCCGCCGAACCCGGTGGCGAACTGCTTGGCGCCGTTGCCGTTGTAGAGGTGGACCTTGCCGGTCTGGGTGTCGGTGGTGATCTCGGTGTCGTCGACGCCGAGCTTGCGGATCAGGCAGTCGAGCGCGTCGGCGTCGCCGGTCGTGATCGCGATCTGCGGCAGGTCGCCCTGGGTGTGATTCTTCGGCAGCGCCGTCGCCACCGCCGACAGGGCGGTGTCCTGGCACGCCGGCACGCTGGGCACCACGAGCTGTCGCCGCCACTTGCCGACCTGGATCACGAGCGGCACGTTGTCGGCGGCGGGCACGCCGTTGAGCTGGAAGTGCCCGGCGACGTCGGTCACGGCCGTGACGTAGGCCCCGCCGGGCGGGGCGCCGGAGCAGCGATCGCACTGGACGCCCGCCGGCAGCGGCCCCGGATCTGCGATCGGCACGTAGACGGTCACGCCGAACAGCGGAAGCGTTCCGTTCGGCGCATACACCGTTCCGGACAGCGAGGTCTGCGGCAAGTTCTTACCCGCGCAGTTGACGATCGAGCACGCGAGACCTTCGCACGCGTCCGCCGGCGCATCCGGCATCTCGCCTCCGCCGTCGTGGTGTTTACATCCGCCCAGGCCCGCGAGCCCCACACACATCAACCACAGTACCGACCATCGGAGACGCTGCATCGTGACACCGTAACAAGCAAACCGCAAACCACATCATCGACCTCGGGTATCACCGGGGTTCGCGACGCCCCGGCGGTCTCCGGGCCATCTCGGATGTGGGACAGGTGATCACGCCGGCGCCGGTCAGCGCTGGAGCACGGCGTTGACGCTGACCCGGCCGTCCTTCCACACCAGGTCCTGGCGGTACGGCTGGTAGTCCTTGAGCCGGAGCTCGAGCACCTTGACCGCGCTCATGTCGAGGTTGGTGATCGTCATCGGGGTCCGGCCGCGCAGCTCGCCGTTGATCCGGATCTCGGCGCCCGCCGGCGTGCTGTCGACGAGGATCTTGCCGGTCAGCGGCCGCAGCGACTCGGTCACCGTGACCTCGCGGCCGGTCTTGGGGATGTCGACGGTCTCCTCGACCGGCGCGTACCCGGCCAGCTCCATCCGGATCGTGTGGCGGGTCCCGATCGGCGCGCCGTCGATCGTCAGCGGCGTGACATCGCTCAGCAGCGTGCCGTCAAACCTGACGGCGGCGCCGGCCGGCACCGACTCGAGGTGAACCGAGCCGGTGGTCGGCACGGATTCGCGGGTCGAGCGGATGATCAGGAACGTGACGCCGGCCGCGACCGAGACTGCGAGAATCCCAGATACGATGTACGTGAACCAGCGCTGGCGCGCGGCCCCGAGCTTGTACTGCGATGGGATCTCGTCGATCTCCGCCAGCCGCATCTGGCCGGTCAACGACATCGGCTGGGGCTGGGGCTGGGGCTGGAACTGGTACAGCGCGCCCGGCGACAGCTGCGGATAGCCATGCGACGACATCTGGCTCGCGAGCGGCTGCGCGCCGTACTCCGGATGCATGCCCGGCGGCGGACCGTACATGCCGTGACCGACCGGCGTCCCCGGCGGCGTCGGGATGCCCAGCGGTAGCCCGGATGCGTCGTTGCCGTACGACGGCTGGCCGCCCGGCGTCCCGATCGGGAACGGCGGCGCGCCGTACGGATCGGACGGCGTGTGATGCGGCGGCGGCATCATGTGCGGCGGTGGCATCATCATCGGCTGCGGCGACATGGCGATCGTCGACTGCATCGCCGGCCCGTGCGGCTGCGGCTGCGGCCCCGGTCCCTGGGGCCCGTGCTGCGGCAACGGCGTCGCCGGGCGCGGTGATGGCATCGGCTCGCTCGCCTTCGATCCGACGATCGCCTGCAGCACGTTGGGCGGCGCGTGCGGCGAGCCGCCCGGCGGCGTCCGGCGCGACGTCCGCGGCTTGCGGAGCTCGCTGACCGCCGGCGCGTGGATCTTGGCGGACAGCGCGGCGGGCGGCGGCGCCTTGGCCTTGGACCGCGCCGGCCGGGTCGGATGATCGAGCGCGAAGTCGCGCGACAGCGTCGGCCCGTCGTCGTCGTCGTCGTCGCCCTCGGCCGAGGGCTCGGCGGTCGTGTCCTCGCCGCCGCCGAACCCGGGGCCGGTCGGCGCCAGGGTGATCAGCGTCGCCTCGATCGGGCCGTCGTCCGGGCCGTAGTCGTCGTCGCCGACGACGTCCATCATGAACCCCGCCATCCCGGGCGCGCCGGTGATCAGCGTGCGCTCGCCGATGTTCTCGAGGTCGTCGTTCGGCTCGTGATCGGGCTCGTCCCAGATCGGCTTGGGCCCGCCCGGCGCGCCGGGGATCAGCAGGCCGGAATCGTCGTGCAGCGGGTTGGCCGGCGCGGGCTCGAGCTCGCGGGTCTCCTCGTGCGGCATCCGCGGCTTGGTGATCTGCGGCAGCCGGGCCGGCGTCCGCGCGGACGGCCGCGACGCCGACGGTGACGACGGCCGCGGCGCGGGCCGGGGACCGGGTACGGCCACGACCGGCATCGGGTCGGTCGCCCGGGTGACGCGCGGCACCGACGGGCGGACCGCGGAGACGACCGGGGTCGGCGGCGGCGTGCTCGGCCGCGGCGCCGGCGTGCTCGGCCGCTGCAGCGGCTTGCTCGGCCGGGTCGGCTTGGCCTCGGACGGCAGGTCGGCCCGCGGCGGGTCGTCCGCGCGGCGCTCGAGCTCGGACACCCGGAAGATCACGCTGTTCTCGTCGCGCAGCTCCTCGGCGTCGATCGCGTGCGCGACCTCGGAGTCGTCGAGCGGATGGGTCGACATCGCGCCGTCGCGGAACTCGATGCTGACGAACCCCGGATCGTCGGGCACCTGGATCGGATCGCCGGCGACCTGGCGCAGCAGGTTGGACAGCTTGGACGCGGTGAATACCGGCGAGTAGGCGTGGAGGAAGCGCTCGAGGTCGGTCGCGAGATCGCCGGCGTGCTGGTAGCGCTCGCCCGGCACCTTGGCCAGCGCGTGCATCACGATGCGCTCGAGCTGCGGCGGCACGCCCCGGCGCAGCACGCTCGGCGGGCGGATCTCCGCCGAGCGCGCCATCTCGAGCAGCTTGTGCAGGTCCTCCTCGAGGTAGAGCATCTGCCCGGTGATCATCTCGTACAGCACGATGCCGGCCGAGAAGATGTCGGAGCGGTGGTCGATCGGCGAGCCCCAGGCCTGCTCGGGGCTCATGTAGTAGTACTTGCCCTTGATCACGCCGACCGCGGTCTGGCGCGCCTTCATCGTCGCCTTGGCGATCCCGAAGTCGACCAGCTTGACCTCGCCCGAGTACGACACCAGGACGTTCTGCGGCGACACGTCGCGGTGGACGATGCCCAGCGGCTTGCCGGCGTGGTCTCGCTTGCGGTGCGCGTGATCGAGCGCGGAGGCGACCTCCTTGCCGATGAACGCGCACACGTCGAGCGGCATGTCGATGTCCTGCTCGGACGCGCGGCGCAGGATCTTGTAGAGATCCGCGCCGTCGACGTACTCCATCGTGATGTAGTAGGTCTCGCCGACCCGGCCCAGGTCGAAGGTCTGGGCGATGTTGCCGTGGGTCAGCTGGACGGCGATCTTGGCCTCGTCGACGAGCATCTGGATGAACTGCTCGTCCTCGGCGAAGTTCGGGTGGATCATCTTGAGCGCGACGTACTTCTCGAACCCGGCGATCCCCGCGGTCTTGGCCAGGTGGATCTCGGCCATGCCGCCGACTGCGATCTGGCGGATCAGCTTGTACGGGCCGAACTGGCGCTCAGCCACTGCGGTTCAGCCCCGCGGCGGTTTCGGGTGTCGGCCCGCGCTTCAACATCTCGGCGCCGCCCGGGTGGACGAACATCCCGACCAGCCGGAGCGGCGACTTGGCGCCGCGATCGAACGTGCACACGACCTCGGTCGCGATGCCGTACGCGACGTTGACCACGTAGGTCGCCGCCGCGTTGGCGACCAGGTACAGGCCCAGGCCCGCGCCGTAGGTCTTGCGGTCGATCTGGATCGGCGACGAGATGCACTTCTCGATGTACGACAGGATCGTGTTCTTCGCGAGCCGGCCGAACCGGTCGCGGACCGCGACCGCGAACGCATGCTCGGTCGCCGCGTAGCGGATCGAGACCGGGCGCGGCGACCGCGTGTCCTTGCGGTCGTGCGGATCGACGTCGGCGAACATCGGCCGGCCGGCCGCGTCGACCGGCGCGTCGTACAAGGCGTTCATCAGCAGCTCCTCGCACACCGAGCCGATCGCGGTGCGGACCTGGCGGCGCATCCGCGCCTCCTCGGCAAACCCGAGCACGGTGTCGATCGCCCGGCCGCGGCCGGCGAAGTCGCGCAGCCGCGCGTAGTGCACCGGGGTCCCCGCCGGTAGGTACTTCTCGATCCCGAAGATGTCGCCGGTGAGGAGCTTCTGCGCGGTGACGAACACGCCGCTCTCGAGCTCGTCGCCGACCACGACGTGGTTGATCCGGTCGTCGCGCAGGTAGCTGGTCAGATCGGGCAGCCCGGCGCGCGGCGTGACGATCGTGACGTGCGCGCGCTCGCGGAGCTTGGGGACCAGGGTATCGAGCGCGCCGAGGTTGCCGCCGGTCGCCGAAAAGAACACGTAGCGGTGCGGGATCACCTCGGCGGAGATCGCCTCGGAGCTACGCACCGCATCGACCTCGGCCCCGGCACGCTCGAGCGTGACGACGATGCGGCGGAGCTGATCGAGATCGCTGGAGATCGCGAGCACGCGGCGTTTCGACAAGATTCCCCGGACCCGGGCCGCACGGGCCCAAGCGTTGCGATGATATCAGGGCCCGGGGCCGCAAGGACGGCGGCTAGTACTGATATGTCATCGTCAGGTACGCGCGGAAGCCTTCGTAGGGATTGGGAAGGTACTCGAGGTGGGGCTCGTAATCGAAGAACACATCGGGCTGGTAGGTGTGGCTGACCAGCGCATTGTAAGCCGACGCCCGGATCGCCAGCCGGGGTGTCGGCGCGTACTGCACGCCGAGCGACAGGTCGGCCATCGGCGGCAGGCGGTCGAGCACGAGGTCGGTCGCGAGCACGCCGACCTCGGTGCCGGTGGTCACGCGCCCCGGCTTGCAGGTCGGATCTCCGGTCATGCAGGTGGTGTACGTGCTGCCCCGGTACTCGACGAGCCGGTTGGGGTCCTCGGCCGCGCCGGTGATCTTGAGCGTGGTCGTCGCGGTCAGCTGGTTGCCGATCAGCGACCACACTCCCGCGAGCGAGAACCAGTTCTCGGGCAGCGAGCGCAGCCGGCCCTTGTCGCTGGTATTCCCGCGTAGGTAGGTGTAGCCGAGCTCGAGCCGGTGACCGCCCTGGAGGTAGAGCTTGCCCAGAAACTCCAGCGAGGTCATCGCGCGGTCTCCGGAGTTGGAGTAATTGCCGGAGGATACCTGGATCAGGTTATTGATCCGGGTGTAGCTGCCGTCGACACGGAACGACAGCTCGCGGATCCGGCGGTCGCCCTTGAAGATACGCGCGTTGATCTCGGCCTGGGTCGCGTCCGAGGTCTCGACCGACAGGTTGGGATTACCGCCGATCTGTACGGCTTCGCCGTTGGCCGCGGTGTTGTTGAACACCGGCGGACGGAAGCCCTGTGCGTAGTTGACCTTGAGGTGCCAGTTGGGGATGAAGTTCCACACCGCGGTCGCCGCGATCGTGAAGTTCGGATCGTAGTGCAGCGAGCCGAACGCGGCCGGCGCGACCTGGACGCGGCCGCCGAGATCGAAGATCAGGCTCCGGTTGGGCCGGTACTGCGGATCGACGTAGGCGCCGAGCACCGTGCGGTCGGCGGGGAACGCGAAGGTCAGCGGGCAGCCTGCGACCGGGTGGCCCGTCGCGTCGCGCGGACACGGCAGCGGCACCACCGACGGATCGTAGGGCCCCGTCAGCTCGAACGGCGTGCCGCTGCCCTGCAGCGATCCCGATGCCATCTCCGGCTTCCACTCGCGGAACGCCTCGGCGCCGTACAGCATGCGGACCTGCGGCGTCAGCTCGACATCGCCGTCGAACGCGCCGCCGGCGCGGTAGCTCGTGAGGTCGGCCTTGAACGACAGCCCGCCGGGCAGGATCGGCTGCGCCGACAGCACCTGCAGCGGCTCGAAGCCGCGGACGAACTGCTGCAGGTAGCCGCGCACCGCGATCCCGGCCTTGTCGCGCGCGAACCGCGTGCGGTACTCGGCGACCGCGTAGCGATCGTAGACGTCCTCGCGGTTCTTGCGGCTCGCCCGCCGCGGATCGATGCAGCTGGCGTCGGTGGTCCCGACCGGGCACACGCCGTCCTCGGGCAGGCTGTCGCGCACCGGCTCGCCCGAGAGCCCCATCGGGTTGTAGATGTGGCCGAACGGCGCGAACACCCGGAGCTGCAGCTTGTCGTAGGTCAGCTTGCCGTCGAGCGTGACGATCATCGATCGCGCCGGCTCGGCCTCGGTCAGCGGGCCGTACTGGTTGGGCGAGTTGGGCTGCGGCAGCGCGTTGTGGAACAACAGCAGCGGCATCTCGAACCCCGCGCCCTGCCAGGTCTGGATGCTGGCGTGGGCGAACACCTTGAGCTTGCCGTGCATCAGGTTGGCCGCGCCGCCCATCGCGTAGGCCCGCGCCATCAGCCGGTCGCCGTTGCCGTCGCCGAGCTGCGCGCCGACCTCGATGCCGTCGACGTCCTCGGCGTCCTTGGTGATGACGTTCAGGATGCCGAGCAGCGAGTTCGAGCCCCACAAGACGCCGCCCGGGCCGGTGATCATCTCGACCCGCTTGACCAGCTCCATCGGCTGGACCCGGCTGACGCTCGGCACGTTGATGAACGGATCGAACAGCGACACGCCGTCGTGGAGGAACTGCACCGCCTGGACCTGGCCGCGGACCATCGTCCCGGGGAACGTCGAGTGGAAGATGCTCGCGCGCTGCCAGCCCGGCACGGTGTCGGTCAGCTGCGCCAGGTCCTGGAACTGGCGATCGCGGATCTCGTCGGCCGTGATCACGGTGACGATCGCGGGCGCCTCCTGCACTGTGGTCACACCCTTGGCGGCGCTCTGCACGATGTTGGCGAGGTCGAGCGCCTCGTCGGCGCCGGGCCCCTGCGCGTCGGTCTGATCGACCACGACCTGCGGGACCTCGATGTCGGTCGGCGTGCTGCCCGGCGGCGGGGCCTGGGCCTGGGCCTGGGCCTGGGCCGCCGCGAGCGCGATCGCGAGTGCCGCCGGTGCGCCGCGATGCCACGTCATGGCGTGCTCCCTTGTTGCGCCTTGATGAAGTCGACGCGCTCGTTGACCGGATCGCTCGGGGTCGCCGTGCCGAGCGGGCGATCCGAGCCGATGCCGACCGCCTGCAGCTGCTGCGGCGACACGCCCTGGGCGATCAGGTAGTCGGCGATCAGCCGCGCGCGCTGCTGCGCGAGCTGCTTGTCGCGCCGGCGCTGCTGGGCGATCTGCGCCGGGCTGGTCGATCGCGTGCCGAGCGCGAGGTGGACCTCGATGCGGACCGCGAGCCGCCGGCTCTTGATCAGGGTCGCGACCTGGCCGAGCAGCTGGCGGCCCGCCGGGGTCAACGCGCCGCGCGCGAACCCGACCTGCGCGCCCTTGAGGTCGATGCGATCGGCGCGCTCCTCGGGGCCGGTCGTGCCGCGGACGTCGGGGCAGCCGTCGTCGTCCTCGAAGCCGTTAACGGTCTCGGGGTCGTTGGGGCACTTGTCGACCGCGTCGGCGAAGCCATCGCCGTCGTTGTCGTCGTCGGGGCAGCCGTCCCCGTCCTGGAACCCGTCCTTGTCCTCGGGCTCGTCGGGGCACTTGTCGACCGTGTCGGGGATGCCGTCGTTGTCGTTGTCGGGCTCGGGGCAGCCGTCCTGGTCCTGGAACCCGTCCTTGTCCTCGGGCTCGTTGGGGCACTGGTCCTGGGCGTCGGGGATGCCGTCGCGATCGTTGTCCGGATCGGGGCAGCCGTCCTCGTCCTGGAACCCGTCCTTGTCCTCGGGCTCGTCGGGGCACGCGTCGACCGAGTCGGGGATGCCGTCGCCGTCGCGGTCGTTGCGGCTGGCCTCGGTGCCGCCGGGCTGCGGCGCCCACACCAGGCCGGTCGTCACCCGGAGCTCGTCGCCACGCGCGCCGAACTGGCCGGTGCCGAGCATCACGTTCGCGGTGAGGTCCGCCGAGACGCGCACGGTCACGCCGGCGGTCGCTTGCAGCGTGAAGTCGCCGTGGCCGGCGCCGGCAAAGTAGTCGCTCGATCGCAGCGTGCTGCAGCGCGCGCCGCTGTACAGCCGGCAATTGCCCCACGACAGCGCATCCGGCAGCGGCACGAACGCCACCGCCTCGAGCGCCGCCGTGATCCGCGGCGACAGCTCGTACACGCCGCCGAGCCCGGCGACCAGCTCGCTGCCGACGTCGAGGAACGCGCGGGCGTCGTCCGGCGTCGCCGCCATGCTCCGGGTGTCGTAGCCCTGCAGCACCGTGCGCTCGCGGATCCGGGCGCCGAGGTTGCCGACCAGGCGGGTCGCGTGGATCCGGTCGCGGCGCCAGTCGACCGCGAGCTTGGGCTCGAACACCAGGTTGCGATCGCCGAGCAGCATCGCGTCGTCGCCGAACGGCAGCACCACCGAGCCGACCGCGGTGACCGCGAGCAGCGGGCGCTGGACCAGCGCGAACTTGATCCCGAACCGCGCGTCGAGCGGGCCGGCGAGCTCGTCGCCGAGGTAGGCGCCGGAGTTATTCGGGCTCGCCGACGGATCGATGTTCGACAGCGGCCGCAGCGCGATCAGGCCGGTCGACAGCTGCGTGACCCGGCCACCGCTGCCGTACCGGCCGCGCACGCCGTAGCCGCTGCCGGTCGCGGTGCGGTAGGCGGCGGCGTCGATGCCGATCGCGATCCGGTCGGTCAGCGACATGCCGAACGCCATGTCGAGCGTGACCAGGTAATCGAGGATCCGGTCGCTGGCGGTGTCGCCGGCCGCGCCGCCGATGCCCGGCACCGCGGCCGACAGCGGCGCCCGCGCGTAGCTGAGCAGCAGCTTGAACGACACGTCGTGCCGCGGCATCAGCCGCGCGCCCTCGAGGCTGAACACGCCGCCGGTGTCGTACGAGCTGCGAAACAGCGCGCCATCGACGCCGCTCGACGGGTCCGCCGAGGCCACGGTGGCCGCGGCCGTGGCCGCGGCGAGCACCGCAGCGATCGTGAGCGACTTCAGAGCGTGCACGTCATGCCGGGAATGGCGATCGGTCGAAAGATCTGGACGAAGACCACGCCGGGGATCGCCGCGCCCGCGTGAATGTCCCACATGCATCCGCCGGGCAGTCCGCCGCGGCCCGAGTAGATCTCGCCGAGGTTCGCGCCGCTGACCAGCGCGGTGCCATTGGCGCCGGTCGCGTTGGCCGTGCCGTCGAGCGTCGTCCGCGTGGTCGCCGTGCCGCCGAAGTAAAAGTCGCGGTTGGTATCAGTCATCGTCGGCGGCGGCGTGGCCATCGGGCCGAACGTGAACGTCACGCCGGACGCGAGATCGAGGCCGATGCTGTGGCCGCGATAGATCGGCGCGTAGATCCCGTTGGCCAGCGACGGCCCGCCCCACGCGCCGGCGACCGCGCCGCGCACGATGAAGCCTTCGACATCCTTGGTCGTGACCCCGGCGCCCTTCGCGGTGGCGACGCCGACCGCGCTGGTCGAGCCGCCCGGTCCCACTGTGGCGTCATCGATCGCGAGCGCGACGAACGGCCCGCCCGGCTGGGACACCTCGGCGAGCCGGAACCGCCCGCAATCATCGATGTAGAGCGGGTCCGTGGCGAGCGGCGCCGTGCCGGTCGGGTTCATCGCGAGCGCGACCGCGTCGAACGCCCGGATCCCGAGCGAGCACGGTCCTGTCGTCCCGCCCGCGGCACACTTCGCGCCGGTCGCACCGGGCGCAGCGAACGGCTGGCCGGTCTCGAAGTCGTAGAGCTGCCCGCAGATCGTCTGCTTGCCCCCCGAGGGCGCCGGGCACGCGATCTTGGTCGAGCAGCCGGCCGCGCCGGTGCCGATGCAGGTCGTCACGCCCGTGCCGGGATCGGTGTCGGGCTGCGTCGAGTCCGGATCGCACGTCGTCGGCGGAAACATCGGCACGCAGGTGTCGCCGTGCAGCTCGGTGAACGGACCGCACTTGGCCGTCCCCACTGTCTCGCTCGCCGGCACGCATGCCCCGTTGCGCTCGGTGGTGCCGTCCCCGCAGTCGACGCCTTTGCAGCCGGACGCAAGCGAGGCCGCGACCGCGGCCAGGGACGTCAGAACGACGATACGGGTCTGCATGGGCCTCCTAGAAATGGACGTCGTCCTCACCGAGATCGGAGAACACCGCCATCTCGGCCGTGAGCAGCGGGTTGATCGGGCTGACCAGGTGGACATGGATCACCCCGCGGGTCGGCATCGATGGGCGGCCGAAGTACAGCTGCGTGCCCGGCGTGGTCATGCCGTCAACCTGGAAGTAGATCGCGAACGCATCGATCCCGACCAGCGCGTCGTCGACGAAGAACTGCGCGCCGCCGACCGGCGTCATGTTGATCGGGTTCATCGGGTTCAACACCATGCCGTGGGTCACGCCGTTGAGCGGCGCGGTCAGCACGCGGTCGGTGCCTTCCCACAGGTTCGGATCGGCCTTCCACGCCGCCTGGCACAGCTGCAGCCGGAGCTTGTTCGACGCGTCGTCCATGCACATCGCCGGCGGGATCTGATCCGTCGGGCCGCTGCAGCTGGTCGCGACCATCGGGTACGTCGCGGCCGACGCCGACGTGACCGCGCGCAGGCCCTTGTCGCCGGTGAGCAGGCCGACGGTCGTCGTGCGCTGCTTGGCCGTGGCCGCCATCTCCTTCTGCTGCTCGGTCGCGGTCGCCGGCGGATGGGCCGGATCTGTGATGCCGGTGTCCTGCTTGACCCGGGCCTCGAACGCGGTGACGTGCAGCCCGGGGTACGGCACGTGCTCGCCGGTGTCGATGAAGCACGGCGACGTCGTGTCGACGATGCGGTGGACCTCGAAGCGCGTGACCTCGAACAGACGATCCTGCATCGCGTCCTGCTGGATCGCGAACAGCGTGAAGTGCGCGTTGGCCGGCAACTCGCCGGGCGCCGGCGGCGCGAGCACGTGCGCCTGCACCGGCGTCGCGGGAGACAGATCGATCTGTACGTTCGCGCCGCGAAAGCCGTCGACACAGCCGCTCAGCGCGACAGCAGCGACGGCCGCCGTAATTCGTGTAGCTTGACGCACGTCTCGCAGAGCCCCCCTTGCGAGAAAAAATGGTAGACGCGCTGTAAACGAAAAGCCAGCTACCGACATGAAGGATAGTCGACGCTCGCAGTGCCTGATGTAGCCGCCGCTACACTTGACCGCCCGGCGCGCGGACCGGGTCACGCTCTCAGTAGCGCCCGATCCACAGCAGCCCGACGGCGTCGCCGGCGATGATCGGCGCGACGTGGACGCGGGATGCGTGGCTGGCCGTGGCCGACTCGTCGCCGGGGCGCAGGTAGAGCCACACCGCGACGCCGGCGCAGGCCAGGCTCGCGACGCCGAGGCCCTCGGCGACGTAGCGCTTGGTGTTGGCCGAGTGCCACAGCGAGTCCTGGCGGGCGTTGTCGGGCTCGGCCTTGGCCTTGTCGTAGGTCGACGAGCCCCACAGCGCGACGCCGATCGCGCCGCCGGCGAGCAAGACGGCGCCGCCGCCGACGGCGAGCGGGACGAGCTTCGATCGCGGCGGGGGACCGCTGTCCGGGTGCTCGGCGGCCGGCGGTGCCGGTGACGACGACGACACCGTCGGGCGAGGCGGGATCAGCGCGGCCTTGAGCCTGGGGATCTCGACGGTCTTGACGTCGTGCTCGTCGCTCACGGCGACGATCGTCGACCACTCGGCGTTGCCCGGCGCGCTGGCGGTGATCTTGTAGCTGCCGCCGTCGACCGGCAGCGCCCGGTTCCACGCGCCCGGGTCGACCGGCTCGCCGCCGCGGGTGACCTGGAGGCCGCCGACGCGGCTCTCGGGCGGCACCGTGATCGTCAGGGTCGACAGCCGCGGCTCGAGCTTGGCGGCGTGGTTCGCGGCGGTCTGGTGCAACTGCCGGCCGCTGTCGTCGGTCGCGCTGCGGGTCTGGCGCTCGGCCTCGAGGAACTGGCCCCACGCGGTGGCGAGCTGGCCGTTCTTCTCGCGGCACGCGGCCTGGTTGAGCAAGGTGGCGACCGTCGGGTCGAGCCTCTGGCTCGCGTCGAACGCGGCGCAGGCCTCGGCGGTCTTGCCGCGCGCCATCAGGTCCTTGCCCTGGCGGAACAGGGTCTCGGCCTGGGCTCCCGAGGGCTGCGCGTGCGCGGCGCCGGCGGACACCGCGAGCAGGACCAGGAGCGGGAGCGAGACGATCATCGTGCCGTACTTCATGAGAGCGACCTCGAGGTTAGCGGCGGTCCGGAATCCCGTCACCGTCGGTGTCATCGGAGCCAGCTCCGGCGCTGGCGGGTGGCCTGGTGTTCGTCGGTGCGGGCGCGGCGGGCGGTGGTGACGTCGTGGTGGCGGGCGGCGCCACGCCCGGTCGCGGTGTCGCTGCGATCGCCGGCCGCGGCTCCACCGCCGGGATCGCCGGCGCTGCCAGCCGTCCGCCGGGGCTCACCGGCGGCCGGCCGGCCGAGCTCCAGCGTGGCCCGCGCAACAGCTCGGCGAGCTCCGGCGCCAGCGTCCACGAGGCGATGTCGTC
Source organism: Kofleriaceae bacterium (assembly GCA_036403075.1). Lineage (GTDB taxonomy): Bacteria > Myxococcota_A > Polyangia > Haliangiales > Haliangiaceae > JABFXX01. The sequence goes on from DASWRS010000138.1 coordinate 13,872, forward strand.
GTCGGTGCCGGGCAGACCGTCGGGGCCGAGCGACAGCACACCGGCGATCTGATCCGCAGGCTGATCGGCGCACAGCACCAGCAGCGGATGGCCCCACGGATCGCGCGGCGCCAGGCCGAGCGCCACGGCATCCGGGCATCGGGCGCCGGGGTGGCTCCGCGACCAGGCGACGAAGCGCAGCACCGCGTCCTTGATCTGCGCGACCGCCGCGCCGCGAGCGTCGGACGCGGCAGCCGCCGTCGAGCCCGCCGCCGTCGAACCGGCCGCCGTCGAACCGGCCGCCGTCGAGCCCGCCGCCGTCGAACCCGCCGCCGTCGAACCCGCCGCCGTCGAACCCGCCGGCATCGAACCGGCCGCCGTCGAACCGGCCGGCGTCGAACCCGCCGCCGTGACCGCCGCCGAGTCAGCGGCTCCCGCGGACCGCGCTGCGTCCGGTGCCAGCAGGTGCGGCGAGCCGGCGGAGGGCGCGCCCAACGGCGGCGGAGCGAGCGGCGCGCCCGGGGGGGCCTGAACGGCGACCGCCGTCGATCTCACGCCCGCCGGTGCCTGATCGGCGACCGCCGCCGGCGATCTCGCGGGCTCGGCCCGCAGCGCGAGCGCGCCGCCGATCGTGGTGCCCGCGACCACCGCCGCGGCGTGGACGATCAGTCCGG
>DASWRS010000139.1:0-39250 GCA_036403075.1 Kofleriaceae bacterium
GGCGTGCTTGCGCGCGTTGTCCAGGACGTAGTGGAGGGCGTGGCGGACCTCGGTTGGCGTGCGCAGCACGCGTGCGTGATAGCGATCGTCGAACACGCGGCCGGAGCGGCCCATCATCCGGTTGAGCCCCTTGGCGACGCGGATCGAGAAGCCCTGGATCGCGCGGGCGAGCGCGCGGCGGTTGGGCGCCTCGACCAGCAGATGGATGTGGTTGCCCTGGACCGAGAACTCGATGACGCGGACGTCGAAGCGATCGCCGCCGAGCCGGAGCGCCGCCGCGATGACGCGGAACGAGCGCCGGCTGCGCAGGTTGTAGACGTGCGGCGCCATGCGCAAGGTGACGTGGAGCGGCGTCGGGCGGGTCCACTCGCCGCGTGCGCGATGAGCCACGCCGGCGCGCGCACCGCGGGGCTTGCGGCCGGCGCCGGCGCGCTTGCCACCCCAGGTCCGGAACTCGAGAGCGAGCTGACGGGGGCGACGCCGGGACGCGGTTGGGGGTGACGCCGTCATCTTGATTGAGCATATATTATTGCGACCACCGGGAAACGCAAGGCTCTCATCGATCAGGTCCTCCGCGCGGGCGGCGTCCCCACGGGCTAGCCGGCGCTGACAGGTGAGATCTTGACGAGCGTGATCGCCGCTCCGGCGACCGCTGCCGCTCCGGCGACCGCTGCCGCTCCGGCGACCGCTGCCGCCGCCGCTACCGCAACCGCTGCCGCTACCGCAACCGCAACCGCTGCCGCTACCGCTGCCGCTACCGCTACCGCAACCGCTGCCGCTGCCGCTACCGCCACCGCTACCCGCTGCCGCTGCCGCTGCCGGCGCCGCTGCCGCTGCCGGCGCCGCAACCGCTGCCGCTGCCGGCGCCGCTGCCGCTGCCGCTACCGCCACCGCCACCGCCACCGCCACCACCGCCACCGCCGCCGCCACCGCCACCGCCACCGCTGCCGCTCCACCGCTGCCGTGATCGCCCGCCCGCGCCGGGGGCCGTCGCCCTTGCGCCGCTCTCGCGCACCGTCCCGCGCCGAGCGCATGACCCACCGCCGTGGCGCGGGCGGCGCTCCCACAGCTGATCGGTCGACGACGCGCGAGCTGCCGTGCCCGCGCTCGTCACGGGACGTGCGCTCCGCGGACGCATCGGGCGACGACGGCCCCCGGCGCTCGGGAGGCCAATCACAAGGAGGCTCTGATGTTCGATACGCTCGAGATGTCACTCACCGTTCTGGAACGACTCGCTCCGCTGGAGCCCAAGCTCCGCCAGCGCCGCAAGTCGCTCGCCGACGAGGTCGGCCGCGCTGCCGAATCGATCGCGCTCAACGTCAGCGAAGCGCGGCAGCGTGCCGGCCTCGATCGCGCCGACCTGTTCCGCCGTGCTGCCGGCTCGGCAAGCGAGCTCACCACGGCGCTGCGCATCGCGCGGGCACGCGGCTACATCACGCCCGCCGAGTTCGCCGCCGTCGATGCGGTGCTGGATCGGGTTCGCGCGATGCTGTGGCGCCTCACGCACTGAGCGGCCGGTGGACGTCCGGGCCGAGCTGGCCCGCTGGCCCGGGCGCGGCGCGCGCGCGGATCTCGAGCGGCAGCTCTGCCAGTTGCTCGGCATCGACCAGCAACGCCACGCGCTGGTCGGGCCCCCGAGCCCGGGCTGGCTGCGTCCCGGCAGGCTCCCGGCCCGAGCCTGCCAGAGCCATCGGTAGCGTCTTCAGCTCACGATCCTGGCGCGCCGAATCGTGCCCAGGCCCTCGGTCGAAGCTTCGGGCGAACTGACCCCGCACGCGCTCGCGGCTCTCCTGCGTCTGGCCCATACTGCCGATAGTACGGACTAGTTGTGGCGCGGCAGGCAATTCGCGATCAGCGCCTGTACCGCATCGCTGGCGCCGGTGCCTAGCCCCTCGCCCTGACAGCCATCGGCCTGCGAGTAGCAGTGATACTGCGCGTGGCCCGGATCGCCGCCGGAGGCCTGCGAGATCAGGTCGAAGTAGATCTTGCCCATCGCGGTCACCGCGGTCGCCTGGAACGTGCACGCGAAGAACTGGACCTGGGTCTTGGGGTAGCCGTAGACGCCGCCGATCGCGATCGAGTCGGCCTTCCAGCGCGCGAGCTCGGTGGCGGGGACGTTGCTGCTGCCGCAGGTCAGCGGCGGCGGGATGTTCTCCCACGCGCTCAACGATGAGGGCAGCCGCAGCGTATCGCTCGCGCCGCACACCATCGCCGTCGCCGGCGCATCGCCGTCGCAGCCGAGATCGATGCGCGCGAACGGCGGCCCCGACAGCTCGTTGACGTAGTCGAGGACGGCGCCCGCGCCGTAGTGCGCCAGCGCGTAGCCGAGCTGTCCGGACCCGCCAGAGAAGCCCTCGCCGCAGAACGCGGTGCTGCGGCTGCCCCCGTGCATCGACGGATCGGCGAAGATCCACTGCAGGATCGTCGCCGGCCGGCACCCGGCGGTCCGGATCCCGGAGCTCTGCGTCTGCTCCCAGTCGCTCAGCCACGCCACGTACACGTTGCGGAGCCCGGCGGCCTCGTACTGCGGCGTCCCACTGGTTTGAAAGCCGCGGCCGCCACCGCCGCTGAAGTGGACGACGGTGCCGCGCAGCGCGCCGATCTGCGGCCGGAGCGCGACGACGGCATCGATCGGCTCTCCGGCGATGCCGGGGCAGCCCGTCACGGTGACCTGCTTGCACGTCGCGCCCGGCGGCGCACCCTGCGGACAGCTCGCCAGGTCACGCACGTTGTTCACGGTGCCGCGCGACAACGCGGCCACCAGGTCTGCTGTGACGTCGCCGTCGTCGAGCGCGGGGTCGGCCGGAGCATCGGGAGCATGGCTGCACGCCAGGAGGCCGAGCAATGAGAGATGGATGGTTCGCATGGCCCACCACGCTGCAAGCGGGGCACCGCACGCAACCAGGCAGGATTGCTGCGCGCGTGGTACCTGGACGTGCCGCACGCAACAACGAGGGCGGTACGCCGTGGTGCCAGTGCCGCAATCCACGGCGGCCGCGCGATCCGATGGCCGGCCGGCGCGGCCGGTGGCGGCATCGGGGCGGCGCGGCGCTGGCGATGCGCCGGATCGGCGCGATCGCGTGGCCGGCGCGCTGATCCGGCGTTGCCGATCGCCGAGCTCGGCCCCAAGTGCCGTGGATCGATTGCCGCGCGGCGGATTCCCGGCGGGACTCGTGATTGCAATGCGTCGCCGCATGCGAAATCACCAGCTGGGTATCGTCCTCTCACTGCTCGTTACCGCGTGCGCGTCCGAAGCGCCGCCGCTGGAAGACCAGGCGCCACCGCCGGCAACCGCCGGCGCCGCGATCGATCGCGAGCCGCTCGGCGTCGCGCTCGCCGCGCCGGAGGCCCGTGCGCTCGGCAGCGTCGCCGATCCGGCCGCGCCGCTGGTGACGGTGACCCACCAGGCGGTGCGCGCCGGCGGCACCGCCACGATCACCGGCAAGGTCGTGTACAACGATCGCCGCAACCACGGCCTGTTCGCGGCGCGTCGCACGCTCACCGGCGCGGTCGGCGAGAACTGCGGCACCGACGGGCTGTGGCCCGACGGCACGAGCTGCGCGACCCACTGGCTCGCCGGCCAGTACATGGTCGTCGATGTCTACGAGCGCGACACCGGCTTTGGTGTGCTCGACGTCAACTGCAAGGACTCCGAGAAGATCGGCTCGGCCACGGTCGCGTACGACGGCACGTTCTCCGTGACGTTCCCGACCGCCGATGCGTGCAACCACGACGACTACGCCGGCACGATGATCACGCTGAACACGCGGCTCAAGTTCTGCGGCACGGACTGGTGCTTCTCGCTCGACAGCGACGACAACACGCCGTACACGCTGTACTACCCCGGCGCGTCGTACGTCAGTCCGCTGCGGGTCAACGCCGGCGACAACGTCGCGCTCGCCGCGATGGCGTTCTACCCCGCGGGTGCCGCGTCGACCGACATCAACAACCACTCGATCGCGGCCAACCTCTATGCGTCGCTGGTCGACACCGTGCTCACCGTGAACCGCGACAACGGCGTGCCGTTCTACAACGACACGTTCGGCGAGCTGCAGTATGTCTATCCGTCGACCCAGACCTCGACCGCGACGACCTTGTCGGCAACCAAGGTCGTCGACAAGGTCAACACCTCGTGGGACGCCGGGCTCACGCCGGCGCACGAGTACGGCCACGTCCTGATGCTGCGCGCGTGGGACGGCGACTACGGGTTCAACGGCATCGGGATCAGCGCGGGTGACGACGCGGCGGCGGTGTCGCAGCAGATCGCGTTCAAGGAGGCCTGGGCCGAGCTGATCGCCCACGCGGTGTTCCCGCTGACCAACGGCTGCGACCTGGCAGCGTTCGACGACAACGCGAACACGCCCGGCACCGCGCCGTGGGGCGCGCTCGGTGCGGGCACGTGGTGGCGGCTCAACGTGACCAAGTCGCTATGCGACTGGTACGACGCGCGGTTCGACAACGACGCGAGCCTCGCCGGGGGCGGCGACCACTTCACCGCAGATCTGTACTCGCTCTGGTACAACCTGCGCCGCATGTACGTCGACGCGGGGCTCTACGGCGGCGACTACGCCGGGGTCGGGCTGTACTTCTGCGACTACGTCTCGTACTACCTCGACGTTCGCAACTCGGTCGCCGCGGTCGGTGCCTCGGACCACAACGCCAAGGTCAGCTCGATCACCGACCTGATCTACAACAACAACATCGCCTGCTTCTTGCCCGCGCCGTGACCGCGGCCGGAACCAGCGGCGATCAGCCCGCCCGGAACACCCGCTCGATCACCGCCTTCAGCGTGGCGATGTCGACCGGCTTGACCAGGTGGTCGTCGAAGCCGGCGTCGCGCGTCCGCCGGCGGTCCTCGTCCTGGCCGTAGCCGGTGAGCGCGATCAGGGTCGGCGTGGTCGAGATCGCGCGCAGCCGGCGGCAGACCTCGTAGCCATCGATCGTGGGCAGCCCGAGATCGAGCAGCGCGAGCTGCGGCGCGAACTGCCGCGCGACGCGGATCGCGTGTTCCCCGTCGTGGGCGACCTGGGTCGTGCAGCCGAGCAGCTCGAGCGCGTCGGCGAGCAGGCTCGCGGCGTCGTGGTTATCGTCGACGATCAGCACGCGCCGCGGCAGCTCGCGCAGCGCGGCGTCGTGGGCGGACGCGGCGGACGCGGCGGTGCCGGCCGGGAGCCGGACGACGAACTCGCTGCCGCGCCCCGGGCCGTCGCTGTGCGCCGAGACCGTCCCGCCGTGCAGCGCGACCAGGCTCTTGACGATCGCCAGGCCGAGGCCGAGCCCGCCGTGCGGCCGGTCGATCGCCTGCGGACCCTGCTCGAACAGCTCGAACACGTGCGGCAGGAGCTCCGCCGAGATCCCGGCGCCGGTGTCGCGGATCCGCAGCACCGCATCGCCGCCGTCGCGCGCCGCGGCGATCGTCAGCGTGCCGCCCGGCGGCGTGTACTTGGCGGCGTTGATCAGGAGGTTGGTGACGACCTGCGCGAGCCGGACCGGATCGCCGTCGACCCGCAGCTCGTCGTCGACGGTGATCGACAGCGCGTGGCGGCGCTCCTCGATCAGCGGCCGGGTCATCTCGACCGAGCGCGCGACGACGTCCTGGACCACGACCGGCGCGCGCTGGAGCTGGACCCGACCCGCGGTGATCGCCGAGACGTCGAGCAGGTCATCGACCAGCCGGCGCAGGTGGTCGACCTGGCGCTCGATGATCGCCCGCTCGCGCTCGAAGCCGGGCGTGCCGCGGTACCGGAGCAGCTCGAGCGCGGTCACGATCGGCGCCAGCGGGTTGCGGAGCTCGTGCCCGAGCATCGCGAGGAACTCGTCCTTGGCGCGGCTCGCCTGGTACGCGACGGCGCTCGCCGCCCGCGCCTCGTCGAGCAACCGGGCGCGCTCGAGCGCCTGGTGGCAGTGCTGCGCGAGCGTGGTGTAGAACGCGCGCTCGGCGGCGTCGTAGCGGTGGCCGAGCGGGTGCGCGAACACGATCACCCCGGCGACCCGGTCCTCGCTCGCGATCGGCAGCGCCGCGTACGAGATCAGCCGGCCGTGGGCCTGGGCGATCGGGTAGATGCCGGGCGAGGTCCGCTTCCAGTCCTCGGCGGTCTCGATGTAGGCCGGGGCGCCGGTGCGCACCACGGCCAGCGCCGGGAACCGTTCGTCGTCCGCGGCGAGCACGCGGAACTGATCGATGAACTCCGCCGGCGTGCCCCACGAGCCCGCCATGACCAGGCTGCCGCCGGGATCGGCGAGCCAGATCACGCCGGACAGCGCCGCCATCGCCTGCGCTCCGATCCGGCAGGCGACCTCGACGACGTCGCTGGCGCTCTGGGCCCGGGACAGCGCCGCGGTGACCTCCTGGAGCCGGCCGATGCGGTCGCGGGCCTGGCGCTCGGCCGCGAACAGCCGCGCGTTGTCGATCGCGGCGGCGGCCTGGCGCGCCAGCTCCTCGACCGCCCACAGGTCGTGGTCGTCGAGCCGGCGCGAGCTCGACACCATCGTCAGCGCGCCGATCGCGCGGCCGCGGACCGCGAGCGGCGCGCACGCGAACGACCGCGCGTCGAGCTCGGCGATGTCCGCGAGGTGCTGCTCGTCCCGTGCGATCGAGCGCAGGAACGCCGGGGCGACGTCCTGCATCAGCACCGGCTGGGTGCTGGCGATCACGTGGGCCACGCCGCGGTCGAGCGTGGACAACAGCGGATAGCGGCGCAGGAGCGAGCGCCGCAGATCCGCCCGATCGGGGTCGCGGCAGGCGACCGCGACGCGATCGAAGTGCGCACCGTCCTCGGTGAGCAGGTCGATGAAGCACCAGTCGCCGTGGCGGGGTACGGCGAGCTGGGCCGCGCGCTCGAGGGTCTCCTGCTGATCGAGCGACGACGCGAGCACCCGGCCGGACTCGGCGAGCACGCGCTGGGTGTCCTCGAGCCGGCGGCGCGCGGTGACGTCCTCGAGCAGCGCCGCGAAGCCGCGGACCCGTCCGTCGGGGCCGAGGTCGGGCACGTAGGTCCCGCTCACCCACAGCGAGCCCACCGTGGGGTGTGCCAGCTCGTTGTCGAACGTCACGGTCTCGCCCGCCAGCGCGCGGGCGATGTACGGCCGGAGCCGCTCGTACTGCACCGCACCGACCGCATCGCGCACGCTCGATCCGATCTTGCCGCCGATGCCCGCGAACCGCTCGACGTAGTAGCGGTTGACGAACTGGTAGCGCTCGTCGGCGTCGACGTAGGCGAGCGCGGCGGGCAGCCCGTCCGCGATCAGCGCGAGCAGCTCGGCGCGTGAACGATCCGAGCTCAGCACGTCCGATCCTGCACGATAGGCTCATCATACTCACAGCCGCCGCCCGGGCGCTCGTCACATTGGTAGAGAAATCGCGCGCTTGCGCACAGTGAGGTGCGGGCGCACGGAGCGGCCACCTCGCCTGGACAGCCCTGCGCGCGGTGCAGCAAGCTCGCAGCCATGCTCCGCGCCGCGCGCTCGACCGTCTGGCCCATCGTCTGGCCCATCGTCTGGCTGGTCGTCTGGCTCGTCGTCGGGTCGGGCGGCGTGGCCGCGGCCGAGCCCAGGACCGCGGCCCCGGCGGCGTCTCCCGCCGTCAAGACGATCATCGTCGTCCGCCACGCCGAGGCCGGCACGATGCACGGCGGCGATCCGGTGCTGACCGACGACGGACGCGCCCGCGCGCTCGAGCTCGCGCGGGTGCTCGCCGACACGCCGCTGCGCTCGGTGTACACCACGCATTACCAGCGCGGCCGCCAGACCGCGGCGCCGCTGCCGCGCCACGCCGGCGACAAGCCGACCGTGATCGACGACGTCCCGGCGATCCTGGCCGCGCTGCGCGCGGAGCCATGGGGCGCGACGGCCCTCGTGATCGGCCACTCCAACACCGTGCCCGATCTGGTCCGCGGCCTGACCGGCCAGGCGCTTGCCGATGGCGAGCCGATCGTCTTCGATCGGATGTGGATCGTCACGATCCCGCGCGACGGCGCGGCGTCGCTGCTTCGCGTGCGCTACGGCGCGCCGGTCGCGGTCACGCCGTAGCCGGCCGCGGGCCGCGGGCTCAGCGCTTGCGCAGCAGCGTCCGCGACGTCCACCAGCTCCACACCAGGAGGACGCCGGCGATCCGCGCGGTCCACCACGCCCAGTCGGCGCGCGGGTCTTCGCCGCGGCCCTCGAGCACGACGGCGATCGCCGCGCCGGCGATGCCGACGCCGGCATAGATGAACTGGTGGCCGAGCCGGTACATCAGCTGGACCGGCGCGTCGATGTTCTTGAACCGGAGCTGGAGCTCGCCGGCGTGGGCCAGCCGCATGAACTTGCGGATCTCGGCGGGCAGCGCCGTCACCGACATCACGAGATCCTTGGAGGTCTCGACCAGGAGCTGCGACCAGTCGCCCTCGTCGCCGAGCACGAAGCGCTCGAGGTAGGGCCGGATCACGGTCATCGGGTTGAGCGTCGGATCGAGCTCGGTGCACAGCCCCATCAAGAGGAGCAGGGTGCGCTCGAGCACGATGATCTCCTTGGGGATGTGGAAGTTGACGCTGAGCTCGCGCAGCGAGATGTCCATCTTGCGCAGGTCGGCGACGCTCTCGAGGCCCTTCTGCGGATCGAACTTGATGTCCTTCAAGTTGAGCGAGTCGAGCGAGATGTTCTCCTGGAACTTCTCGTGGAAGTACTCGATGACCTGCTCGAACATCTGCTCGTTGGCGCCGCGCGCGACGAAGCCCATCTGCTTCATCGCGCCGACGATCCGGCGGGTGTCGCGGGTCAGCGCGCCCTGGAGCAGCTCGACCATGCCCTGGCGGACGTTGCCGGGGATCTCGGCGACCGCGCCGAAGTCGAGGAACACGATCGTCGGCGGCTCGCCGTCGACGCCGGGCCGCACGATCAGGTTCCCCGGGTGCGGATCGGCGTGATAGACGCCGTCGGTGAAGATCTGCTGGCAATAGATCTCGACGACCTGGCGCGCCAGCTCGCCGCGGTCGAGCCCGAGCAGCTTGACCCCGGGGCGATCGGTGATCTTGCAGCCGGCCTCGAAGTGGGTGGTGAGCACGCGCACCGTCGACAGCTCGTGGACCACGACCGGGAAGCCGACGTCGGTGCGGCCGACGAAGTTCGCCGCGATCCGCTCGGCGTTGTGGGCCTCGGCGTGGTAGTCGAGCTCGTCCATGATGATCGAGCGGATCTCGCGGTACAGCTCCGCCAGTCCCTGATATGGAACGAACCAGCCGACGATCCAGAAGATCCGGCGCAGCGTGTTGAGGTCGCGGCGCACGACCTCCTCGATGTCGGGGTACTGGACCTTGACCGCGACCTTGGTGCCGTCGAGCAGGCGCGCGAGGTGGACCTGGCCGATCGACGCCGACGCGATCGGCCGCTGCTCGAAGCTGGCGAACAGCTCGGCGGGCGTCTTGTGGAGCTCCTCGCGGATCCGGGCCTCGATGTCGGCGTACGGCCGCGGCGGCACCGCGTCCTGCAGTCCCTCGAGCTCGCGGCGGAACTCTTCGGGCAGGAAGTTGGTCATGATCGAGATCAGCTGGCCGACCTTGATGAACAGCCCCTGGAGCTCGCAGATCGCGCGCTCGATCCGGCGCGCGTTGCGCAGGTGGGTAGTGCGCAGCGCGTGCTCGATCCAGGCGTCGGCGTGAAACCGCGCGCGCAGCCGCAGCCACAGGTAGCTGCCGATCACCAGGAACGTGACCCAGTACGCCCGCCAGCTCCGGGTCCTGAGCGGCGGCGGCCGCGACGGCTGGGTGTCGCGATAGCGCCCGGGCTCGGCGTCGCTGCGGGGCGCGTCGCCGGTCACGATCCGCGCGGCCCGCGGCGCGGCCGGTGGCGCGATGGCGGCCGCCGGCTCCGCGGTTGCAGACTCGTCCCCATGCGCGGCCGGCTCAGCCATTCACCGGCAGAATACCAGGTTGATCGCGGCGCGGATCGGCGGTAACCCGTGGGGGATGACCAGCGACGACGATCCGCAGCGACCGGAGCGCCCCGACCGGCCGCCGGCGGCGTCCGAGCGCACGGCACCCGGGTCGGAGCGCACCGCGCAGGCGGCCAGCCTCGATCCCGACGAGCTGCCCGAGACGATCCGCCACCGGCTCGAGCGCCTGGTCCCCGAGCTGGTCAAGAAGACGTTCGCGGCCGGCCTCGGCGCGGTGTTCTCGACCGAGGAGGGCATCCGCAAGATCGCGCGCGAGAGCCTGCCCGAGGTCGCCGGCTACATCGCGTCCTCGGCAGACGGCGCCAAGGACAAGGTGTTCGACGTGATCGCGCGCGAGACCCGCGAGTTCCTCGCCAACCTGAACGTCAGCGAGGAGATCGCCAAGATCCTCACCACGCTGTCGTTCGAGATCAAGACCGAGATCCGGTTCATCCCCAACAGCGACCGATTCGTCGGCGCCGAGCCCGACGTGAAGGCCTCCGTGCGGCTCAAGCGCGCCGACGAGCGGCCGGATCGCAAGGACGAGCGCAAGGACGGCGCCGATCGCAAGGACGGTCCCGATCGCAAGGACGGCACCGAGCGCAAGGACCGCAACGACGACGATCGCGACGCCCGATCGCGGCTGCGGTTCTGGCAGCGCGACAAGGATGACCGCGATGCCGAGCCGGCCGACGAGGTCGACGCCCCCGACCGCCCCGAGCCCGGCCGGGACCGCAAGGTCTGATCCGGCGCGCCGGTGCCCCCCGGGACGCGCCCGGGGACGCAGCTGGAGCGTGACTGGTGCGACAGCGGCCGTGCCGGTGCCCTGTGCCCCGGCCGCGCGGTGATAGCATCGCGCCATGGCTCGGCTGTTTGCCGTCGTGGTGTACCGGGTGGCTCCCCTCGCCGGGATCGTCGCGAGCGTCGGCTGTGCGCAGATCGCGGGGATCGACCAGACCAGCGGCAGCGCACGGGCGGTCGACTCGATCGTGGTGACGCGGCAATCGATCGGCGCGACGGTGGTGAACGCGCCGCTCGACATCACCGGGTTCGACGCGACCTACTTCCCCGCCAGGCCGGGGGCCGCGGGCGAGTTCGATCGCGTCGTGGCCAGCCACGGCGCCAGCCCGGGGATCTGGACGACGCAGCTGCACGAGCCGGCGGCGGTGCAGTTCACGCTGCCCGACGTGCCGGTCCCGATCCCGCGGCTCTACGCGTTCCCCAGCCACCAGCTCCAGGTGCTCCACGCGGTGCTCGAGCACCCCGGCGCCGCGCCGGCGCCCGACACCGCGACGTTCACGGTCACCGCGCCGCTCGACACCGCGATCACCGCGGCCGATAGCTTCCAGACCTACGTGGTCGGCGCCTGGCTGGTGCGCGGGTTCACCGCCGCCGAGGCGCCCGCCGGCGCCGTCCAGATCGGGCCCGTGACCTACGGGTTTGTCGCCGGCAACAGCGTCGCCGGGCATGCCAGCCCCGATCGGGTGACCGCGCAGGACGCGTTCCTGATCCTGCGCTACGCGGGCGGTGGGCTGACCGGCGTCGCCACGACCGCCGCGCCGGTGGACCAGAGCGCCGCGACCACGACGGTCACGATGCAGGCGATGGCGCCGGTCGTCCAGGACCAGACCCTGAACCTCACGCTCGCCGCGACGCTGACGAGCCGCTACGGCCGGGTGGCTCCGGCGCATCCCGGCAACACCCTGGCGATCAGCTGGAACCTGGTCGCGGCGCCCGGCTACCAGATCGCGAGCAACGCCGGCCCGGTGCTGCGCAGCGGCACGCTGACGGCGATCGACACCGGGCTGACCGCGACCTATGGCAATCCGTTCGCGGCGCGCGGGTGGCACACGATCTTCACGCTGGCGACCTCGGTGAGCCGCGTGTACACGGCGCCCGGCACGATGGCGTCGATCTCGCTGTTCGCCGCGATGAACCAGTTCGCCGAGCCGACGACCAAGCTCACGATCGACCTGCCGGCGGGGCTGCCGTACGCGGTCGCGCTGGACGGCACGCCGCTGACCAGCGACACGCCGCCGCTGACGATCAAGCCGCCGAGCCAGTTCGTTCGCGTCACGTTCGTGACCGACACGCCGGGCGGACCGACGGTGCCGAGCGCCGATCTGTACAACTTGCAGGTCTGGGACCTGTCGCCGAACCCGACGGTGCCGACCGCGCTCGATCGCCGGCTGGTGTTCCAGGCGGCGAGCAACGCGGCGAGCTTCCTCCTGCCGCCCGAGGTGCTCCAGCCCGGGCACAGCTACACGCTGCGCGCGCTGGCGACGCTCGGGGGATATCCGGCGCTGGGCGACGGCAACTTCGTGATGCGCAACCTGCCGCTGGCGCAGTCGTTCCTCGACAGCGGCGTGGTCACGGTGATGCCATGAAGGGGCCCATTGCCGCTGCCATCGCCGTCGCGCTCGTCTGCCTCGCGGCCCCGGCCCACGCCGACCGCGCCGAGCAGCTGTTCCAGAAGGGCAAGAAGCTGCTCGCCGAGAAGAAGTACCCCGAGGCGTGCACCGCGTTCGAGCAGAGCGACCGGCTCGATCCGGGGATCGGCGCCAAGGTCAACGTCGCCCGGTGCTACCAGGCGTGGGGCAAGCTCGCGACCGCGTGGCGCTGGTACCGCGACGCCGAGCAGATGGCGGTCACCACCAAGGACGACCGCGTCGAGAAGATCCGGGCGCTGATCGCCGAGCTCGATCCCACGGTCCCGCGGCTGACCGTGAGCCTGCCGCCCGACGCGGTCAGTGATGGCCTCGTGGTCAAGCTCGACGGCGTCGAGCTCGCGCTGACGGCGCTCGGCAGCGAGCAGCGGGTCGATCCCGGGCCGCACCGGATCGAGGCGATCGTCAACGGTGCGACCCAGGTCAAGGCGGTCGCGCTCGAGCGCCGCGGCAGCGCCGAGATCACGCTCGACGTCCCGGTCAAGACCCGGCCGCGCGTCAGGCCGGCGGCGCCCGGCGTCGCCGAAGAGGATCCCGGCCGCCAGCGCCGGCTGATCGGCCTGGGGACCGCCGGCGGCGGCGTCGCGCTGCTCGGGATCGCCGGGATCGTGACGCTGCGCGCCCGCGGCGACTACCACCACGCGCTCGACGCGCACTGCAGCGGCGCCAAGGACATGTGCGACGAGATCGGCCAGGCGGCGACCCGCAGCGCGCGGCGCCGCGCCAACATCTCGACCGGCCTGATGGTCGGCGGCCTCGCCGCGGTCGCCGGCGGCCTCTACCTGTACTTCACCGCGCGCGGCGAGCCGGCCGAGCCCACCGGGCACGCGCTCTACGTCGCGCCGGTGATCGGCGAGGGCACCGGCGTGGCGCTCGGCGGCGCGTTCTGAGCGGCCGGGCGCCGCCTCCATGACCCCTCCGCGCGTCGCGTGACGCGATCGAGCTTCGATGGCTCCCGACCCATGCGTCGATGTTTATCGCGCGCCGAGGTGGCCGAGCTTGTCCGGGTTGCGGACGCCGTAGATCGCGACGATCGCCTCGCCGGAGACCTCGAGCGCGAGGGTCTCGCGGCCCTCGGCCGTGGTGATCACGAACCCCGGCAGGCCGTTGATCCGCGCGGGCTCGGCGCGCATCGGATCGGGCAGCCAGCCCTTGTCGGCGAGGCCGGCGATGAAGCGCAGGATCTTGTCGCGGCCGTAGATCGGGTTCAGCGCCGCGTTGCGCTTGCCGCCGCCGTCCGAGTAGAGCACGGCGTCCTCGGCCAGGAGCCGCGCGAGACCGGCGAGGTCGCCGCGGAACATCGCGGTGTGGAACGCGCCCGCGAGCCGGGTGACGGCGGCCGGCGTGGCCTCGTACCGCGGCCGCTGGTCGCGCACGTGGTCGCGGCCGCGGGCGGCGAGCTGGCGGCACGCGGCCTCGGAGCGGTCGAGCACCTCCGCGACGTCGCGGTAGTCCATGTCGAACACGTCGTGGAGCAGGAACGCCGCGCGCTCGAGCGGCGACAGGCGCTCGAGGGTCACGAGCAGCGCGACCGAGACGTCCTCGGCCAGCGCGAGCGCGTCCGGGGCCGCGGTGGCGTGCGACGCGCCGGGCCCGGACACGCCGATCGCGGCGTTCGCGGCGGGCTCGACCAGCGGGTCGACCAGCGGCTCCGGCAGCCAGGTGCCGACGTAGTGCTCGCGCCGCGTGCTCGCGGCCTTCATGCGATCGAGGCACAGCCGCGACGCGGTGCGGGCAAGGAACGCGCGGGGCTCGGCGACCCGCGCGCGATCGGTGGCGTTCCAGCGCAGGAACGCGTCCTGCGCGACGTCCTCGGCCTCGGCCACCGAGCCGAGCATGCGGTAGGCCAGGCCGACGAGGAACCGGCGGTGCGGCTCGAAGCTGGCCGCCGCGTCGTCCGCGCTCCCCGGCGCGCTCCCCGGCGCGCTCGCCGCCGCGTCGGTCATGCCCTGGCCTCGCCGAGCAGGCGGACGATGTCGTCGAGCCGGGCGAGGATCGCGCGATCGACCGCCGCCGCCGCGTCGGCCTCGGCGCGGACCTCGGCCGCCGGGGCATCGAACGCCATGCCGGACAGCGCCGGCCCGAAGGTCTGGACCAGCGACGCGAGCGCGTGGCCGGTCGGCGTGGTCGGAAACACGTTGTCGTAGCCGACCGACAGGCAGGTCGCGACGTAGAGGATGCCGTCCCACGGCGTCGCGCACGCCGGGTTGGTGTCGCGCTCGGCGAGGTAGAACGCGAGGCCGCCGCCGAGCACGGTCGCGACCAGCGCGTCGATCGGATCGTCCTTGGCCCAGCGCCGCAGGCCGTGCTTGAGCGAGGCGTACTCGCCGCCGTCGGCCGCGAGCAGGCCGAGCGCGACGGGCAACAGGCTGACCAGATCACCGTGCCCGCCGCGCGCTCTCGCGTCCCCGCTGGATTCCACCATGTCCCTACAAGATGGCCACCCCGAGCCGGCGTGGCAAGCGCGCGCCGCTCCCGCATGTGGAGCGGATCAGAGCGTACGCCGGCGGGATGGAAATCATTCCCGGCGGAGGATCCGCAAGATTGGATCTCGAACAGCCACGCCCGGTTCGCGATCGCGCGCGCATCGAGATCCCGCCGAGCGGACGCGCGTTGCAACGAAACGTGCAGCGCGCGCATTCGAATATCATCGCCCCGCACATCGCCATAAACGTCGTGCTTGTCCGATTATCGGCTGTCGCGTCTTTCGCAGCGGGGCGCGACGACTTACAGGATGAGGAAACCGGGCACCGGAGGTTTTCGTGAACGAGCTGGTGGTCGCGTCGCTGCAGTTCCCGACGGTCGTGTTCACGATCGTGCTCGGCATCGTGCTGGTGTACTGGCTGTTCGTGCTGATCGGCGCGCTCGACATCGACCTGTTCGGTGGCGATGTCGACGTCGACGTGTCCGGTGCGGCCAAGGGGGTCGGCGAGATGCTGACCGGCGGCGCCAAGGCCGGCGCCGAGGCGTTTCACGCCGATGCGGGCGGTGACGTCGACGCGGACGTCGACGGCGGTGGGCTGTGGCACGGCCTGGGGCTCGGCGACGTGCCGGTGACGATCTCGGCCTCGCTGATCACGATCGTCGCGTGGTCCGGCTCGCTGCTCGCGATGCACTACATCGCCGGCACCGCGAGCTGGTGGAGCGTGGCGGTGCTGGTGCTCGCGGTCGTGATCGCGCTGCCGATCGCCGCGCTCTTGATCCGGCCGATCGCGCCGGTGTTCGCGGTCCAGGAGGGCAAGTCCAACGCCGACTACGTCGGCCACGCTTGCACGATCACGACCGGCCGCGTCGACGACCACTTCGGGCAGGCGACGATCGAGGACGGCGGCACGGTGCTGATCATCGCGGTGCGCTGCGACCGCCCCGGCGCGCTCGCGCGCGGCGACCGGGCGCTGATCATCGAATTCGATCGCGAGCGTCAGGCGTATCTCGTCGAACCGGCGGCCGACATGCTCGCCGGCGCCGAAGCCGGGGGTCGGCCCGGCGCCGGTTCGTCGGATTGATCTGGTTTCGGCTGGTTTCGGCTGGCTTGGTCTGGCTTGGCAACGCCCGGTAGCGGGCCGGTGGGGACCGGCCGAGGAGCTCATATGGGACAGCAACTGGCAATCGTTCTCGTCGGGATCGGCGGTGTTCTGGTGCTCGGCATCCTGGTCCTGGTCGCGCGCACGTGGCGCCAGGTCGATCAGGGCCGCGCGATGATCGTCAACAAGATGGGCAGTGAGCCCAAGGTGACGTTCACCGGCGCGATCGTCTTGCCGATCGTCAACAAGGCCGAGGTCATGGACCTGTCGGTCAAGACCATCGACGTGGCGCGGCGCGGCAAGGAGGGCCTGATCTGCGCCGATAACATCCGCGCCGACATCAAGGTCACGTTCTTCGTCCGGGTCAACAAGACGGTCGACGACGTGCTGCGGGTCGCGCAGTCGATCGGCTGCATCCGGGCGTCGCAGCAGTCCACGCTCGAGGAGCTGTTCGCGGCCAAGTTCTCCGAGGCGCTCAAGACCGTCGGCAAGAAGATGGAGTTCGAGCAGCTCTACACCCAGCGCGACATCTTCAAGGACCAGATCATCTCCGTGATCGGCAAGGACCTCAACGGCTACGTGCTCGACGACGCCGCGATCGACTACCTCGAGCAGACCCCGGTCGAGGTGCTCGATCCGAGCAACGTGCTCGACGCGCTCGGCATCCGCAAGATCACCGAGATCACGACCGGCGCCAACATCGACACCAACCAGCTCAAGCAGCGCGAGCGCATGGAGCTCGGCAAGCAGAACCTGACCGCCCAGGAGGCGCTGTACCGGTTCGAGCAGGCCCAGGCCGAAGCGCAGGCCAAGAAGGACAGGGAGGTCGCGGTCGCCAACGCGCGCGAGCAGAACGAGGCCCAGCGGTTCCGGCTCGAGGAGGAGAAGCGGACCCACATCGATCGGCAGCGCGCCGAGGAGGCGGTCCAGATGGCCGAGCAGGCCAAGCTGCGCGCCGTGCAGGTCTCCGAGCAGGGCCGGGTCCGCGAGGTCGAGGTCGAGAAGGTCCGGGTCGCCAAGGCGCACGACCTCGAGGAGGTGGTCCGCCGCCGCGAGGTCGAGCTCGGCTCGATCGAGATGAACAAGGCGATCGAGACCGAGAAGCGCTCGATCGCCGACATCATCCGCGCCCGGGTCGCGGTCGACAAGACGGTCGCGGTCGAGGAGGAGGCGATCAAGGACCTGCGGACCGACGCCGAGGCCAAGCGCCACAAGCAGGTCACCGTGGTCCAGGCCGAGGCCGCGGCCCAGGGGCTGTTCATCAAGGACATCAAGCAGGCCGAGGCCGAGCAGCAGGTCGCGCAGGCCCACGCGAAGAAGCAGCTGATCCTCGCCGAGGCCGCGATGGAGGCCAGCGACAAGGAGGCGCGCGCCGCGATCCGCCGCGCCGAGGGTACGCAGGCCGAGGCCGCCGCCGAGGGTCTGGCCGAGGTCCGGGTCAAGGAGGCCGACGCGATCGCGACCGAGAAGGTCGGGCTGGCGCAGGCCCGGGTCCGCGACGCGCAGGTCCAGGTCACCGACAAGGAGGGCGTCGTGGTCGCCGAGAACGTGCGGCGCAAGGCGTTCGCCGAGGCGGCGGGGCGCGAGGCCGAGGCCTCCGCGATCGAGAAGACCGGCGTGGCGACCGCGGTCGGCATCCGCGAGCGGCTGCTCGCCGAGGTCGCGGCCAAGGAGGCCGAGGCCGGCGCGATCGAGAAGCGCATGCTCGCCGAGGCCCGCGGCCTGGCGGAGAAGGCCGGCGCGATGCGCGCGCTCGAGGGCACGCCGCGCGAGCACGAGGAGTTCCGGCTCCGGCTCGAGGCCGACCGCGCGATCGCGCTCGAGCAGATCCGGGCGCGGGTCGCGATCGCCGAGCACCAGGCCAAGGTCATGGCCGAGACCATGGGCCACGCCGACATCAAGATCGTCGGCGGCGACGGCCAGTTCTTCGACCGCTTCATCAAGGCGGTGTCGCTCGGCAGCTCGATCGACGGCGTGCTCGACAACTCCGTGGTGGTTCGCCAGGCGCTCGGCGACCGGCTGCCCGGCGCCGGCACCGGCAGCGGCCACGCGGCCGTGCTCGGCAAGTCGCCCGAGGCCACGCTGGCGGCCGTGCTCGGCAACCTGATGATCAAGGCGGACGACACCACGCGCGGCAAGCTCAAGGAGCTGCTCGATCAGGCGCGCAAGCTCGGTGTCCAGGACGACAAGGTGAGCTGAGGCTGTTCGAGGAGGAACCGATCATGACGTCCCGCGATGTCGATGCCGCCCTGACCGGCGGCAACTACGAGGTGCTGCGCGCCCGGCTCGCCGCCGGCGGGCAGGAGCTCGCGCGCCGCGCCGACGCGCTCAACACCCGGCGCAAGGTGCTGTTCGGCACCACCGAGCCGCAGCTGATCGCGACCGAGCGGGTCCGGACCGAGCACAACTGCACGCCGGTCGACATCGTCGGGGTCGGCGACCGGCTGCTGCTCGGCTACCACGTGTTCCTCGGGCTCAAGTCCGAGACCCGGATCGGCGACGTGCTCGCGCTGCACCGCTTCGAGCCGGTGGCAGGGGACGGCTTCGACACCGCCGCGGTCCCGCCCGACGCGGCCGAGGCCGCGCTGCTCCGCGACCCCGCGCTCGAGCGCGACTTCGCCAACCTGTACCGCTACTATCGCGAAGCGCGGCTGATCAAGCTGGTCAAGCGCGACACCCAGCTGCTCGCGGTGTTCCAGGCCGGCGCGACCTGGCGCGACTGCAAGGTGCTGCGCTGGCGGATCGAGCCCGACGGCCGGGTGGTCTACGTCGACGACCGCGGCGACCGCGATCACGCCGCGCTGTTCCCGGCGGCCTACGACTTCGCGTGGACCGAGGTCACCCGCGATCACCAGGTCTCGGGCAAGCACCCGCACTACAACCTGCTCGATACCCTGTTCGTCGAGTGCGTGCACGGCGATCTGACGGTCAAGGTCGAGAACAACACCGAGACCGGACAGGGGATCTATGCCGAGCCGGTCGACGATCCGGACCAGTCGCTCGACGACGCGCGGATCTACTTCGCGGCGATCGGGCCATCGCATGCGTCTGGCTCTGGCTCCGGCTCCGGCTCCGGCTCGGGCCGGGGCGGCGGCCTGATCCTGCTCAAGATCCTGCCGTTCCGCGAGACCACGTGGCGCTACCTGGTGTTCGACACCCGGTCGCAGCGCGTGATCCGCGCCGACGGCATCGGCCAGGGCTGCCGCAGCCTGCCCGAGGACCACGGCGTGATCTTCCCGGGCGGCACCGTGCTGGTCGGCGGCGCGGCCAAGATGTTCGACGGCGACTCCGCCGACTACGTGCTCGAGCGCGAGCTCCGGTCGCCCAACGGCGAGGACGTGCTCTACGTCTACTTCCGCGGCAGCGACGGCACGTACCTGCTGTACTCGTACAACCTGATCGACAAGGCGGTCGCCGCGCCGATCGCGTGCCACGGCTACTCGCTGTTCGGCGACGGCCGTATGGTGGTGATGCGGTCGTCGATCGAGCCGACCCGGGTCCACCCGATGCAGGTCTGGCGCACGCCGTTCACCTCGGCCGAGCACGCCGCGAGCGCGCCGACCGATGGCAGCTACCTCGGCAAGGTCGGCAATGCCGATCTGGTGCGCGGGCTGTCCGACGCGCTGTCGATCGCGCGGCTCGCCGGAGCCGACGCGCCGGTGCGGACCACGTTCGACGACATCCTCGCGCTCGCGACCCGCGCGATCGACCAGTACCACTGGCTCGGCCACGCCGACGCCGGCGATCTCGGCGCCGCGATCGCCGGCGTCAAGGCGACCGCCAAGCTGATCCTCGACGAGTACGAGAAGATCGTGGCGCTGCAGGCCGAGGCCCGGCGCGTGCTCGCCGCGCTCGAGGCGCTGGTCGCCGAGCGGCTGCGCGCCACGCGCTCGGAGGGCGCGGGCCGGATCGACGAGTTCCTCGATGCGCTGACCACGCTGCGCGGGCTGCGCGGCGAGCTGATCACCCGGCAGGAGGTCCGGTTCATCGACACCGCGCGGCTCGCCGCGCTCGAGGCCGAGGTCGCCGCCGCGTTCGATCGCGTGACCGTGGACTGCGCGCGGTTCCTCACCCGCGGCGATGCGTTCGGTGAGCTCGTGGCCGAGGCCGACCGGCTCGCCGCGCAGGTCGGCGAGCTCGGCACCGCGGCCCTGGTCAAGGCGGTGCGCGACCGGATCGACCGGACCGCGGCCGGCGTCGATCTGCTCGGCAGCGTGATCGGCGCGCTGCAGATCGACGACACCACGCAGCGCACGCAGATCCTCGAGAACATCACCGACGCGTTCGGCCGGGTCAACCGCGCGCGCGCCGTGATCGACGGCCGCCACCGCGAGCTCGCCGCGCGGGAGGGCCGCGCCGAGTTCGGCGCCCAGGTCAAGCTCCTGACCCAGAGCGTGGCGTCGTCGCTCGCCCAGTGCGACACGCCCGAGCGCTGCGACCGCGAGCTCGCGCGCCTGCTGGTCCAGCTCGAGGCGCTCGAGGGCCGGTTCGCCGACATCGACGAGCTGATCGCCGAGCTCGCGGCCAAGCGCGAGGCCGTCGTCGAGGCGGTCGGCGCGCGCAAGCAGCTGCTCGCCGCCGAGCGCCAGCGCCGCGCCGCCAACCTCGACAAGGCGGCGCAGCGGATCCTCGAGGGCATCGCCCGGCGCGCCGCGCAGCTGGCCTCGGCCGACGAGGTCAACGCGTACTTCGCGGCCGACGCGATGGTGAGCAAGCTGCGCGACATCGCCGGCGAGCTCGGCCGGCTCGGCGACGCGGTCAAGGCCGACGAGCTCGACGCCCGGCTCGTGGCAGCGCGCCAGGATGCGCTGCGCGGCCAGCGCGACCGCGCCGAGCTGTTCGAGGGCGCCGGCGAGCTGATCCGCCTGGGCGAGCACCGGTTCGCGGTCAACACCCAGCCGCTCGAGCTGATGATCGTGCCGCACGACGACGGGCTCGCCGTGCACCTCGCCGGCACCGAGTTCTACGAGCCGGTCACCGACGAGCGCCTGATCGCGGCGCGGCGGCTGTGGGGCCAGGACCTGCCGAGCGAGTCGCCCGAGGTCTACCGCGGCGAGTACCTGGCCGCGGCGATCCTCGCCGACGCCGAGGCCGGCGCACCGGGCCCGACGCTGGCGGCGCTGCACGACGCGGCGCGCGCGGGCACGCTCGAGGCCACCGTCCGCGCGATCGCCCAGGAGCGCTACGACGAGGGCTACGAGCGCGGGGTGCACGACCACGACGCCGCGCGGCTGCTCGAGCGCCTGCTCGCGATGCGCGACGGCGCCGGCCTGCTCGCGTACCCCGCCGCGGCGCGCGCGCTGGCGGTGCTGTACTGGGCGAGCCCGGCGGCCGGTGCGCAGGGCGAGCCCCGCGCGCGCTGGCAGCGCACCGCGCGGAGCCTGGCCCGGCTCGCCGACGTGCTCGGTGATCGCGGCGGCGCGCGCGCGCTGGCGGGCGAGATCGCGCACGCGCTCGCCGCGCTCGCCGGGCGCGAGGCGCTGCCGGGGCTGACCGGTGCCGACGCCGAGCTCGCGGCGGCGTACCTCGTGCATGAGCTCGCGGCCGCCGAGCCGCGGTTCGTGGTCGACGGCGCCGCGGCCGCGCTGGTCGCGGCGCTGCACGACGAGCTCGCCGCGCGCGCCGCGCGGGCCGTGTTCGACGACGACCTCGCGTCGCTCGCCGCCACGCCGGGGGCGGCGTTTCGCCTCGCGCGCGCCTGGATCGACGGCATCGCGGCGCGCAAGCCCGAGCTCGCCGGCGCGGCGGACCCGGCCGGCGCGGTCATCGGCGCCGCCGCGGTGCTCGCGACGCCGCAGCTGCCCCACGTGACCTCGACCGCGGTGATCGACGCGACCGTCACCGGCCTTCACGGCCGCCACCCCCGGATCACCGGCGGCGCGCTCGGGGTCCGGCTCGACGAGCTGACCGCCCGGCTGGCGCGGTTCCGCACGGTCGAGGCCCCGGCGTTTCGCGCCCACCGCGCCGTGCGCAACGAGATCGTCGAGCGCGAGCGCCGCCGGCTCCGGATCGACGAGCTCCGGCCGCGCGTGATGTCCTCGTTCGTGCGCAACCGGCTGATCGATCAGGTCTACCTGCCGCTGGTCGGCGCCAACCTCGCCAAGCAGCTCGGCGCGGCCGGCGCGGCCAAGCGCACCGATCAGATGGGCATGCTGCTCCTGATCTCGCCGCCGGGCTACGGCAAGACCACGCTGATGGAGTACGTCGCGGCGCGCCTCGGTATGGCGTTCGTCAAGGTCAACGGTCCGGCGCTCGGACACCGCGTCACCTCGCTCGATCCCGCCGACGCGCCCGACGCGACCGCGCGCCAGGAGATCGAGAAGGTCGGCCTGGCGCTCGAGATGGCGAGCAACGTGATGCTCTACCTCGACGACATCCAGCACACCTCGCCGGAGCTGCTCGGCAAGTTCATCTCGCTGTGCGACGCGCAGCGCAAGATCGAGGGCGTGTGGCGCGGCCGGGCGCGGACCTACGACCTGCGCGGCAAGAAGCTGTGCGTGGTGATGGCGGGCAACCCGTACACCGAGAGCGGCGAGCAGTTCCGGATCCCGGACATGCTCGCCAACCGCGCCGACGTCCACAACCTCGGCGACGTGCTGACCGGCAGGGCCGACGCGTTCGCGCTGTCGTTCCTCGAGAACGCGCTGACCTCGAACCCGACGCTCGCGCCGCTGGCGACCCGCGAGCTCGGCGACGTCCACAAGATCGTCCGGATGGCGCGCGGCGAGCCGGTGCCGACCACCGAGCTGGCGTACGGCTACTCCGGCGGCGAGCTCGGCGAGATCCTCGCCGTGATCCGCCACCTGTTCACGGTCCAGGACACGCTGCTCCGGGTCAACCAGGCCTACATCCAGTCGGCCGCGCAGTCCGACGCGTTCCGGACCGAGCCGCCGTTCAAGCTCCAGGGCAGCTACCGCAACATGAACAAGCTCGCCGAGCGGGTCGTCGCGGCGATGACTCCGGCCGAGCTCGAGGCCGCGATCGACGATCACTACCGGAGCGAGGCCCAGACCCTGACCACCGCCGCCGAGCACAACCTGTTGAAGCTCGCCGAGCTGCGCGGCCGGCTCACCGCCGAGCAGGCGGCGCGCTGGGCCGAGATCAAGGCCGAGTACGTGCGCCAGCGCCGGATCGGCGGCGCCGCCGACGACCCGGTGAGCCGCCTCGTCGGCACGCTGTCGGGCCTGAGCGCCGAGCTCGGCGCGATCCGCGACGCGGTCGGCAGCGCCGCCCCGGCGGCCGAGCTCGCCGGCGAGCTGCGCGCGCTACGCGAGGCGATGCTGCGCGCCGTCATGCGGACCTCCGCCGAGGCCGCGTCGCACGATCCCGAGCGCTGGCTCGGCCCGCGGCTCGACGCGCTCGCCGAGGGCCTCCGCGCCTCGGCCGCCCAGGCGACCCAGGCCGCGCGCGGCAGCGGTGGCGGCGGCGGGCCGGGCGGCGTGATCGACGCCCAGCAGCTGCTCGCCCAGGTCCGCCGCATCGAGCAGTCCCTGGTCCCCGTCGTCGGCGCCGCCGTCGAGCAGCGCGCCGGCGACACCCTGCTCGCCAACAAGATGATCCAGATCATCGAGCTGCTCGAGCAGCTCGACGCCCGGCTGAGTACGCGGTAACCGCGTCGCGCGCTGGCCGGGAGGTCGCGGACTAGAACAGCTGCGACAGCCGGACGTAGAACTGCCGGCCCATGAAGTCGTAGGCCGACTCGTCGGCGTTGAGCGCGCCGCCGTTGTAGATCACCGGCGGCTTGGCGCCTGCGACGTTGTTCATGCCGACGGTGACGCGCGTGGTGCCCTGGGCCGTCTTGAGGCCGTAGTCCAGGTACGCGTCGCCGGTGGCGTAGCTCGCGACGTCTCGCCGTCCGTTCGCCGGGTTGTTGCAGTTGTCCTGCGCGCACTCGTGGAACGCGTCGATGAACCGGAGGTTGAAGCCGGCGCCGATCCCCGTGGGGTGGTTCCAGATCGTGAAGATGTTGAACTTCAGGTCGGGGTTGACGCCGAGGTCATAGAAGTTCCGGCCGTGGAGGATCTGCTCCTTGCGCGTGGTCGGATCGACCGTGCCGGTGTCGATGTTGTACTTGAACAGGTACGTGCCCTCGACGGCATGCCGGAACGTCCCGGCGGCATTCCGGTACTGGTAGGCCGCCGAGAAATCGAGGCCGGACGTCCCGAGCGAGCCGACGTTCTGGATGATGTCCACGATGTGGCTGATCTCGTGGGTGACCGGATCGCGCTGGACCTGGCCGCAGAACTTGTCGACCCCACCCTGGTAGCACTGCGACAGGATCGTGGCGACCGGCAGCGTGGTGATCGCCTCGTTGATCTTGATGTTCCAGTAGTCGAGCGTGAAGTCGAGGCCGCGCAGCGGCTCGTAGACCAGGCCGACCGTGCCGACGTTGCCGGTCTCCGGCGAGAGCTTGGTGTTGCCGCCGGTCAGCGCGCGCTGCTGCGACGTGCCGAACGTCGAGCCCATCGGCACGCCTTGCTTCATGCACTGGGCCGCCGTCATCGCATCGAGCGGGGTCTGGACCTTCTTGCTCGGCGGCTTGGTGTCGCACGGGTCCTCGAGCAGCGGGAAGCCGTCGGCCTGGCCCGCGAACAGCTCGGACACGTTGGGCGCGCGGAACGCGGTGCCGTAGGTGCCGCGCATGGCGACCCCGCCGGCGACGCGAACCAGACCGCTGACCTTGCCGGTCGCGCCCGAGCCGAAGGTGTTGTAGTCGTACGCGCGGCCCGCGGCGTTGAGCTCGGTCCACTTCACGACATCGCCGCCCGAGTACGGGACGATCGACAGCTCACCGAAGCCCTCGAACGTGTTGTACGAGCCGATCGTCGGCTGGGTCGCGTTGCCCGTGGTGTCGCCGGTCGAGGTCAGCGGATCAGGCGTCGACGATCCCTTCTCGAACCGGTAGTCGCCGCCGATGGCGAGCGAGATGTCGCCGTGGTTCGGCAGGTCGACCAGCTTGCCGCTCGCGGTCGCGAGCGCCGTGTGCTGCTCGTTGATTCCCGATTGCGTGCCCGTGAACGTCAGGTAGCTGATCGCGCGCGGGTCGACGTGGTTGGGGTCGAGCAGGTTCAGCGGGACGCAGCCGCCGCCGATCGGAGCGGCCTGCGTGCCGCAGGTCGGGCCGTTGGCCGGGTCGATGAAGCTCGGGCCGAGCGCAGACTTCAGGTGGCTCTTGATCAGGTCGCCGTGCCGCTGGTTGGTGGCGTCGGTGCGGCCGTAATTGTACGACGTCTCCCACTTCCAGTTCTTGACCACCGGCGTGTCGTCGGCCATCTCGCCGTTGAGGCCGACGACCAGGCGGGTCGTGTTGACGTCCTGTTTGGTCGTCCGCGGCCCGAACTCGACCAGGCGGCGGTTGTAGTCGACGACGTCCTGGCCGAACGGGTTGTAGATGCTGTTCTTCGAGATCGGCGTGCCGAACAGGCCGAGCGTGGCCGGCGATTCGGCGAGCTGCTGGGCCGACGTGCGGCTGTTGAACTGGCCCTCGAAGAACACGTGGGTGTTCTTGGTGACGTCGTAGTGGCCGTTCGAGAACAGGTTGATGCGGGTCGATGGCGTGAACAGGTAGTTCAGCGGCTGGAAGTTGTAGTTGTCGCCGAAGCTGGTCGCAGTCGCCGCCATGAAGTCGCGGAACCCGCCGTTGCCGTCCGCGGTGCAGTACTTGGTGGTGCAGCCCGGGATCGATAGCTTCGGGCCGCCGTTGGGCGCCGTGTTGATCCGGCCGCCGGGCGACGACGAGGACCCGGTGAGCGTGGCCGGCGTGCACTTGCCCGCCGCCTCCGAGTCCGCGGTGCACGTGTAGTCGTACGAGAAGGTCTTCTCGGCGAAGGCGCGCTCGCCGGCCATCACCGGCTTCTGCTGCTGATACCCGCCGGAGAACGTGATGTTGCCGCGGTTGGACGAGTGGCCGGTCACGAAGCTGAGGTCGTAGTTCGTGCCGTCGCGCTGGCTCGACGTCGCGGTGTAGATGTTGGCCTCGGTGCCGTTCATGTTGGTCCGGGTGATCACGTTGACCACACCGGCGATCGCGTCCGAGCCGTAGATCGCCGACGCGCCGTCCTTGAGCACCTCGACGCGCTCGATCATCGCCAGCGGGATCGTCCCGAAGTCGACCGAGCTGTTGGCGCCGCCGCCGCTGGGTACGACGCGGCGGCCGTTGAGCAGCACCAGCGTGCGGTTCGTACCGAGGCTGCGCAGGTTGATCCGGGTCGAGCCGTTGCCGCCGTTGTTGTTCTGGGCGTTGATCGCGTTGCCCTGGGCGGGGATCTTCTGAAGGATGTCGCCGACGCTGGTGATGCCGGCGCTCTCGAGCTTCTGCTTGTCGAGCACCGACACCGGCGACGGCGAGTCGACCTCCTTGCGGCCGATCAGCGAGCCGGTGACGGTGATGACCTCGGTCTTGGCCTCCTGCTCGGCGAGCTTGGCGAGCTCCTCGTCGGACAGGCCGGTGGCGGGCGCCGAGACCTGGCCGCCTTCGGGGGCCTGTCCCGGCGTCGGAGGCGGAAGGGGTGCCGGGTCTGACGATGTGGTGGCCTGTACGGGCGCCGGGGCCGGCTCGGCGGGGGTGCCGGTACCGCTCGGCGCCGGCGGATCGCCCGCCGGGGCCTGGTCCGGCGCCGGTTGCGCCTGCGCGATCCGCTTCGCCCAGCGCACGGGAGACCAGTGCGAGCCAGGCGCCTTCTTGGGTCGCATGCGCAGCGACTTCGGTGGGTCATTGTCGGCGGCGACCGGCGCGACACCGACGAGGATCAAACAGACGCCACAGGCCAGAGTCTTCATTCGAGTCATACGGCTGCCCCCATTTGGCAAGCACATTCGCACTTCGAAACATTCGTAGGGATGCCCCGGATCTAACTTGCAATGACGCTCGTCACAGTCATGAGGCGCGTCCGTCTCTCGGCTTGCACAATCGCGTGTCGCGGCCCAACCGGCCGGAAGGCGCTGGTGTGGCCCGACCGGGTCGGACGATCAGAACAGCTGTGAGAGCCGGACGTAGAACTGGCGACCCATGAAGTTGTACGCGGACTCATCGGCGTTGAGCGCCGGACCGTCGTAGATCGTCGGCGGATTGGCGTTGGACACGTTGTTGACGCCGACCATGACGCGGGTCGTGCCCTGGCTGCTCTTGACCCCGTAGTCGACGAACACGTCGCCGGTGGCGTACTTCGACACGTCGCGCCGTCCGTTCGCCGGGTCGTTGCAGTTGTTGTTGTCGCACTCCTGGAACGAATCGATGAACCGGAGGTTCAGGCCGGCGCCCACGCCCGACGGGTGGTGCCAGGTCGTGAACACGTTGAACTTCAGGTCGGGCTGAACCCCGAGGTCGAAGAACCCGCGGCCGTGGATGACCTGCTCCTTCATCGTCGCCGGATCGACCGTGCCGGTGTCGATGTTGGACTTGAACAGGTACGTGCCCTCGAACGCGTGCCGGAACGTGCCCGCGGCGTTCTTGTACTGGTAGGCCGCGGAGAAATCGAGGCCGGAGGTCGCGAGCGATCCGACGTTCTGCGTCAGATCGAAGATGTGGCTGATCCCGTGGGTCACCGCGTCGCGCTGGATCTGGCCGCAGAACCGGTCGACGCCGCCCTGGTAACACTGCGACAGGACGGTCGCCGGCGGCAAGGTCGTGATCGCATTGTCGATCTGGACGTTCCAGTAGTCGAGCGTGACGTCGAGGCCGGACAGCGGCTCGTAGACCACACCGGCCGTGCCGATCCGGGCGCTCTCGGGCTGGAGCAGGCGGTTGCCGCCGAGCTTGGCGCGCTGCTGAGTCGAGCCGAACACCGAGCCCATCGGTACGCCCTGGTCGGTGCACGCCTTCTGGGTCCTCGGATCGAGCGTGATCGGGTGCTTGGCGCTCGGCGGCTGGGTGTCGCACGGGTCCTCGAGCAGCTGGAACGCGTCGAACTGACCCGAGAACAGCTCCCCGACGTTGGGCGCGCGGAACGCGGTGCCGTAGGTGCCGCGCAGGGCCACGCCGCCCGCCGTCCGGACCAGGCCGCTGACCTTGCCGGTGACCCCGGAGCCGAAGGTGTTGTAGTCGTAGGCGCGCCCGGCGGCGTTGATCTCGGCCCACTTCACGACCTCGCCGCCCGAGTACGGCACGACCGAGAGCTCACCGAAGCCCTCGAGCGCGTGGTACGAGCCCAGCGTGGGCTGCGCGGCGTTGCCCGTGGTGTCGCCGGTCGACGTCAGCGGGTCGGGCGTGAACGCGCCCTTCTCGAAGCGGTAGTCGCCGCCGACCGCGAGCGAGATGTCGCCGTGGTTGGGTAGATCGACCAGCTTGCCGCTGGTCGTGAGCTGCGCGGTGTGCTGCTCGTTGAGCCCGGAGGTCGTGCCGGTGAACGTCAGGTACTGGATCGCCGCCGGGTCGACGTGGCCCGGCCTGAGCAGGTCGAGCGGGACGCAGCCGCCGCCGATCGGCGCGCTCGGCGTACCGCAGGTCGGGCCGTTGACCGGATCGTTGAAGCTCGGGCCGAGCGCGTTCTGCAGGTGGCTGAGGATCAGGTTGCCGTGGGCCTGGTTGGTGGCGTCGGTGCGGCCGTAGTCGTACGACGCCTCCCACTTCCAGTTCTTGACCACCGGCGCGTCCTCGGGCATCGCGCCGTTCAGGCCGACGACCAGGCGGGTCGTGTTGACGTCCTGGTTGGTGGTCCGCGGGCCGAACTCGACCAGGCGGCGGTTGTAGTCGACGACGTCCTGGCCGAACGGGTTGTAGATGCTGTTCTTCGAGATCGGCGTGCCGAACAGGCCGAGCGTCGCCGGCTCCTCGGCGAGCTGCTGGGTCGACTTGCGGCTGTTGAACTGGGCCTCGAACAACACGTGGGTGTTCTTGGTGATGTCGTAGCGGCCGTTCGAGAACAGGTTGATCCGGTTCGACGGCGTGAACAGGTAGTTCAGCGGCTGGAAGTTGTAGTTGTCGCCAAAGCTCGTATCGGTCGCGGCCATGAAGTTGCGGAACCCGCCGTTGCCGTCGGCGGTGCAGAACTTCGTGGTGCAGCCCGGGATGCTGAGCGCCGGTCCGCCGTTGGGCAGCGTGTTGATCCGGCCGCTCGGCGATGACGACGATCCGGTCAGCGTCGCCTTCACGCAGTCACCGGCCGCCTCCATCTCGCCGGTGCACGTGAAGTCGTACGAGTAGGTCTGCCTGGCGAAGTCGCGCTCGCCGGCCATGACCGGCTTCTGCTGCTGGTAGCCGGCCGAGAACGTGATGTTGCCGCGGCTCGACGAGTGGCCGGTCACGAAGCTGAGGTCGTAGTTCGTGCCGTCGCGCTGGTTCGAGGTCGCGGTGTAGATGTTGGCCTCGGTGCCGGTCATGTTGGTCCGGGTGATCACGTTGACCACGCCGGCGACCGCGTCCGAACCGTAGATCGCCGAGGCGCCGTCCTTGAGCACCTCGACGCGCTCGATCATCGCGAGCGGGATCGTCCCGAAGTCGACCGAGTCATCGGCCCCGGTGCCGCTGGGCACGACGCGGCGGCCGTTGAGCAGCACCAGCGTGCGGTTGGTGCCGAGGCTGCGCAGGTTGATCCGGGTCGAGCCGTCGCCACCGTTGTTGTTCTGGGCGTTGATCGCGTTGCCTTGGGCCGGGACCTTCTGCAGGATGTCGCCGACGTTGGTGATCCCGGCGCTGTCGAGCTTCTCCTTGTCGACCACCGAGACCGGCGACGGCGAGTCGACCTCCTTGCGGCCGATCAGCGAGCCGGTGACGGTGATGACCTCGGTCTTGGCCTCCTGCTCGGCGAGCCTGGCGAGCTCCTCGTCGGACAGGCTGGTGGCGGGCGCCGAGACCTGGCCGGCTTCCGCGGCCGGGGCCGGCTGGCCGGGCTCGGGGGTGGGCTGGTCCGGCTGAGCGGCGGTGCCGGGTTCGCTCGGCGCCGCCGCCGGTCCCGGTGGATCGCCGCCGGCCGGGGGCGGGTCCGGCGCCGGTTGCGCCTGCGCGATCCGCTTCGCCCAGCGCACCGGCGACCAGTGCGAGCCGGGCGCCGGCCTCGCACGCATGCGCAGCGACCGGGGCGGGTTGTTGTCGGCCGCGACCGGCGCGACGCCGGCGAGGATCAAGCTGACACTACAGGCGATGGTCTTCATTCTGGTCATGGCGGGCTCCGATCTCCACGTCAAATTGCCATTTATGGAGATGACGTGTGGGCGTAGACCCCTGACTTGTCATGACGACGTCGATCGCGATGAGGCGCGTGCGGCCTCGTCGGTGTCGCTGCTCATAAATCCCAGTAGCGATATTCATGTTCGAGCCTGCAGCTCGCTGCACGGCGAGTCGCGGTGCGGCGCCGGAGCCCGCCGGCGGTGGCGTCGAGCGCGGCGGCGCGCCGCACGGGATGTCGCACGCGCCGTGTGTCGCACGCGCCGTGTCGCTCGCTGCAGCCGCGCGGCTGTGAGTGGAGCTCTCGCCGCGCGTGTCAGCGGCCGGCGGATCGCGGCGGTGATGCCGCAGCGCATGTCGCATGCGCGGGGGCACCGCGACCGGGCGGGGCGCTGTGACGTCACCGCGAGGCCCGATCTGTCCGGTATCCCGGCCGCGCTTCGCTCGCGCCGGCGGTCGCGCGCCGCTGGTCTCGTGTACATTTTCCGCAATGGCCCCGATCCGACGAAACATCCTGGAGCTGCCTGCTTCGCGCATCCGCCAGGTGACCTTGGCGGGCAAGGGCATCGCGGACCTGATCCCGCTGTGGTTCGGCGAGGGCGACGAGGTGACGCCGGAGTTCATCCGCGAGGCCGCGGCCGAAGCGCTGCGCCGGGGCGAGACGTTCTACGGCCCCAACCGCGGCCTCCCCGAGCTGCGCGAGGCGATCCGGCGCTACCTGCACCGGCTCTACGGCACCGAGGTCGACCTCGATCGCATCGTGGTCAGCGCGTCGGGCATGAACGCGCTGATGATCGCGGTCCAGTGCCTGGTCGGGCACGGCGACAGCGCGGTCGTCATCGGGCCGGTGTGGCCCAACGCCGAGAACGCGATCGCCGCGATGGGCGCCCAGGTCCGCCACGTCGATCTCCAGGTCCAGCCCGACGGCTCCTGGCAGCTCGATCTCGATCGCCTGGTCGACGCCTGCGACGCGACCACGCGGGTGATCGTCGTCAACTCACCGAGTAACCCCACGGGCTGGATGGCGAGCGAGGACGAGCTGCGCAGCCTGCTCGACCACGCGCGGGCCCGCGGCATCTGGATCCTGGCGGACGAGGTCTACGCGCGCATCGTCTACGGCCGGCGCCACGCGACCTCGTTCATGACGCTCGCGGCGCCCGACGATCCGGTGGTGATCGTCAACTCGTTCTCGAAGAGCTGGTCGATGACCGGCTGGCGGCTGGGCTGGATCGTCGCGCCGCCCGAGCTCAACGTCGCGATCGAGAAGATGACCGAGTTCAACATCTCGCATCCGACCACGTTCGTGCAGTGGGGCGGGGTCGCGGCGCTGGACCACGGCGATGACTACGTCGAGCGGCTGGTGCGCCGCTACGCCGAGGCCGCCGAGCTGGTCTACGACCGGCTGGCGGGGCTGCCCCGGGTGCGGCTGCCGCGGCCGCGCTCGGCGTTCTACGCGTTCTTCCGGGTCGACGGCGTCACCGACAGCTTCGCGTACGCGGTCGAGCTGATGCAGCGTGCCCGGGTCGGCCTGGCGCCCGGCGCGGCGTTCGGCCCGTCGGGTGAAGGCCACCTCCGGCTGTGCTTCGCGGCATCGCTCCCCAGGCTGTCGCAGGCGCTCGATCGCCTGGTGCCGGCGCTGCGCTGAGCGAGCGCCGAGCCCAAAAGCGAAGAGCCGGACACCGAAGATCGGGCCGGCTCTCCTCATCGCGACAGGGCCGGCTCGAGATCCTTCCCGAGCCGGTCACTGCGATCTGGAATCAGATCCAGATGGCGCAGTCACGACCGGCGCGAACCTTGGTCTTGATCTTCATGGCGAGCTCCTCTTGTGTGATGGAAGCGCGGCAGCGAGCGGATGCGCACTGCCAGGTCGGACACGGCGGGCTGGACTCAGATCCAGATCACGTCGCCGCTACCGCAGGCACGGCCAGCACGAACCTTGGTCTTGATCTTCATGACGATCTCCTTGTCAACTTCGCGGGTTATCGGGCGGTCGCTTCAAATCCAGACGTCGCCGCCGCAGAGCCGGCCAGCACGAACCTTGGTCCTGATCTTCATATCGAGCTCCTCTGTGTGGGTGATGCGAAGCGGCGTGCGGAAATACCCGCCGCTGTCTTGCCAGTGCCGTGACTGGCGCAACACGTGGCTACCGGCCGGCGCTAGCTGACGCTCCGGTCGGAGATCTCGATGGCGTGCGCGGTGCAGTCGACGCGGATTCCGAGCTCGTCCTCGAGCACGTCGAAGACGTACGGAAAGGCGTTGATCCCGGGGACCATCAAGTAGTTCGCGCGAAGGTCTCGAACGCTGAGCGGCCGTCTGGGCCGCGGCCGATCGAGCAGGCGATTGATCGCCTCCTGGATCCGCTCCGTCGCGGCCAGGATCGCCTGCTCCTCGCGCAGGTACTGGACCAGGACGCCGACGAGGCTCTCGACGTCCGGCGCGCGGCCCGAGCCCACGAGCTCGCCGCGCGACAGCCGCTCGGGCAGGACGGCGCGGAGCCGGTCGGCGGCGGCACGGTGCATCGCCAGCTCCGGTCCCACCGCGATCGCCTCGGCCAGCGTCGGCGGCCCGACCGGCGAGCGAACGGCGCGCCATGACCGCTCGTAGGCGTCCTGGTAGAACTTGAGGTGGACGTCCTGATCGTAGGGCAGCGTGATCTGCAGCTTCTCGAAGCCGCGGAAGTCGTAGCCGAGGCGCTCGCGCAGCCGGGCGTACCCCTCGCCGGTCGCCTCGAAGATCGTCAGCAGCGCCCGGTACGCCCGCGCCATCGCGAGCCAGGCCGACAGCGACACGCCCCAGGTCTGCAGCCCGAGCAGACCGTAGTCGACCGCGGCCGGCAGCTCCGCCAGGAGCTCGCGGACCTCGGCCGGCAGCGCGAGCCCCGCGATGCCCTCGGCCGGCGCGGCGTCGACCGCGGTCGCGAGGAACTCGTCGACCAGCGGCTTGGGCCCGGCGCACACGCCGGTCTTGCCGATGAACACGCCGTTCTGCTCGGTGTGGTCGTAGAGCTCGGCCGCGGTCAGCGGCTCGTCGGCGCGCCGCGTGTGCTCGATCGAGAACAGCATCGCGGAGGTCACCATGCGGATGCCGTCGGTGATCCGGAACAGCGATGACAGCACCGGATGCAGCGGCGGCTGCGGCGACACCCCGCCGGCCTTCTGGAGCTGGTAGGCGGGCAGCCCGAGCACGACGCACGACAGGGTATGGAGCTCGCCGATCGTCCAGGGCAGTCGGGTCAGCCCGAGCCGCGCCGAGAGCTCGGCGCGGACCTCGAGCAGGGTGGCCATCATCGGCTTCCAGTGCTTGATCATCGCCCGGAGCGCCGTCACGTTCATCGGCGCATCGTCGCGATAGCGGCTCCCGGAGTACTGACAGACGCGCCACTCGGTGTCCCGGTCGAGCCGCAGCTTCCCGGGATAGACGTTGCCCTCGCCGACCTGCCGGCCGTCGGCGTCGAGCGCCGGGTGGGCGACGCGGAACACGGCGACGAACGCCTCGAGGTGGCCGATCTCGATCGCGCGGCCGGTCAGATCGCGCGTGATCGCCTCGCACTCGGCGTGCGTCCAGAACCGTGGCTCCGGGCACACCGACGGCGGAAGCTTCGACGGGACCAGGCCACCGCCGCGCGGGTCATCGATCTGTTCACCGCGCCGGAGGATCCCCTCCTCGACGAGCGCCTCGAGCATCGGCCGGAGCTCGTCCCACTCGTAGCCGGGTCCCCAGGTGACAGCCTGTTCGCCCGTGAACGACAGCTCACGTACGAGCCGTTCGGCGAACGGGAACAGCCGCTCCTCGTCGAACGAGATCTCCTTCACTCCGTAGTCGATCCGCAGCTCCCGCACCCCGTCGCCATTGGTGACGTACGAGTGCGACAGCCGCTTTCGATGCGGGATGAACAGCCGCTCCGTCGGCCCGAGGCCTGCGTCGGCCGCGTCGGCCGAATCGGGCGCGTCGGCCGCGCTCACCGGGCAGCTCGATTCGTTTTCCGGGATGCCGCCACTCAAGCGAGCTGAATATAACTAGTTCGATCGCATACGCAACGGTTTGTTGATGGCAGAATCGCGTATTGGAGATCTCTCAGAAGAATAGCTGTCCATCCGGATGGCGGAACGCGCTCTCACGGATAGCGAGCTTGTAAGTACGTTATCCCTGGAATCGAGTGGCGTCCGTCACGTTTGCATTGTCTGCACAAGTCAATGATGCAGTGCATGAAAAGCCGCAGAGCCGGGCGCCGAAGCTCGGGCCCGGCTCTGCGCTTGCCGTGGTCGACCGCTCGAGGGCTATCCTCGTCGGTCAACGAACACGGTCAGATCCAGATGACGCTGCCGCCGCCGCAATCACGGCCACCACCACGAACCTTGGTCTTGATCTTCATGTTCGAGCTCCTTGTCTCCGGGTTGATGAACAGAAGCAGCGTGCAAAGCTGCACGCGGCCGCTCGCAGGCAACACGTTGCCCGTCCGGTCGGAGAACCGGCCGGAAGGGTGCGTATTCAGATCTCACCACGCGGCGAAGCAGCCGCGTGGTGTGTCACCGGGGCACACGGTGCCCCGATCACGCGTCAGATCCAGATGACGGTGCCGCCGCCGCAATCACGGCCAGCACGAACCTTGGTCTTGATCTTCATCTTCGAGCTCCTGTGTTTGTTCGAGTACGGAGCAGCGCGCTGAATTGCACGCTGTGATTCGATCGCCAGGCGGCCAGATCGCCGCCTGGTGGTCACCGGCACACGGTGCCCCGATCGCGCGTCAGATCCAGATGACGGTGCCGCCGCCACAATCGCGGCCCGCACGAACCTTGGTCTTGATCTTCATCTTCGAGCTCCTGTGTTTGTTCGAGTTACGGAGCAGCGTGCGGAATGCACGCTGCTATCGACCAGCAGAACTGCTGGTCAGCACGTTGCCGGTGCAGGCGAGCCGGCGGCTGCGAGCTCGGTGCTCCACGAGCACCGCACACGAGCCGGACGGCACACGTCTCCTCACGTGTTGTTCACCAGCACCGGCAGGTGCTCAGATCCAGATCACCGTTCCACCCGTGCCGCCGCCACCGCCGCAATCGCGTCCAGCACGAACCTTGGTCCTGATCTTCATCGCGAGCTCCTCTGTTCTGGTTGACGTACGAAGCGCACACAGTCCGCGCGCGTCTGTTGCCAGCAGCGCTGCTGGTTCAACACGTGTCCACGGCGGCGGTGTCGGCGGACGGGCCGATCGATCTCGCGCCGCGAGCAGCGCCACAGCGTCCAAGTAGGATACTGACAGCTGATGTAGGCTGATGTTAGAACGAACGCACTCCCATCCGCCCTCGGGCTCATCGGAGCCGGCCCCCAGCGTCTGTCCACAATGCCGCCGCTCAATCTACATGCTTGTATCTAGTATTTTTACGTACGTAAAGATTGCCGGCTATTTGCCTGCTTTTGCAATTTTATTTCAGCGACTTATGCAGCGTGAGCTGCTTGTAACCTTCGAGGCGCGGGCGCGATGATCCAGCTTGCGTGAAGGTGGGCCTGTTCATCCCCTGCTACGTCGACCAGTGCTACCCGCAGGTCGGGATGGCCACCGTCGAGCTGCTCGAGCGCCTCGGCGTCGAGGTCGACTACCCCGAGGACCAGACCTGCTGCGGCCAGCCGATGGCGAACTCGGGGTGCGGCGACGCGGCCATCCCGCTGATCGAGCGGTTCGCGCGGATCTTCGGCGACCACGAGCACGTCGTGTGTCCGTCGGGGAGCTGCGCGTCGATGGTGCGCGTCCACTACCGCACGCTGATCGGGGACCGGGCGTCGCCGGAGCTGCGCGCGCGGCTCGATCGCCTGGCGCGCTCGACGCGCGAGCTGTGCGAGTTCCTGACCGACGTGCTCGAGCTCGAGCACGCATCGGGCCGGTTCGCCCACAAGGTCGGCCTGCACCACAGCTGCCACGGCCTGCGCGAGCTCCGGCTGGGCAGCGGCTCGGAGCGCCGGATCCCGCGGTTCGACAAGGTCGGCCGGCTGCTCGCCGGGCTCGACGGCATCGAGCTCGTCGAGCCGGTGCGCAGCGACGAGTGCTGCGGCTTCGGCGGGACGTTCGCGGTCACCGAGGACGCGGTGTCCTGCGCGATGGGCCGCGATCGGCTCGCCGCGCACGAGCGAGCAGGCGCCGAGATCGTCACCGCGGTCGACATGTCGTGCCTCATGCACCTCGACGGGCTGATCCAGCGCGACCGGCGTCCGCTGCGCGTCATGCACGTGGCGGAGATCCTCGCCGCGGCGGCGGCGGCCTAGCGTACGCCCAGCAGACTTCCCGATCCGGAACCACCGGCGTCGCGGGAGCCGGCACCATCGGCGATACGGTCACTGCGATCTTGCGTGTATAGCTTCGCCCGCGGCCACATGGCCAGTGCGGTCGACCGCTCAGGTTCGGCGCCGATTCGCGCTACTCCGTGGCGGCGCCGCCGACGACCACCACCGTGCAGGTCCGGGCGCCCTGGGCGCCGACCACGAGCACCTGCTCGATATCGGCGGTCTTCGACGGGCCCGAGATGAACAGGCCGTAGCCGCGGGGCCGTCCGGCCAGCCGCTCGTAGGCCTCGTGCATGTGGTGCACGACGTCGCGCGCGTGCACGACCAGCACGAGGTGATCGGTGATCACGAACACAGCGCGGTGGGGCAGCGCGCGGCCCTCGACCCACACCGCGGCGTTCTCCGCGACCGCGAGCTCGCCCGGCACGATCGCCAGGTCGAGGTCGGCGAGCGTGTGCGGGTCGGCGACGTCGGCCAGATCGAGCGTCGGCCGCCCGACGCCGGGCACCAGCGACACCACGCGCCGAGCCGCCGCTGCCTGGGGCAGTGCGGCGACCGCCGCGTCGGCCGCGGCGAGATCGGCCACCCGCACGCAGGCGCCGCCGACCGCGACCACCGACAGCGCGAGCTGCGCGACCGGATCGGCGAACGTCACCCCGAGCCCGGCGAGATCGGGCGCGGTGACCGCCGGGGGTGCATGGCGGCGCAGCGCCGCGAGGATGTGATCACGACTTGCCACGCCGCCTCCGGTACTGCGCGCGAAAGCTGTGCCGCGGCATCGCGGGCAGCTCGCGCTGCCGGCCCCACACGTTCCAGCGCACGTACAAGAGCCACCGCGGCATCCGCGGCAGCACGCGCCGCGCCAGCCAGCCGGCGAGCCGGTAGGCTCCCGACCACGCCAGCACCATCGCGGCGATCCGCAGCACCAGCCGCTTCTGCCACGACACCAGCCGCTTGTGCGCCAGGTCCTGGCGCAGCGCGAGCAGCTGGTGGTGCAGATCGATCCGCACCGGGCAGACGTCGGCGCACGAGCCGCACAGGGTCGACGCGAACGGCAGCGTCGCGTACTGGCCCGGATCGCGCTGCGGCGCGAGCACCGAGCCGATCGGCCCGGGCACCGTGTAGCGATAGCTGTGGCCGCCGCTGCGCCGGTACACCGGACACGTGTTCATGCACGCCCCGCAGCGGATGCACGCCAGCGAGTCGCGCAGCGCCTCTCGGCCGAGCGTGTCGCTGCGGCCGTTGTCGACGATCACGATGTGGAGCTCGCCGCCGGCGCGCGGCCCGCTGAAGTGTGTCGTGTACGTCGTGATCGGCTGGCCGGTCGCCGAGCGCGCCAGCAGCCGCAGGAACACCCCCAGGTCGCGCTCGCGCGGCACGATCTTCTCGATCCCCATGCACGCGATGTGCAGCAGCGGCAGCGACGTCCCCATGTCGGCGTTGCCCTCGTTGGTGCAGACCACGACCGCGCCGGTCTCGGCGACCGCGAAGTTGACGCCGGTCAGCCCGGCATCCGCCGCGAGGAACCGATCGCGCAGGTGGTGGCGCGCCGCCTCGGTCAGCCGCGTCGGGTCCGCCAGCCCGCGCTCGGTCTTCAGGTGGATGTGGAACAGCTCGCCGATCTCCTCCTTCTTGCGGTGGATCGCCGGCATCACGATGTGGCTCGGCGGCTCCTTCGCGAGCTGGACGATGCGCTCGCCGAGGTCGGTGTCGACCACGTCGATCCCGCGCGCCTCGAGGTACGGATTGAGCTTGCACTCCTCGGTCAGCATCGACTTGGACTTGACCAGCCGGGTCACGCCGCGCTCGGCGAGCAGCCCGTGCACGATCGCGTTGTGCTCGGCCGCGTCGCGCGCCCAGTGGACCCGCGCGCCCATCGCGGTGGCGTTCTGCTCGAACTCCGCGAGGTACTCGGCGAGCCGCGACAGCGCGTGGCGCTTGATCCCGGCGGCGGCCGTGCGCAGTGCCTCCCAGTCGGCGACCGCCGCCGACGCCGTGTCGCGCTTCTGGCGCACCCACCACACCGCCTGGTCGTGCCAGTGCAGCCGCTCGTCGTCGGCGACAAACCGCGCCGCCGCTTCGGGGTGCCCCTCGGCCATGGCCCTACCGTAGGCCGGAACGCGGCGATTCGCGAATCCAATCGGCAGCCAGTTGCCCTGCGTCCCCGGCCGGCGAGCCACCGCCACGGCCTCAGCCGCCGACTCATCGGCAATCGGTTAAGAACGCCATGATTTCGATCGCTTCGCGGCCCCGCGGAGTCCTGCCCGTCGAGATCACGCAGCGCCGGGCGATCGGTTCCGGCCGGTCCGGCCCCGCGATGTGCACCAGCCGCACCGCCGATCGTCGACGGCTCCGACGGTGGGCAACCCCGCGAAACGAGATCGTTTCTTAACCGATCACCGATGGTCCCCGATTTCTCTCGCTCTCCACATGAAGATCTCGCTGTTCCCGCGATCGCCCGCCTGTTCGGCATCCTCGGGCCGGCCATCGGCTGCCTCGTTCGGCCCGCCTGCTCGGCATCCCATGCGCAGATGGGCCTTCACGCCGTGTCGAGCACGCGACTGCATTGTGCAGTGCGGCCTGCTCGGCCTCCACGATGCATCGGTCAATACTGCCTGCTCGGCGCACCGTGCGTGGGTGCCTCCACCGCGCTTCGCGCACGCGACTGCCTCGTTCAGCGCCGTTTACCGGGCACATCGCGCGCGCTGATCGGGCCTCCTACGAGCTTCCAGCCCTCTGCCAGTAGCCAGGTCTTCGGTCGAAATACCATCATCGGATCATAGGTCTCTCGAATCGGCCACATCAAGGCCTTGTCTTGTAGCTCCTGCCAGTCCGGGAACAGGATCCCGGTCGAGAACGGATCGACCAGCCACGTGCTTGCCTGGCCGTCGCGATCTTCGCCGTGCTTTCTCCAGTTCGAAAGTACGTACGCGAGAGTATGGCGCGCCCGCGTCGGAGTCGTGATCACCTCGACATGATAGCGATCCGCGAATACCTTGCC
>DASWRS010000140.1:0-3964 GCA_036403075.1 Kofleriaceae bacterium
AACATCAAGAACAAGGACGGTGGCGCGCACGTCACCGGCTTCCGCCAGGCGCTCACGCGCACCGTGAACGCGTACGGGGTCGAGAAGAAGCTGCTGAAGGACACCAAGGAAGGCCTCTCCGGCGAGGACCTTCGCGAGGGCCTGTCGGCGGTGGTGTCGATCAAGGTCGGCGACCCGAAGTACTCGAACCAGGCCAAGGACAAGCTGGTGTCGTCGGAGGTCGCGACCGCGGTGTCGACCGTCGTCGCCGACAAGCTCGGCCAGTATCTCGAGCAGCACCCCAAGGAGTCGCGCAACATCATCAACAAGGCCGTCGTGGCCTCGCGCGCGAGAGAGGCTGCCCGCAAGGCGCGCGAGATGGTGCAGCGCAAGGGCGCGCTCGAGCTGACCTCGCTGCCGGGCAAGCTCGCCGACTGCCAGGAGCGCGATCCCGAGAAGAGCGAGATCTTCATCGTCGAGGGCGAGAGCGCCGGCGGCTCGGCCAAACAGGGCCGCAGCCGACAGTTCCAGGCGATCCTGCCGCTGCGCGGCAAGATCCTGAACGTCGAGAAGGTCCGGTTCGATCGCATGCTGTCGTCACAGGAGCTGACGACGCTGATCACCGCGCTGGGGACCGGTGTCGGCGACGCCAAGGATCTCGAGAAGCTGCGC
This sequence comes from Kofleriaceae bacterium, assembly GCA_036403075.1. Classification (GTDB taxonomy): domain Bacteria; phylum Myxococcota_A; class Polyangia; order Haliangiales; family Haliangiaceae; genus JABFXX01. The sequence continues at coordinate 652 of DASWRS010000140.1, forward strand.
TACCACAAGATCATCATCATGAGCGTCGATGCCGAGGAGCACGTGTTCGTGCGCGGCCGCGGCGGCGTGACGCTGGTCAAGATCGGCGAGTTGATCGACCGCGCCCTCATCGGCGTCGATGCCGACGACCACGGGGTCGCCCGGCGGATCGCTTCCGCCGGCGATCTCGGCGAGGTGCTGTGCTTCGGCGTCGATGACCATGCCGTGCGGTTCCGGCCGATCAAGGGCGTGCTCCGGCACCCGATCGACGAGCCGCTCTACGAGATCCACACCGCGGTCGGGCGATCGCTCCGGGTCACCGCGAGCCACAGCGTGTTCGTGCACGAGGGCGGCGCCGTTCGCCGCAAGCGCGGCGACGAGCTGCGGGTCGGCGATCGCGTGGTCGCGCCGCGCCGGATCCGGTTGCCGGCCGAGGCGCCCGAGCGCATCGATCTCGTGCGCGCGCTGCATGCCGATCCCACGGCGGCCGCGGCGGTCTGGCTGCGCGGCCCCGCGGTCGCGGCCTGGTTCGTCGATCTCCTCGCCGGCGCCGACCTGGCCACCGCGCACTGGACGGCGCCTCGGGTCGAGCTGCCGGCGGAGGTGCGCCACGAGCTCGCGCTGTGGCGTCGCGCGGCGCGGATCAGCAGTGGCCAGCTCTGTCAGCTGCTCGGGATCACGCAGCCCGGCACGTTCGCGGCCTGGGAGGCCGGCACCTCGCGGCCCACCGAGGCGCAGCTGGCGCACTACCTGGTCGCGATCGGCGTCGATCCGGCCTCGGTGATGCCGCGTGTCCACCTCGGGCCGAGCCGGCTGGCGCGGCTGTGCGACGACGATCCCGTGCGCGGCGACGCCGCGGCGGATCGCAGGGTCGGTCGCGACCACGTGCGGCTGTCCGCGCTCGAGCGCGAGGACCTCGACTGGTTCGCCGACCGCGCCGATCTCGAGCTCGCTCCGGCCCGCGAAGGCAAGCTCGGCATCGCGCGCCACGTCGCGGTCACTGCCGAGCTCCTCGAGCTGATCGGCGGCTACGTCGCGAGCGGATCGAGCGGCCTGGTCGAGGGGATCCGGCTCGCGACCCGGCCGGGCGGCGTGGGAGATCCGGCCGCACTGGCGGAGCGACTCGCGCGGGTGTTCGGGCTGCCGGCGCACGCGTGCGATGTCCTGCCGCGGACCGGAGAGGTTCAGCTGCACCACCGGATCGCGACCCTGGCGTGGCAGGCGGTGACCCGGGCAGGCGGCGTCCTCGGCGACCGGGGCGACGCGGGCGACCGGGGCGACCGGAGCGAGGCCGAGGCCCGGCGGGTGGTGCCCGACCTGGTCTGGACGGTCGGTGACGAGCTCCGCGCCGCGTTCCTGCGCGGGATCCTGTGCGCCGGGCGCGCCACGCCCGACCGGTTCGCGTCCGGCCGGCTCGAGCTCACCGCGGCATCGCGCGAGCTCGCGAGCGGGCTGGGGTACCTGCTGTCATCGTACGGCGCGGTCGGGACCACGCAGGCGCGTGCGACCGCGGACGGCGGCGGCTGGACGATCGCGGTCGAGCTCCCGGGCGACCTCGCCCGACTGCGCGCCGTCTGGGACGGGCTGCCGGGCGCCGCGGCGCTCGCACGGTCGGGTCACGAGGGTCCGCGGTACGCCGCGCGCAGCTTCGAGCCGCTCGACGGCGATCTGATGACCCTGCCGATCACCGCGGTCACCGAGGTAGCGGCCACCAACGGTCAGGTCTACGACTTTTCGGTCGCGGACGACGAGAACTTCATCTGTGGCTTCGGCGGGATCGCGGCGTGCAACACCGACGCCGACGTCGACGGCAGCCATATCCGGACGCTGCTGCTGACGTTCTTCTTCCGCCACTTCAACGAGCTGTTCGAGAAGGGCCACGTCTACATCGCGCAGCCGCCGCTCTACAAGGTCAAGAAGGGCAAGACCGAGCTGTACCTCAAGAACGAGGGCGCGCTCGAGGACTACCTGCTCGACAGCGTGTGCCACGAGACCGTGCTGCATCGCGGGTCCGCGGGCCCGATCACCGACGCCGAGCTGGTGGCGCTGGTCAAGCGGATCAGCCAGGCGCGCCGGCTGCGCGCCCAGCTCGACAAGCGCAGCGATGGCCGGATCACGGCGCAGTTCGCCGAGGTCGGGCTGTCCGAGGACGACCTCAAGGACCGCGACAAGCTCGAGCGGATCGAGGCCCGGGTGATGGCCGAGGTGACCCGCCGCCACGGGGAGGTCGGCCAGGCCGCGCCGGTGTACAAGCAGGACGTCGAGCACGGCACGTGGGAGCTGCGGTTCCCGGCCGGCGTGCACGGCATCCGGCGCGCCACCGTGATCAACTCCGACACCGTGCGCTCGGCCGAGTTCGTCGAGCTGCGCCGGATCAGCGCCGAGCTGCGCGCCACGCTGAGCGAGCCGGTGTCGCTGCAGCACCACGCGGACGAGCCACGCCCGATCGAGAACTGGGACGAGATCGCCACGGTGATCGAGGAGCTCGGCCGCAAGGGACTCCAGATCCAGCGCTACAAGGGACTGGGCGAGATGAACGCCGAGCAGCTGTGGGAGACGACGATGGATCCCACCAAGCGCAACCTGCTCAAGGTGAAGGTCGAGGAGATGGAGGCCGCCGATGGGATCTTCACCAAGCTGATGGGAGATCTGGTGGAGCCGCGCCGGGTGTTCATCGAAGAGAATGCGCTGAACGTGCGCAACCTCGACGTGTGACGCCGGCGCGCGCGTCGGTCCGAAGGAATCTCGTGCGTGACACCGTCCGCGTTCCCTGACGCGGCGAGTCAGCCGACCTGTCGCCGTGGTCCTCGATCGCATCCGGGGCGTCGTGGTACCAGGTGACGATGATGCATCGTAGCCGCCTCCTGGGGATCGGGATGAGCGTGCCGTCCCGCGTGGTCACCAACCACGAGCTCGCGACGGTGATGGAGACCTCGAACGAGTGGATCATCGAGCGCACCGGCATTGAGGAGCGGCGCTGGGTCGTCGAGGGCGAGACCGGCGCGACGCTCGCCACGGCCGCCTCGAGGCAGGCGATCGAGCGCGCCGGGCTCGAGCCGCGGGACATCGATCTCATCATCTACGCCACGCTGTCACCGGACTTCAATTTTCCGGGCACGGGCGTGTTCGTGCAGCGCGCGCTGGGGCTCAAGGAGATCCCCTGCATCGATATCCGGCAGCAGTGCACCGGTTTCATATACGGATTATCGATCGCCGACGCGTATATCCGCACCGGTGCGTTCAAGCACGTCCTGGTGATCGGCTCGGAGGTCCACTCGACGGGCCTCGATGTCTCGACGGCGGGCCGCGACGTGACCGTGCTGTTCGGCGATGG
>DASWRS010000141.1:0-3534 GCA_036403075.1 Kofleriaceae bacterium
GCGATCTTCTGCGCCGCGCCGTACTGGATGTCGCCGAACCGGACCTTGGCGGCCATCGAGTACTCGACGACGCCGTAGGGATCGAGCGCGAGGTACTTGTCCTCGGTGGCGACCTTGAGCCGGTCGAGCTGGGCGGCCTGCGCCTTGGCCTCGGCGGCGGTGCGCGCCGCGGTCTTGAGCTGGTACGGCTCCCAGCTAGCGGCGTAGTAGTCCTCGGCGAGCTGGAGCTGCCACTCGCCGGCGAGCTTGGCGCCGCGGCTGTTCTTGATCGAGCCGCGCGCCTTCCACGCGTCGATCGTCGCCAGGCCGGCGGCCCGGGCGGCGGCGTTGCGGCCCTTCTTCTTGTTGGCCGCGGCGGTGTCGTAGAACGACTGGACGAAGTCGTCCTCGTTGCCCGCGTCGCGGCCGTAGCGCGCGCGCCAGCGATCGAGCGCGTCGGTCATCGCGTTGATGTCGCCCTGCTGGCGATAGATCCCGGCGATCGACCACAGCGCGCGGTCCTTGCGCCGGCGATCGGGCTCGATCGCGCCGTACTGGGTGTAGAGCTCGACCGCCTTCTTGAAGTCACGGTTGAGCTCGGACGCGAGCGCGGCGTTGTACAGCGCGTCGAGCCCGATCTGATCGAGGGTCTGCGGCTTCTCGCCGGGCAGCGGCTCGGGCGCCTTGATGCCGATCCGCTTGGCCTTGCGCGTGGTGTCGTACAGCGCCAGGTAGGTCTTGACCGCGTTGTCGTAGTCGAACGCGGCCTGGTAGCTCGCCGCCTGCAGCCCCATCGCCTTGAGCAAGAACGGGCTGTCCTGGAAGCTGCGCTGCTTCTTCTCGGTGAACTCCTTGAACAGCGCGATCGCGGTCTTGGGCTTGTCGGCGAGCTTGTAGCTGACGCCGGCGTTGAACAGCGCGACCGGCAGGTCGGGATCGTTGTCGGCCGCGGTCTTGTAGAACCGGTAGAACGCCTCGGCCGCCGCGGCGTACTCGCCCTTCTTGTAGCGCTCGTCGGCGCGCGAGAAGTTGAGCGAGCGGTTCTGCGACAGCGCGAGCTGGATCGACTTCTCGTCGCCGCAGCGCGCCGCAATGAACCGCTTGTTGGTCGCCTCGATCGCGTCGAAGTTGGCCTGCGCCTCGTAGATCGCGAGGATGCCGTCCTTGGCCTTGCCGGCCTCCTCCGAGCCGCAGAACCGGTCCATGACCTTGCCGAACCGGCGGACCGCCTCGTCCATGTGGAAGTACGCCAGGCTGATCAGCGCGGCGTTGATGCCCTGCTGCGGCGCCGCCTTGGGGTCGGCGACGATGTTCTGGTAATTGTCGTACTCGGCCTGGAGCTCGACGTAGATCTCGGGGATCGGCTGGGGCTGCCACGGCGGCGGCAGCGCCTTGAGCTCGGCGACCGTCGGGACCTTGAGCGGCTGGAGCCGGCCGGCGTCGACCTCGCGCTGGGCCTCGGCCTCGTACGACTGCACCACGCTGCGCGCCGCGTCGATGTAGTACGCCGTGCCGAGGTCGCGGTGGTCGCGGACCCACTTGTACTGCGCGATCGCCTCGGGGTAGCGCTCGCTCCAGTACAGCGCCTCGCCCTCGAGGAAGCTGAACTCGTAGACGTAGTCCGACTCGGCGTAGGTCGAGATGAACTGGCGGTACAGCTCGATCGCCTTGCTATACATCGCCAGATAGTCCTGCTTGGCGGCCGGGTCCTTCTTCGCCGAGGCCTCGTAGTCCTTGCGCAGCTGGGTCGCGGCCGCGTGGGTGTTGCGGGTCGCCGCGTACAGCGCGCGCTCGGCGATCCGGCGCTGGTTGTCCATCGCCTCGCGGTCCTTCTCGTTGGCCGCGTACCACGCCGTGCCCGGCGCGTACCGGGTCGCGAGCTCGGCGGCCGCCGCGTCGGCCGCGAACTTGTCGCCCTTGGCCTCGAACACGTTGACCATCTCCTGGTGGACCACCGGGTTGGCCGGATTGAGCTCCCACGGCGGGCCGATCGCGGTCCGGTAGGAGTCGATCGCCTGGTCCCAGGCCTGGAGCTCGGTGAACGCCTTGCCCAGCGCGACCCAGACGTCGCGGACGTGGCCCTCGTTCTCGCGGCCCTTGTAGAACGCGCGGGCGCGGTCGAACGACCGCGTCGGGTTGGTCTCGGTCTCACCGTCCCACGGATCGGTGAACGCGACCGAGATGTACTGGATCGACTCCTCGCGCAGCTCGAGCGGCGGCTGGCCGCCGGACGCGATGATCGCGTCGTAGAGCTTGACGCTGTCGTCGAACCGCCGGATCGAGTCGCTCAGCCGGTCGCGCTTGTAGTAGCTCCACGCCAGCTTGTAGAGCGACTCGGCGTAGAGCCGCGACTCGTTGCCGCCGTTGGCGACCTTGAGGTACGCCGCGATCGCCTCGTCGAGCTCGCCCGGGATCGTGAAGTGGTAGTCGGCGACGCCGCGGATCCAGGCGTGGCGCACCAGCTCGGGGTCGGCGGTGGGGTACGGCGTGCAGTCGGCGTACGGGTCGCGCAGGTCCTTGCGCTCGATCCGCTTGAGCGCCTCCTCGCGGCTCGGCGGCCTGGTCGCCGGATCGTTCCACTTGTACTTGTTGGCGCACGCCAGGGCGAGGAACACCTGGAGCGACCGGCGCTCGTCCTTGGACTTGCCGTAGTACGCCAGCAGGTACAGCGTCGACGGCGTCTGGCGGTAGCTCGGGAACCGGGTCAGGATGTCCTGCCACAGCGCGGTCGACTTCGAGTAGTCGGCGACCAGCGCCGCGGCGTCGGGCGTGTTCGCGTCGGCCGGCGCCTTCTCCTGCGCGGCGAGCTGGGCCTCGACGTCCTCGTCGGCCTGATCGAGGTACAGGTCGGCGAGCCGGTACATCGCGTCGGGCGTGAACTGCTCGTGGCTCGGGTGGTTCTTCAGGAACTTCTCGAGCAGCGCGACCGTGTCGCCGTGGCGCCGGACCCGATCGGCCTCAGCCTTGGCGATCCGGTCGGCGTAGCGCTTCTGCAGCTCGCCGGTGCGGGTGTCGTACTCGCGCCGCGCCATCGCCCGCATCCGCTGATCGTGCTCGCCGGCGGCGCCGACGAAGCGCTCGTACTCCGCCTCGATGTCGCGGAGCTGCTCCTTCTCCCGCGGCGAGAGCTGGACCGGGTTGACGTTGACCGGGATCGGCCGCCGGACCGGCTGTCCGATGCCCGGACCGTTCGGCGTCCCGAGCGGCACGCCCCTGGGCTCCGCCGGCTGCGCCGGTTGCGGATCCGCGGGCTGCGCCGAGGCCGCGGGCTGCGGATCGGCCGGCTGCGCCGAGGCCGCGGGCTGCGCCGGCGGCGGCGCCTGGGGATCGGCGGGCTGCGCGTGTGCGTCGCGGCCGCGCCCGAGGCCGAGCCCGACGGTGATGCCGAGCGCGAGCAGCGAGACCGCGCGCAGCGAGCGGCGAGGACGGTGCGTCATCGCGAGCCTCCCTTGGCGGCGGGCTGCTTCGCAGTGGCCGCGGCGGACGGCTTGGTCGCAGCCTGGCCGGACGGCTTCGCGGTGTCGCCGGGCTGCACCGCCGGGGCCGCCCGCGGGC
>DASWRS010000142.1:0-39528 GCA_036403075.1 Kofleriaceae bacterium
CCGCGGGGTGGAGGCGATACGACGTCGGCCCGCCGCCGTGCCGGCGCCCGACCGGCACGAGCTCCGCGCCCGGCCGCGCGAGCGCGAGGATCGCCGGCGGCACCAGCGCGTCGTGGGCAACGGCGTCGGCCGCGGCGAGCAGGTCGCGGCCCCGGACCGTGAGCAGGTCGGGATCGCCGGGCCCGGCGCCGACGAGGTACACCGTGCCGCGCCGCGGCTCACGCGTCATGGCCGCCCTCCCCGGACTTCGATGGTCTCGTGGACAGCGGCGTCGGCCGCGGCGAGCAGGTCGCGGCCGCGGACCGTGATCAGCCCGGGATCGCCGGGCCCGGCGCCGACGAGGTACACCGTGCCGCGCCGCGGCTCACGCGTCATGGCCGCCCTCCCGAGGAGCCGACGGGGTCGTGAGCGGTGGCATCGGCGGTGGCGTCGTCGCGGGCGGTGGCGTCGCGGGCGGTCGCGTCGTCGCGCCGCGCGCGGCGGCCGGTGCCGCGCCGGAAGCCGTGCGTGAAGTCCGCGGCGTACAGCCGCGACTCCGCGAATCCGGTGGCGGTGAGGACGCGGCCGATCAGGATCATCGACTGGGTCCGGATCCCCGCGGCGCGGACCTTGTCGCGGATGTCGTCGAGCGTGCCGCGCACGATCTGCTGATCGGGGCAGGTCGCCTTGTGGACCACGACGACGGGGCAGTCGGCGCCATACGACGGGATCAGCGCGCGCGTCACGTCGCGGAGCAGGGTGATGCTGAGGAACAGCGCCAGCGTGGCCTGGTGGCGAGCGAGCTCCTCGAGCCGCTCGGCCGGCGGCATGGGCGTCCGGCCCTCGGCACGGGTCAGGATCACGGTCTGGGTCAGCTCGGGCGCCGTCAGCTCGCGCCCGATCACCGCCGCCGCGGCGGTGAACGACGATACGCCGGGGATGATCTCGTACGCGATCCCGAGCGCGTCCATCCGCCGCATCTGCTCGGCGGTCGAGCCGAACAGCACCGGATCGCCGGTGTGGACGCGCGCCACGTCATGGCCGGCATCGCGGGCCTCGATGATCACGTCGACGATCTCGTCGAGCGTGAGCCCCGAGGAGTCGACCACCCGCGCATCCGGACGCGCGTGGCCGAGCACCTCGCGCGGCACGAGCGAGCCGGTGTAGAGCACCACGGGGCACGCCGCGATCAGCTCGGCGCCGCGGAGGGTGAGGAGCCTGGGGTCGCCGGGGCCGGCGCCGATGATGTAGACGCGCATGCGAGGTCCTTCAGGTGCAGCGAAGCACCGTGTCGCGAACGATCTGCCAGACGGGCGCGGGTAGCTCGCCGAGCCAGCGCGCCGAGATCACAGCGGCGCGCGGGTCGATCGTCCCGTTGATCGTCCCGTGCGGCTCGCCATCGAGCTCGTCGAGCTGGCCGGTCACGAGTCGCCACAGCCGCTCGCTGACCGAGCCGGTCCGCGCGATCACGAACCGCTCGGCGAGCAGCATCGCCAGCGCCTCGCCCTCCAGCTCGACTTCGAGCTCGAGCACCGGGGCGGCGAGCACCGGATCACCGCAGCGCGCGAGCCGCACGACGGGCCGCACCCGCGCGTCGAGCTCGCCCGGCGGCTCGAACCCGGCGGCGCGCCAGTCGCACGGCTGCTTGGGGTTGCCGATCAGGTAGTGGTCGCCGGCGGTCTCGGCGATGATCGCGCCCGCGATGCGGCTGACGCGCGCCATCAGTCGATCTCCGTGGCTGGCGCCGCCGCCGGCGTGCCGGGCGCTCCGAGCACGAGCGAGTAGCCGGCGCGCTGGCCGGCGTGCAATGCCCCGGCCTCGGTGTACTTGTTGGTGTAGCCGCGTGGCGTGACCATGTAGCCCTCGAACACGAAGGTCTGGCTCGAGCCGATCAGCACCGTGGTCAGCATCCCGATCTCGTGCTCGAGCAGGTGGTCGAGATCGGTGACCACGGCGTGCTGGAGCTTTCGGTACGCACTCTTGACCAGCGCGACCGGCGTGGCGCCGCTGCGGTGGCTCCGGATCAGCGCCTGGGCCTCGACGATCTGGCGGGTCCGCCGGCCGCTCGCCGGGTTGTACAGGCCGATCACGAAGTCGGCGGCCGCCGCCGCGTCGAGCCGGCGCGCGATCACCGGCCAGGGCGTCAGCAGGTCGGACAGCGAGATCGCGCAGAAGTCGTGGACCAGCGGCGCGCCGACCAGCGAGCCGCACGAGCTCAGCGCGGTCATCCCGGGCACGATGCGGAGCTCGGGTGAGTCGCCGCGCTTCCAGCCGTCGGCGCGCAGGACCTCGAACACCAGCCCCGCCATGCCGTAGACCCCGGCGTCCCCCGACGACACCAGCGCGACCTTGCCGCCGCCGCGCGCGCGCTCGACCGCGGCACGCGCCCGCCCGATCTCCTCGGTCATGCCGGTGCGGATGACCTCCTTGCCCTCGATCAGGGCGCGGACGAGCTTGATGTACGTCGTGTAGCCGACGACGACCTCGGCGTCGCGGATCGCGGCGAGCGCCGCCGGGGTGGTGTGATCACCGGCGCCCGGTCCGATGCCGACGACGTACAGGATGCCTCGCGGAGCGGTCATGGCGTCACCTCGGCCGCGGACTCGCCGCGGCGGCGGAACGGGATCCGCGCGACCGCGAGCGTCATCGCCCGCCCCGCGCCGGGCTCGGTGTAGCGCTGCTTGGGCACCAGCAGCTCGCGCGCGCCCGCCGCCAGCAGCGCCGCCGGCTCGGCGACCCCACGCGTGCCGACGTGGTGCTTGACGACCTCCGACGGGGTGGCGATGCCGGGCACCGCGTCGAGCTGCTCGGCGGTGAACCACACCAGCGGCCAGCCGAACCACTCGGCGATCTCCCGGAATGCGACCTCGTCGTGCTTCTTGTCGATCGTCGCGATCGCCTGGACCGACTTCGGCGACAGCCGGTGCTCGGCCAGCACGGTCGCGATCCCGCGCATCACCAGCTCGGTCGGGGCGCCGCGGTCGCAGCCCAGGCCGAGGACCAGGCTCTTCGGGCGGTACACCACCGCGTTGGCCCAGTGCGCCGGGTGGCTGTCGCGGAGCTCGCGATCGCTCGCGATCAGCAGGATCTCGTGGCGCTGCGGGTCGACGTCGTCGAGCGAGGTCGCGTACGACACGCCCGGGGGGAGCGGCGCGGCCTCGGGCCACCAGCTCGGCTCGCCGGTTTCCTGCACGAACACGACCGGGGCGGCGTTGACCACCGCGGCGCACCCGCGGGTCACGTTGCGGTCCGGATCGTCGAGCTGCCAGCCGAGGTCCCGGCCGAGGATGTCGACGGTCAGCGTGCCGCGGACGTCGGACGCCGTGGTGATCACCGGCCGGGCACCGAGCGCGGCGGCGACCCGATCGGTGAACGCATTGCCGCGGCCGACGTGGCCAGACAGCACGCAGATCGCGAACCGCGCGTCGTCATCGACGCACACCACCGCGGGGTCGCGCTTCTTGTCGACCAGCAGCGGCGCGATCATCCGGACCACCGCGCCGACGCTGATCACGAACACGTGGCAATCGTAGGCCGCGAAGCTGGTCGCCAGGAACGGGCCCATCGGCAGCGGCAGCGTCCGGGCGCCGGACGGCACGCCGGCGGTCGGGTCTGCGCGCAGCTTGTCGGACACGAACACGTCGGCGTCCGGCAGCGCCGCCGCCAGCCTCGCGGCGATCGCCACGCCGTGCCGCGTGATCGCGTACACCGCGTACGGCTTGCGCGCGGCGGTCACGCCAGCGCCTCCCGGAGCGGGACCGCGCCGGCCAGGAAGCCGCTGTGATCCTTGCGCGACACCACGACCATGGCGAAGCAGTCCTCGCGGCCGGGCGGCAGCGCCCGGAGATCGCGCTCGACGCGCTGCTCGGCCATCGTCGCGCGGGACACGTACACCGCGCGCGACAGCAGGCCCGCGGCGTCGAGCGCCGCGATGATCCGCGGCATCTCGCCGCCGATCTTCATCAGCACGATCGTGTCGAACCGCGCGAGCAGATCGGCGAGGTCGCCCAGGCCGTAGGTCGCGGGCACGATCGCGATCCGCTCCTGGCCATCGGCGAGTGGGACGCCGGTGACCGCGGGGACGGCGGTGACCGACGACACGCCGGGCACGATCTCGATCGCGACGCCGGGCCAGCGCCGCGGCGCCTCGCGCGCCAGGTAGATGAAGGTGCTGTACAGCGACGGATCGCCCTCGGTGGCGAACGCGACGTCCTGGCCGCGCGCCAGGCGCTCGCCGATCGCCGTGAACGCCCGATCCCACGCGGGCGCGAGCCGCGCCGGGTCCTTGGCCATCGGGAACGTCAGCAGCAGGCGCTCCTGGCCCGGCACGTCGCCGAGCACCGGGCGCAGGATCCGCCACGCCATCGACGCGCCGTGATCGTTGCCGCGCGGCAGCGCGAGCACCGGGACGCGGCGCAGCACGGCGAGCGCGCGCAGCGTGATCAGGTCGGGCGCGCCCGGGCCGACGCCGACGCCGTACAGGGTGGCGGGCGTCACGTGGCCTCCGGTCGGGTGACCGCGAAGATCTGGATCGGGTTGAGCGCCTCGTAACGCAGGTAGTGGGCGAGCGGCTCGGCGCGCGCGACCTGGAGCAGCGTGACCTCGGGGACCAGGCCGCGCGCGCGGAGCGCCCGGTAGGTCTCGCCGGCGTTCTCGAGCGTGATCGCGTTGACCACCAGCCGGCCGCCCGGGCGCAGGCGGTCGAGCGCGACCTCGATGATCGCGGTCATGCTGCCCTTGCTGCCGCCGACGAACACCGCGTCGGGAGTCTCGAGCGCGGCGAGCGCCTCGGGCGCCCGGCCACAGATCACGGTCACGTTGTCGGTGCCGTGGGCGCGCGCGTTGTCCTCGCAGATCGCCGCGCCCTCGGGGTCGACCTCGATCGCGTAGCTCCGGCCCTCGGGCGCCAGCCGCGCGGCGTCGATCGCGACCGAGCCCGAGCCGGCGCCGATGTCCCACATCACGCTGTCGCGCCGGATCGCGAGCTGGGCGAGCGAGATCAGCCGGACCTCGCGCTTGGTGATCAGGCCATGCTTCGGCATCCGCCGGGCGAACGCGTCCTCGGGCAGGAACGGGATCGCCGGCGGCGGGCGCCACGCCGGATCGCTGCGCTCGAGCACCAGCACGTTGAGCGGCGCGACGTCGGTCGCGGCCGCGAGATCGCCGAGCGTGAACCGGCGCACCCGCTCGCCGGGCCCGCCCAGCGACTCGCAGACCCACGCCCGCCACGCGGTCTCGCCGTACGCCAGCATCCGCGCCGCGATCCGCGCCGGCGAGCGCTCGTCGTCGGTCAGCACGGCGACCTTGGCGTGGCGCGCCAGCCGGGCGACGCAGCCCTCGATCGGCCGGCCGTGCAGCGAGATCACCGCCGCGTCGTCCCACGCGAGCCCGGCGCGGGCGAACGCGAGCTGGATCGAGCTCGGCTGCGGGATGACCTCGACGTGGTCCGCGCCGATCCGCTCGAGCACGCGGCGGCCGATGCCGAAGAACAGCGGATCGCCCGAGGCCAGGATGCAGACGTTGCGATCCTCGGCGAGCTCGGCGACGCGATCGAGCACCGCCGCGACGTCCGAGGTCAGCGCGATCCGCTCGCCGGCGTGCTCGGGGAAGAACGCGAGCTGGCGGCGGCCGCCGACCAGCACCTGCGCGCGGGTCACCGCGCCGAGCGCGCGGCTGGTCAGCCCGGCGCAGCCGTCGTCGCCGATCCCGACCAGGCATACCGCGCGGCGCCCGGGCCGCGCGAGCAGCGCGGCAGACCCGAGCGGCGCGGCAGACCCGAGCGGCGCGGCAGACCCGACGGGCGCGGCAGACCCGACGGGCGGGGCAGACCCGAGCGGCGGGGCAGACCCGAGCGGCACGGCAGACCCGACCGACTCGAGCGCTCCGGCATGCGTGCCCCGTTCGAGCGCGGGTAGGCCGGCCCCGAGCCCGCCGCCTCCGTGCGCGTCGTCTGGCGCGGCACGGGTCACGGCTGCACCTCGGCGGACAGCGCGAGCAGCGCGTGCAAGATCGCGACGGCGATCGGGCTGCCGCCCTTGCGGCCGCGCACCACGATGAACGGCAGCGCGAGCTCGAGCGCGGCGTCCTTGGATTCGGCCGCCGACACGAAGCCGACCGGCACGCCGATCACGAGCGCCGGCCGGGCGCCGTCGTCGCGGACCAGCCGCACGAGCTCGAGCAGCGCGGTCGGTGCGTTGCCGATCGCGACGATCGCGCCGTCGAGCACGCCGGTGCGGTGGGCCTTGCGCATCGCCTCGATCGCGCGCGTCGAGTTGGCCGAGCGCGCGGCGGCGATCACGTCGTCGTCGGAGATGAACGACCACACGGCGCAGCCGTAGGCCGCGAGCCGGTCCTCGCTCAGGCCCGCCGCGATCATCTTGACGTCGACGACGATCGGGCAGCCGGCGCGCAGCGCGGTGACGCCGGCGCGGATCGCGTCGGGGTGGAGCCGGACCAGCTCCTTGAGCTCGAAGTCGGCGGTCGCGTGGATCACGCGGCGGACCACGCTCCACGCCGCGGGGTCAAAGCCGTGGGGGCCGGCCTCGCGATCGATCACGGCGAAGCTCTGGTCCTCGATCGAGCGGCCGAGCGCCGTGATCTGGCGCATGTCGTGGTGCACGTCCGGGCTCGGCTCGGATCGCCGCTGGTCTCGAGATGGATCGGTCATGTCGTGGCCTCCGGGTAGCGACCGAGCAGCGCGCCGCCGAAATCGACCAGGTACGCCTCGACGGCGAGCGCGCCGCCGGCGTGGCGGGTCAGGTGGCCGACCACGCGCTCGCAGATCCGCGAGGTGACGGTGACCAGCCCCGCCGCGCGACACAGCTCGAGCACGTGGCGCGCGGTGTTCGCGCCGCGGATCTCGGCGACCAGCGGCTCGGCCCCGCCGCACTCGGCCGCGATCGCCGCGAGCAGGCCGAGGTCGACCTCGGAGCCGGCGACGTGGGTCTGCAGCTTGCCGCCGGCCATCTTCGACAGCTTGCCGATCATGCCGACGACGACGACGCGCGCGATCTGGCGCCGCGCGCACTGCCGGATGCCGACGCCGATGAAGTCGCCGACCTGGACGAATGCCTGCTCGGTCAGATCGGGGCGGAGCTGCATGGCGTAGTGCTCCGACTTGCCGCCGGTGGTCAGCACCAGCTCGGCGAGCCCGCCGGTCGCCGCGACGTCGATCTCCTGGACCACGCTGGCCTTGAACGCCGCGGTCGAGTACGGCTGGACGATGCCGGTCGTGCCGAGGATCGAGATCCCGCCGATCAGGCCGAGCCGCGCGTTGGTGGTCTGCCGCGCCATGACCTCGCCGCCGGGCACGCTGATCGTCACGATCGCCCCCGGGTGCGCGCCGGCCGCGAGCTCCTGCTCGACCATGTCGGTGATGTTGCGGCGCGGCACCGGGTTGATCGCCGGATCGCCGACCGGCAGGCCGAGGCCGGGCCTGGTGACCGTGGCGACGCCGTCGCCGCCGCGGATCTCGACGCCGGGCTCGGCGCGCAGCTCGACCTCGGCGACCAGCTCGGCGCCGTGCGTGCAATCCGGGTCATCGCCGGCGTCCTTGATCACGCTGCAGATCGCGCGGTCGCCGATCCGATCGCAGCGCTGCAGCGCGAACGTGACGCGCGTCCGGTTGGGCAGCGTGGTCTCGATCTCGGCGAGCCTCGTGCCCGCGACCAGGCACCGGGTCGCCGCCTTGGCCGCCGCCGCGGCGCACGCGCCGGTCGTGAACCCGGTGCGCAGGCCCTTGCGATCTCTGGGGGGAACGCGGTCCATGGAGGATGGCCTCGGTCATGGCGCCGGTGCCGCCGACTTCTTCGGCATGTTGAAGAACGACTCGACGCTGTCGCGGGTCGCCGGGATCCCGGCGGCGACGAGGTCGTCGAGCACCGCGTAGTTGACCGCGCCATCGCCGGCGCTGAACGCCTGGGCGATCGGCCGGCTCGCCATGACCTCCGCGAGCACGCCGCGCGCGTGCGGCACCCGTTCGGGGTGGCCGATCGGCGGCAGCGCGGCGAACCGGACCTCGCCGCAGCTCGCCGGGATCTGCGCGCAGACCAGCGACGGGGGCAAGAAGTCCTCGCCTGCGACCTGGAGCCAGATCAGCACGGCATCGGGCAACAGCGCGCGGAACCGCGCCGCCTGGATCAGGCCGAGCGCGGCCGAGATCCCGGTGTCGGTGGCGAGGACGATCGTCGCGCCGGCGGCGCCGTCGCGCGGAGCCAGCTTGCCCCAGGGTCCGCTGAACGCGATCGCCGCGCCGACCGGCAGCTGGTGCAGGAAGCCCGAGACCGGCCCGCCGGGGATCCGCTTGACCGCAAGCTGGAACCGCCGCTGATCGGCGTCGCTCGACAGGATCGAGTACGCGCGCTTGGCGGCCTTGCCGCCGGGCAGGGTCAGCCCGCTGTCGACGATGACGTACTGTCCGCCGACGAAGCCGAGCGGCTCGGCGGCCTCGAGCTCGAGCACGCGCGTGCCGGTGCCGGCGCCGATCGTCTGCGCATCGACCACGCGGGCGGTCCTGGCGGTGGCCATCTCGGTCAGGCCTCCGGCGCCGGGTAGATCTCGTGGACGAAGTCGTGCATCGCCTCGAGGTCGCGATAGAGGTGATGGAGGCCGTCGATCTGATGCCCGAGATCGAGCTCGACCTTGCGCGCGAGCACGACCAGCGTGCGCAGGTAGGGCAGCCCCGGGTCGTCGGCCGAGGTCATCGCGACGCGGTGCTCGAGCGCGGCGATCGACGCCTCGTAGCAGCGCTTGAGCGCGCCGAGGTCGGTGGCCTGGCACATCGCGCGCAGCGGACCGGGCCGGTCGGCGCCGTCGCCGAGCTCGGCGAGCTCGTGCTGGCGCTCGGCGGGGTCGTCGTGGCCGAGCACGGTCATGAGGCCGAGGCGGAGCGCTGCGATCTCGTGGCAAGCCATGGCTTCCTCTCACGAAAGGATGTTGTCGACGAGCCGGCTGACCAGCCGGTCGCCGAGCAGGTGGTCGTCGACGAGCTCGGCGGCATCGGCCTCGGTCACGCCGCGGTACCAGATGCCGTCGGGGTAGACCGCGACCGTCGGGCCCTCGCCGCACCGGCCCATGCACGACGTGCGGGTGACGCGGATGTCGAGCTCGCGGCCGGCGTCCTTGATCCGGCGGCGCAGCCCGGCGAGCAGCGCGACGCTGCCGCGCGCCGCGCAGTCGGCGTTGGCGCACACCAGCACGTGCTTGGCGAGCGGGCGGTGGGCATGGACGTGCGGCATCGCCTGGGCATGCGTGAAGCTGTGGCGCAGGCTCCACAGCAGCGCGCGGACGCCGCCGACCTGCGACGCGATGCCGGCGATCGGCCGGCGATACTGGCAGGTGTCGCACGGCAGCGCGTGGTCGCCGCGGATCGCGTTGCCGACGCGCTCGTCGAGGACGCCGAATAGCCGATCGTCGCAGCCCAGGTGCGGCGCGAGCTCGATCGCGATCCACGGATAGCGCGCCTGGAAGCTCGCGATCTGGGTGCGCAGCCGGGCGATCAGCCGGCCGCCGAACAGCAGGTACGGCACGACGACGATGCGCTCGGGGCGGGCGCGCGCGATCAGCTCGGCGGTGTCCTCGAAGCTCGGCCGCGTGATGCCGAGGAAGCTCGGGACCACCCAGCCCAGGCCGCGGCCCTCGCCGAACAGCCGAACGACCTTGCAGAAGTCGCCGTTGGCGTCGGGATCGCTCGCGCCGCGACCGACGACGATCACCGCGGTGCTCGCCGGGACCCGGGCGCGGTCGAGCGCCGGCCGGGCGTGGTCGAACGCGATCTCGATCAGCCGCGGGTGAACGCCGAGCGCGCACGCCGCGGTGAACCGGACGCCCGGCCGGTCGCGCCGGGCCTCGAGCAGCGCCAGCGGGATGTCGTTCTTGGTGTGCCCGGCGGCGAACAGGAACAGCGGCAGCGCGACGACGTGATCAGCGCGGTCGGCGAGCGCGCGCAGCGCCGGGCCCAGCGCCGGGGTGGCGAGCTCGACATAGCCGTGCGCGATCGCCAGATCGCGGCGCGCCTCGCGGTAGCGCGCCACCGCCGCCTCGAGCTCGGCGTTGGCGGCCGGCTCGCGGCTGCCGTGGCCGACGATGAGGACGCCGGTGGTCATGCCGCGACCTCGCTGTGCTCGGCGGGCGCGCGGAGGTCGTCGGGGGCGCTGTGCTCGCCGGGGGTGCTGTGCTCGTCGGGGGTGCTGTGCTCGTCGCGCGCGCGGCTTGCGCCGATGATGCGGAACGCTGGCGGACCGCCGTCCGGATCATCGAGCCGCCGCACGCGGACGCCGAGCGCGGCGGCGAGCTGGTCCGGGGTGAGCACTGCCGCCGGCGCGCCGAGCGCCGCGATCCGGCCGTCGGCGAGCAACGCTACGCGGTCGCAGCTCGCGGCGAGCCCGAGCTCGTGCGTCGCGATCACCACGGCGACCGTGCCGCGCAGGCGATCGAGCAGCGCCTGGACCATCGCCCGGCCGGCAGGGTCGAGATGGTTCGTCGGCTCGTCGAGTAGCACCAGGCCGGGCCGCGCGACCAGGGCTCGCGCCAGCACCGCGCGCTGGGCCTCGCCGCCGGACAGCGCGGTGCACGGCCGGTCGGCGAGCGCGCCGAGCGCCGCCAGTGCCAGCGCGTCATCGACCAGGCGCCGCTCCGCCGCAGCCGGGGGACGATCCAGCGCGAGGCCGAGCGTGACGAGGTCGCGGATGGTGAACCGCGATGCGAGCTCGGCCTGGAACGCCACGCCGACGCGGCGCACCCGGTCCACGCCGTGCGGCAGCGGACCGCCGGCCCACTGCACGCGTCCGGTGAGCGGACGGTCGAGCCCGGCGAGCACGCGGAGCAGCGTGGTCTTGCCCGAGCCGTTGCCGCCGACCAGCGCGAGCTGCTCGCCGCGTGCGACGGCGAGGTGGACGCCGGCGAGCACCGGCCGGCCGCCGCGGCCGACCGCGACGCCGGCGGCCTCGACGACGGCCTCGACGACCGGGATCATCGCGGCCCCCGCTGGAGCTGCCACAGGAACACCGGGCCGCCGATCGAGGCCGTGACCAGGCCGACCGGCAGCTCGCGCGGCGCGAACGCGGTGCGCGCGACGGCGTCGGCGGCCATCACCAGCAGCGCGCCGAGCAGCGCGGCGAGCGCGATCAGGTGGCGGTGGGGCGCACCGACCAGCCGGCGCGCGGCGTGCGGCGCGATCAGCCCGACGAAGCCGACCATGCCGGCCGCGGCCACCGCGATCGCGGTCAGCACCACGGCCACGACGAGCAGGCGGCGGCGCAGCCCCGCGACGTTCACGCCGAGCGCGGCGGCGACGTCGGCGCCGAGCGTGATCCGGTCGATCCGCGTCGCCTGCGCCGACAGCCACGCCGTCGCGCCGGTGACCGCGAGCGCCGGCGCGATCAGCGCCGACCAGCGTGGCGTGCCGAGCCCGCCGAACAGCCAGCTCGTCGCCGAGCGGAGCAGCTGGCTTGCGGGCGCGAGCACGAGGATCGCCCCGGTCGCGCTCGCCAGCACCGAGCCGAGCGCGACGCCGGCGAGCAGCACGCGGGTCGGATCGTACGGCCCGCGCGCGAGGCCGCGGACCAGCAGCGCGGCCCCCGCGGCACCGATCGCGGCGGCGGGACCGGGCGGCATCCCGGGCCACAGCGCGAGCGATCCGACCGCGCCGACCGACGCGCCGCCGGACACGCCGAGCACGTACGGATCCGCGAGCTCGTTGTGCAGCACCGCCTGCATCGCGACGCCCGCGACCGCGAGCCCGGCGCCGACCAAGCCGCCGAGCACCACGCGCGGCGCGCGGAGCTCGGCGATCATCGCGCTCCATGCCCATGGCGAGCGCCAGCCGGTCGAGCCCACGCAGATCGCGAGCATCGCCACGGCGGCGCAGGCCAGCGCGCACGCCAGGACGATCGTGTCCGGCGAGCGCGTGCCCGGCAAGCGCGTGCCCGGCGTGCCCGGGGCATGCGTGCCCGGCGAGCGCGTGCTCGGCGAGCCGGGCGTACCCATGCCGGGCGTCCCCATGCCCGGCGTCCCCGTGCCCGACGTCCCCGTGCCCGACGTCCCCGTGCCCGACGTGCCCGTGCCCGACGTGCCCGGTGCGTGTGCGCCCGGCGAGCGCGTGCCGGTTCTCGCGCCCGGCCTCACGCGCCGGCTCCGATCGCTGCGCGCAACCGCGCCAGGCCCTCGAGGCTGCGCAGCCCGCCGAGCGAGCAGCCGAGCGGCACGACGACGGTCGGCAGCCCGGCGAGCCCGGCGATCGCGCGGACCGCGCGCTGCTTGTCGGCGACCTCGCCTTGGCCGTCCTGGTGATAGGCGTGGATCACCACCAGCTCGGGCCGGCGGGCCACGACCGCCTCCCACGACACGTGGGTCCAGCCCGCGGCGAGGTCCGCGAACACGTTGTCGCCCCCGGCGCGCCGGATCAGGTCGTCGAGCACGGTGTGGTGGCCGGCGGTGAACGGCGGATCGCAGCAGTCGTAGACGAACACCCGCACGCGCTGGCCCGCGGCGCCGGGCGGCGGGGCGGCGGCCGCTGCGGCGGAGCGCTCGAGCTGGGCGGCGAGCGCGTCGCCGGCGGCGGCGTATCCGATCCGCGCGGCGAGCTCGCGGGTCAGCGCGAACACGTCGTCGAGCGTCGTCGGCTCGGCGAGGTAGACCGCGACGCCGGCCTGGCGCAGGCGCGCGACGAGCTCGGGATCCTGCGCTGCGACCACGGCGAGGCCGACGACGATCGCCGGACGCACCGCAAGGATCGACTCGAGATCGCCGACCCGGGGCACACCGGCGAGCGCCGCGGTGACCTCGGATCCGACCTCGACCGGCTCGGCCACGCCGACCAGGCGATCGGTTGCCCCCAGCGCCACCACCAGCTCGGTGGTCACGTCGTGCAGGCTGACCACGCGCCCGGCCGGCCCGGCCGCCGGCGCCGGCGGTGCGGAGCACGCCGCGGCGAGCGACACGACGAGGGCGATCCAGGGCGGCATGATCATCCGCCTCAGTGGCAGTAGTTCTGGCCGAGCGGGATCGTCACGCTCCACGGATACGTACCGACGTCGTTGAACGTCTTCACGATCTGGTCGGTCTTGGCGTCGATTACGATGACCTGGTTCGAGCCCGACACCGTCGCGACGATCCACTTGCCATCCGCGGTGGTCGACGCGGTCTCGGTGTTGCCGCCGGTCGGGATCACGTCGGTGACCGTGCCCAGCGCGGTGTCGACCACGGTGATGTTCTGGTGCACGCGGTTCATCACGAACGCCTTGTCCGGCGCGAGCGGCGAGTAGTTCACGCCGAAGCTCTGCATGTCGCCGGCGGGCACCGTCATGGCCGGCGCGGCGCGGCGGATCACCGACACCCGCTGGTCGCCGAACGACGGCACGAGCGGCCGGCGCGGCAGCTCGGCGAACGGGTGCTGGGCGTAGACGATCCACGGCGTCGGCCCGACGGGCAGCTCGGCGACCTTCTGGTGCGCCACGGTGTCGTAGACCAGGACGCGCGCGGCCGCGTTGTGGGCCGCGTACAGCGTGCCGTCCGGATCGATCTGCACGTCGGCAAACCCGGTCTCGCCGCGCGCCGGCGTGACGCCGGGCGGCCCGGAGAACCCGTCGAGCGCGATGTGCTCGGCGATCTCGAGCGACGCCAGGTCGACGCGCGTGACGTGGAACGCGCCGATGTTGGCGACGTAGGCCGAGCGGCCGTCGGGCGCGAACCGCACGAAGTGCGGCGTGAAGAATCCGGACAGCCGCTTGATCTCGGTGTCGGTCGCCGGATCGATGAACGAGACGGTGTCGCTGTACTCGTTGACCACCGCGAGCAGGTTGCCGTCGCGGCTGAGCGACACGTGGGTCGGCCTGTCACCCGTCGGGATCCGCTTGATCACCTCGAGCCGGGTCGCGTCGACCACGATGCTCTCGTTGGTCGACTCGGAGTCGACGTAGAGCTTGGTGAAGTCGGCGCTCAGCTCGGCCATGTGGTTGGCGACCCCGGCAGTGTGGACCCGGCCGACGATCTCGAGCCGATCGAGGTCGATCACCGTGAGATCATCGGAGTCGCGGCTGATGATGTAGGCGCGATTCACCAGGTCCGGCGGAGCGCCCGGCGTGCTCGCGCAGCCGGCGGCCAGGGTTGCGATCACGGAGGCGGAGATGGGGATTGCGATATATCTGAGCTGATTCATAGTTGATGACCACGCAAAAAAGCCCCGGCGAACGGCGTTATTGCCATTCACCGGGGCTCGAGTTCCTCGACGACCCCGCGAGCCGGACCGGCTCGTGCTATGACGACACGATTACAGCTCTTCGAGCTTCTTGGTCTGTTCCACCTTGATGTCGTGGATCTTGCCGTGCTGGAACGACACGATGACCTTGCCGTAGAACCCGGTGCCGGCGAGCCGCTCCAGGTAGCGGTGGAGCCGCTCGAGCGGTGGCCCGCTGGTTCGCTGTTCGGTGGCAACGGTGGGCATACGGATCGACCTCTCCGAGGAAGGTCGCAATGCCACGCTGTCGCGTGCTCACGGCTTCCTCCGATTCCACGCGGAGTTAACGCCGATGCCCTGGGTAGGTCTTCTGGCTCGTGGATTTTGAAGGGAGCACCTTCATCGCACCCTCCGCCTTCCCCGACGAACGAGTCGAGTGGACGTTGGAGGGGACTCTCCACTTACAGTGGCGGGACCGCGCCGGCATTGCACCGGACTTCCCTGTTATGCCCTTGCGGGCACCCAAGACATCTATTCAGTTGTCGAGACGTACTTAGCCCGCGGGCCGACCGGCTGTCAAGCAAAGACACGAATCAATGTACGCACTGGGCGAGCCGGCGGACTGCCAGCTTGATCTCGGCCTCGGTGCAGGCGCCGTAGCCGAACCGGGCCGCGGCGACGCGCTTGCCGGTGAGGCTGAACGCGCTCCCGGGCTGGAACACGACGCCGTGATCGAGGCCGCGCCGGTACCAGCGATCGGGATCGAGGCCGGGAGCGGTCTCGACCCACAGCGCGATGCCGCCGGTCGGGACGTGGAACGTGATGCGATCGCCGAGCTGGTCGCGCAGTGCGGTCGCGAGGGCGTCGCGGCGCGCGTGGTAGATCCGGCGCATCTTGCGAGTGTGGCGGCCGAGCTCGTCGTCCTCGATCAGCTCGGCGATCGCCAGCTCGAGCGCGTGGTCGCCCTGGCGATCGACCAGGTAGCGCTCGCGGGCGAGCCGGTCGATCAGCGGCCGCGGCGCCACGACGAAGCCCAGGCGAAGGCCGGGGGCGAGGATCTTCGACAGCGTGCCGATGTAGACCACGACCCCGTGCGGGTCCATGGTCGCGAGCGGCAGCACCGGCCGGCCCTCGTAGTGGAACTCGTGGTCGTAGTCGTCCTCGAGCACCGCGAAGCGATGCTTGTGCGCGAGCGCGAGCAGCCGGGCGCGGCGCCCTGCCGTGAGCACCGCGGTGGTCGGATACTGGTGGTGCGGCGTGACGTAGAGCAGGCGGATCGCGGTGCGGGCGCAGGTCCGGGCGAGCGCGTCGACGTCGAGGCCGCCGGCATCGACCGGGATGCCGACCAGCCGCGCGCCGGCGCGCTCGAGCGCGCGCCACGACGGGCGGTAGCCGAGCGCCTCGACGCACACCACGTCGCCGGGCCGGACGATCGCGCGGGCGACGAGGTCGAGCGCCATCTGGCTGCCGCGCGTGATCATGACGTCGTCCGCGGTGGCCGCGATGCCGCGGGCGTCGCGCACCAGGCGGGCCAGGGCGGTGCGCAGCCGGACGTGGCCGGCGGTCGACGTCGAGTAGCCGAGCACGTCGGCGGCGTGGCGCCGCATCGCGCGGCGGTAGGCCCGGGCGATCAGCTCGCCCGGCACGAGCCGCAGATCGGGCACGCCGGCGGCGAGCACGATCGCGCCCGGCGGATCGGGGTGGGGTGTGAACGCGGGCGGTCCCGGGTCGATCGCGTAGCCGAGCTGGCGGGCGAGGCCGCGCTGCACGCCGGCGCCGCGCGGCGGATCGGCGACCACCGTCCCGGTCCGCGGCACCGTGGTCAAGAGGCCCTGAGCCTCGAGGTCGCCGTACGCGGCGATCACCGTGTCGCGATCGACGCCGAGCTCGCGGGCGAGCGCGCGCGAGCCGGGCAGGACGTCGCCCGAGGCGAGACGGCCGCCGCGGATCTGCTCGGTGATCGCGTTGGCGATCTGGGCGAACAGCGGCGCGGCGAGCGCGGCGTCCGGTGGCCGGATATGGAGCGTGGTGCGTGGCATGCTGGAGGGTCGGGTTTCTCGGATCTGGATGTTGTTGCCCCACCAGATATCTAGCATGTTGGCGGCATGGACAAGCCCACGTTCGAGCCCGCATCGCAGCGCTCGACGGTCCGCCGGATGGCGAAGCGCGCCTCGTACGACCCGGACCTGGTGTTCGCGATCCTCGATGCCGGCCTGGTCGCGCACGTCGCGTTCGTGCACGACGGCCACCCGTTCGTGATCCCGACGGCCTACGTCCGCAGGGAGCGCGAGCTGATGATCCACGGCGCGGCGGCGAGCCGGATGCTCGACGTCGGCGCCGGGGGCGCGCCGCTGTCGGTGTGCGTCACGATTCTCGACGGCCTGGTCTACGCGCGCTCGGCGTTCCATCACTCGGTGAACTACCGCTCGGTGATCGTGCTCGGCCGCGCGCGCGAGGTCACCGCCGAGGCCGACAAGCGCGCGTTCCTCCACGCGCTGGTCGAGCGGTTCTCGCCGGACCGGGCGCAGCTGGTGCGTCCGCCGAGCGCCAAGGAGCTGCACGCCACGCGCGTGCTCGCGCTGCCGATCGACGAGGCCAGCGCCAAGGTCCGCACCGGCGGGCCGGTCGACGATCCCGAGGACCTGGCGGTGCCGGTGTGGACCGGCCAGCTTCCGGTCGCGCTGCGGGCGATGTCCCACATCCCGACGCCGGACGACTCGCCGCGGTTCGCGTTGCCGGGGCGGCCGCGCGGGATCGACTGACTATCAAAAACCAATCGGTGACACTCCCGCCACGGCATCGCCGCAGATACCGCGTATTGGTGTAATGATGTACTGGTGGTGCAGTGATTGGCTGCACTGCGCATGATCGTGGCTGTCGCGTCTCGCGGTGGGTCCGGCGGTTCGTCTATGGTGCGCGCGGAAGGACGGTACTCATGATGTCTTCGCGCGTATTGGCAAGTACGAGGATCGCGGCGATCGCGGCGGCGCTCGGCGCAGGGCTCGTCGCCGGGCCGAGCTCGACGGCGCTGGCCCAGCCGGGGACCGAGCCCGCAGACACCTCCGCAACGGCGCCCGCGCTGCCGGGACCCAACGAGTTCGTGTCGGGGCTCGATCTCGAGTGCTACGACACGCCCGGACCGGCGCTCAATCAGCAGGTCCCGCTCCGCCACCTCAATCCGGTGTTGCTCCAGCTCGGCCTGCCGGCGCACGTCGTGACGGTGGGAGCGCTGGTGCAGACCTGCGTGCCGGTGCAGAAGAACGGCGTCTCGCCGTCGGCCGCGGCGCTGCCGTTCATCGAGCAGACCGATCTCGCGTGCTACAAGATCGACACGCCGCCGGTCGCCAACCCGCCGACCCTGACGCTCAAGCACCTGAACCCGGTGCTGGTGAACCTGCCGGCGCACACGTTCTCGCTGCGCCAGGCGCTGCAGCTGTGCGTCCCGGTCGCCAAGAACGGCGTGATCCCGACGCCCGACGTCCTCCGGCTGGTCCAGTTCATCGATCTCGAGTGCTACGACGCGCCGATCACCGCGCACCCGACGTTCACCGTCAGCCTCAAGCAGTTCAATCCTCAGCTCGGCAACATCCCGGTCCACCCGATGACGCTGGTCTCGCAGCCGCGCCAGCTGTGCGTGCCGGTCCAGAAGGGCAGCCAGGCGATCCCGGACGACGTGCTCGGCGTGATCCGGTGGATCGATCTCGAGAAGTTCGCGGCGTCGCCGGTGGTGAGCGTTCCGCCGGTGAACGTCGTGCTCAGCCACCTGAACCCGCTGTTCACCACGCTGCCGCGGGTGCCGGTGACGCTCGCGCGGGCGATCGCGCTGATGGTGCCGGTGTCCAAGAACGGCGCCGTGCCGCCGCCGCCCTGAGCTCGCTGCCGCCACGGTAGCATCGCGACGTACAACCCGGACGCGCCGCGCACACCCGCGCCGCGTCGCCGGGTGGGTCGCGGCTGCCTCTGCGACGTCGCCGCCGCCGCGTCATGCTGCGGATCCGGGCGTCCGCCGGGCCGCGACCACCACCGCAGTGTAGATGCCAATATCCCACACAACGATGTGGGGATTTCGCTGACGGTGCGGAGTGCGTGATATCGGATCTCGGCGCTCACCGCCGGCGCCGCGCTCGTCTATCGTGGACAGCAGACATGACGGCAGCGATCGCGCGACCGCGCCGACCACCCCCCGGGACGCTCGCGCTCGCGGCGGTCGTGCTCGGCGGTGCGATCGCACCGAGCGTCGTGGCGCTCGCGGCTCCCGGCGGAGCTGCCGCCGGCTCGACCGAGCCGATCGCCGAGCTGCCCGCCGGCGGCGCTCCCCCGCTGGTCCTGCCCGGGCCCCGCGCGCTGGTGTCCGGGCTGGATCTCGAGTGCTTCGACACCCCGGGGCCGGAGCTCAACCTGTCGCTCCAGCTCGCGCAGCTCGATCCGGTGATGCTCCAGCTCGGCCTGCGCCGCCACGATGTCACCGTGCGCGAGCTGGTGCAGACCTGCGTCCCGGTGCAGAAGAACGGCGTGTCGCCGCATCCCACCGCGCTGCCGTTCCTCCAGCACGCGGACCTGGCGTGCTACCGGATCGACGCCGCGCCGCTGGCGAGCCCGGCGCCGCTGAGCCTGGTGCACCTGAACCCGGTGCTGGCGACGTTGCCGGCGCACAGCGCGGCGCTGATCCAGCCGGTCCAGCTGTGCGTCACCGTGGTCAAGAGCGGCTCGGTCGTCGCGCCGGAGGTGCTCCGGCTGCTCCGGTGGATCGCGCTGGAGTGCTACGCGGTCGATCCCGGCTCGCAGCCCACGTTCGGCGTCAGCCTGAAGCAGCTCGACCCCGCGCTCGCCGGCCTCGGCGGCCATCGCGCCGCGCTCGCACCGTCGCCTCGCCAGATGTGCGTGCCGGTCCAGGGCAACAACGAGACCGTCCCGGCCGACCTGCTGGCGATCCTCCGCTGGATCGAGCTCGAGCGCTACACCGTGTCCCCGGTGGTGATCGGGCCGCCGGTGGCCGCGGTGCTCGGCCACGTCCATCCGCTGCTCACCACGCTGCCGCGGGTCGACGTCATGCTGCACCAGGCCAGCGCGGTGATGTCGTCGGTGGCCATGAACGGCGAGCTGCCGCCGCCACCGTGATCGCGCGGCAGCCGGGGCCGCATCACGGCTTGCAGATGATGCCCTCGCCCTGCTTGCCGTTCATCTTGACGAGGACGGGCCGGTCGAATCGCAGGTGGCGGACGTAGGCGGTCTCGCGCACCGCGGGCGCGGCGGCGAGCCAGTCCCAGTCGACGAAGCCATCGCCGGCGTCGGGGTTGATCGTGAAGTAGCCGACGTTGAACGACGTCAGGTTCTGGAAGAAGTGGGTGCCCTGCGATGGCGTGACCTTGAAGTCGGCGAACCCGGCCTCGACGATCACGCGTGCGCCCGAGATCTGCTCCCAGGTCACCGGGATCCCGAGCCACGGATCGGCCGAGCCCCAGCGCCCGACGCCGATCAACAGGTACGGCCGGCCGGCGAGCTCGGCGTTGCACTGCGCGAGCTCGGCGGCGACCTGGCGGCTCGAGGCGCGGTCGAAGCGCAGCCGGTCGACGACGATCACGTCGCGGATGTCGTCGATCCGGCCGTTGCCGAGCACGCGGTTCGAGCGGCACACCAGCTTGCCCGGCTCGACGTCGCCGATCACCAGCTCGATCATCTCGTGCGACAGCGCGAGCGGCCGGAGCTGGAGGAACGCGAGCTCGCGCTTGTCGAGGTCGGCCGCGAACTCGATCTCGACCGGCCCGCCCATGCCCCAGTGGCCGATCGCGAGCAGGCGATCGAGCAGCGTGGCCAGCGGGAAGCTGTCGTGCTTGAGGATCGACGCGAAGCTGACCACGCGGACGCCCGGCCGCGACATCCCGTCGTAGATCGCGTCGTTCTCGCGCGAGTAGGTCGAGGCCACGGCGGCGAGCGTGCCGTCGGCCTCGGCCGCGTCGAGGTCGTAGCGCGACTCGCGCATGCCGGTGTCGGCGACGAGGTCGAGCGCCCAGAACGCGCGCTGCGAGTTGGCCAGGACGTCGCGCACCGACGAGAACTGCACGAGGTGGCGCGGGTGGCGCGGGCAGAACCGGAGGCAGCCGCCCTCCGCGACCACGGTCTTGCCCAGGCCCAGCGCGATCGCCGCGATGCCGTCGGCCGCGACCAGCGGCGGCGTGGGATAGAAGTTGTGCGATCGCGCGACCCCGGACAGGTGGGGATAGAACCGCGTGCCGTGCGCCGCGCCGACCACGCGCTGCACGATCACCGCCATCTTCTCCTCCTCGAGGCGGTACGGCGTCGCGGCGATGTAGTCCTTGGCGCGGCGCGAGAACATCGACGCGTAGACCCGGACGATCGCGCAGATCAGCGGATCGATCCGCGCGCCGGGGGTCGCGCCGCGGTTGGGCAGCATGAAGGTCTCGTAGATCCCGGCGAACGGCTGGTGCTGCGAGTCCTCGAGCAGGCTCGACGACCGGACCGCGAGCGGGTAGTCGATCCGCGACAGCAGCGCGGCGAGGTCGTCGCGGACGTCGATCGGGAACCGGGCGGCGAGGAACCGGCGCTCGAGCTCGGCGTCATCCGAGCAGTGCAGCGCGAAGTTGCGCAGGTCGTTGTCCTCGAGGAAGCGGTCGAACACGTCGGTCGCCAGCACGACGGCGGCGGGCACGGCGACCACCGCGTCGAGCCCCTCGGTGACCGGCCGCTGGCCGAGCAGCATGCGCATGAACGCCAGGCCGCGCGCCTTGCCGCCGAGCGAGCCGCCGCCGATCCGGTGGAAGTCGTGGCGCGGATCGAACGCGGTGCGATCGAAGTCGGCGACCGCGACCAGGCTGCGGGCGCGGCGGTAGCGCGCGATGGTCTCGATCAGCCAGCTCCGCACGCTCTCGGGATCGGGGAACTCGGAGACCTTGCGCGGGCGCAGCTCGTCGGCGAGCGCGAACTCGGTGCGGGCCTTGAGCCAGCTCGAGAAGTGGTTGCGCACCGCGTGGTACGCGATGCTGTCGGCCGGCACCGCGCGGATCCACTCCTCGAGCGACTTGAGGTCGTGCGCCATGCCGACCATGGCGCCGCTCGGCCGCCGGAACACGAAGTCGCCGAACCCGAAGTAGTCGATCATGAACCGCCGGAGATCGGCGAGCAGCGTGGCCGAGCCCTTGAGCAGGAAGGTCGCGCCGACCTCGGCCGCCGCGGCGGCGTGGGCCGGGTTCGACGACTGCAGCAGCACCGGGACGTCGGGCCAGTGGCCGCGGACCTGGAGCGCGAAGTCGAGGCCCGCCGTCGGCGACAGCTCGCCGTCGGCCGGGAACTCGATGTCCGAGATCACGCCGAGCACGTCGTCCTGGAACCGGGTGAACGACTCCCACGCCTCCTCGTAGCTGCCGCACAACAGGATCTTGGGCCGCGCCCGCATCCGCATGATCTTGTCCGAGACGTTG
Source organism: Kofleriaceae bacterium (assembly GCA_036403075.1). GTDB lineage: Bacteria > Myxococcota_A > Polyangia > Haliangiales > Haliangiaceae > JABFXX01. Next base: position 21,589 of record DASWRS010000142.1, read on the forward strand.
ACCGCCTCGGTGACCAGCCGGCGCGAGTGGTGGAGCAGCTCGGCGTAGATCACCGGCAGAAACGACGAGTAGTAGCGGACGTTGTCCTCGATCACGATGATCACCTGGACGCCCATCGTCTCGGTGTCGTGGACGACGTTGCGCTTGTCCTCGACGTACTTGACGATCGCGAGCAGGATCCGCGCGTCGCCCTGCCACAGGAACACCTTCTCGATCGCCGACAGATCGTGGTGCTCGGCGAAGGTCTTGACCTCGCGGGCGTCGAACGCGAGCAACACGACCGGGATCCCCGAGCCGAGCGCCTTGACCCGGCGGGCGAGCTCGGCGCCGTTCATGTCGCCGAGCGACAGCCCGCTGATGATCAGGTTGAACCGGCTCGGCTCGCGGACCAGATCGAGCGCCGCGGCGCCGGTCGACACCGTGGTCAGCCCGGGGCCGTAGTGCAGGTCGAGGTTTCGAAACTCGCCGACCACGCGCTCGCCGATCTGGCCGGCTTCCTCGAGGACGAACGAGTCGTACGGGCTGGCGACCAGCAGGATGTCCATGATGCGATGCCGCATCAGCTGGTGGAAATCCTGCAGCCCGCCCCGCAGAGTCACGCTACACGATACCCTGGTCCAGCATCGAGTCCGCGACCTTGAGGAACCCGGCGATGTTGGCGCCCGCGACGTAGTTGCCGGAGACGCCGAACCGCTCCGCCGTGCCGACGCACGCCTTGTGGATGCTCTTCATGATCACGCGCAGCCGATCGTCGACCTCGTCGCGCAGCCAGCCGTAGCGCATGCTGTTCTGCGCCATCTCGAGGCCCGAGACCGCGACGCCGCCGGCGTTGGCCGCCTTGCCCGGTCCGTACAGGATCCGGGCGTTGACGAACTGGGCGACGCCGTCGAGGTTGGTCGGCATGTTGGCGCCCTCGGCGACCAGGTAGACCCCGCCGCGCAACAGGTTGGCCGCGTCCTTGCCGCCGATCTCGTTCTGGGTCGCCGACGGGAACGCGCACTGCGCCTTGTGCGTCCACAGCGGGTTGTGATCGAGCGCGTGGCTGACCGGGACGTAGATCGCGGTCCGGTAGGCCTGGACGTACTCCTCGATCCGGCCGCGCCGCACGTTCTTGAGCGCCATGACGAACCGGAGCTTGTCGCGATCGATGCCGGCCTCGTCGTAGATGTAGCCCGCCGAGTCCGACAGCGTGACCGGCCGCGCGCCGAGATCGAGCAGCTTCTCGACCGTGTACTGCGCGACGTTGCCGCTACCCGACACCAGGCAGGTCTTGCCCTCGAGGGTCTCGCCGCGGGTCGCGAGCATCTCGGCCGCGAAGTACACCGCGCCGTAGCCGGTGGCCTCGGGGCGGATCAGCGAGCCGCCCCAGTTGAGCCCCTTGCCGGTCAAGACGCCGGTGAACTCGTTGCGCAGCCGCTTGTACTGGCCGAACAGATACCCGATCTCGCGGCCGCCGACGCCGATGTCGCCGGCCGGGACGTCGGTGTTGGGGCCGATGTGGCGCGCGAGCTCGGTCATGAAGCTCTGGCAGAACCGCATGACCTCCTGGTCGCTCTTGCCCTTGGGATCGAAGTCCGAGCCGCCCTTGCCGCCGCCCATCGGCAGCGTGGTCAGCGAGTTCTTGAACACCTGCTCGAACGCGAGGAACTTGAGGATGCCGAGGTTGACCGAGGGGTGAAACCGGAGGCCGCCCTTGTAGGGTCCGATCGCGCTGTTCATCTCGATCCGGAAGCCGCGGTTGACCTGCACCGCGCCGCTGTCGTCGACCCACGGCACGCGGAACATCACCACGCGCTCGGGCTCGATGATGCGTTCGAGGATCTTGCCGTGGCGGTACTCGGGGTGGCGGTCGAGCACGAGCGCGAGCGACTCCGCGACCTCCTGCACCGCCTGGTGGAACTCCGGCTCCGCAGGATTCTTGGCCTGGACGTCGGCCATCAGCGCCGAGACATAGTCCTTCATGGCCGGCACCATAGTCGAAGCGACCGCGGCCGACAGCCCGCCACCGGCATCCTCACATTTCCGCCGGGCGTGGCGCGCTGCGGCGTGAACAAGACCACGGCTGCGACGGGGCACCCGGCGATCCGCGCGGTACAGTGAGCGGCCGCGCCCGGTCAGCTGCCCTGATCGGCGATGCGCTCCGAGGGGAACCGCAGCGGGACCACGACGGTGACCACGGTGCCCCGCGGTGAGCGGCGCCGGACCGTGCACTCGCCGCCCAGCCGCCAGGCGCGCTCGCGCATGCCGAGGATGCCGAGCGTGGTGCCGCGCGGCCCGACCTCGGGGATGCCGGTGCCATCGTCGGTGATCTCGAGACGGAGCGAGCCGTGGTCGAGCCCGAGCGCGACCTCGACGTGCTGGGCGTCGGCGTGGCGCGCGATGTTGGTGAGCGCCTCCTGGAAGATCCGGAACACGTTGGTCGCCAGGTTGCGCTCGAGCCGGAGGTCGGTCAGATCGGAGCGCACGGTGCACCGGGTGGAGGTCCGCTGCTCGAACTCCTCGGCCTGCCACTCGATCGCCGCGCGCAGGCCGAGGTCGTCGAGGATCCCCGGCCGCAGGTCGGACGCGATCCGGCGCACGGAGCGGAGGATGTCGTCGGCCGAGCGCGCCATGGCCTCGAGCTTCTCGATCAGCGCCTCGTCCTGGACGCGGCGCTGGAGCCAGCCGACGTCGAGCTTGAGCGCGGTCAGCGCCTGCCCGAGCTGATCGTGGACGTCGCGCGCGATCATCGTGCGCTCGTCCTCGCGCGCGGCCTCGATCCGGCCGGCGAGCGCGCGGCGCTGCTCGTCGAGCGCGCGCCGGTCGAGCACGATGCCGGTGACATGCGCGGCGCGGGTCATCAGCTCGCGCGCGGCGTCGTCCATGGCGCGCGGCGCGCGGTGGTAGAGCGCGAACGTGCCGAGCACGCGGCCGCGCTGGTCGAGGATCGGGAACGACCAGCACGAGCGCAGGCCGTGGTCGCGGGCGAGCGCGCGGTAGTCGTCCCACAGCGGATCGGTCTCGATGTCGGTGACGATCACCGGCTCGCGGCGGAACATCGCGGTGCCGCACGACCCGGCGCGCGGCCCGATCGGCTGGCCGTCGATCGCCGCGTTGAACGCCGCGGGCAGGCCGGGTGCGGCGCCGTGCTCGAGCCGGGTGCCGGTGTCGTCGAGCAAGAGGATCGACGCGATGGTGTCGACCGAGGCCTGCTCGATCGCGCGGGCGATCACCGCCAGGATCTCGGCGAGCGGTTCGCCATCGGCGAGCATCTCGAGCGCGCGGCGCTCGCCGTCCTGGATCACCTGGCTCGAGACCTGCCGGGTGACGTCCTCGAGCACGAGCCCGACGCAGCGGCCGGGCAGCGCGAACAGGGTCGGGGCCAGGATCGGCGCGCTCGGATCGGCGCGCAGCCGGAACGGCGCGAGCTGCTGGACCGGCCCGCCCGCCGCGATCGCGCACGCCAGATCGTGGAGCGCGGCGTCGGCGAACGCGGGCACGAGCTCGCCGAGCGGCTGGCCGAGCCGGCCGCCGAGCGTGGTCGCGAGCAGCCGCTCGGTCGCCGCGTTGAACGCGACCAGCCGCAGCGCGGCCGGCTCGGGCGTGCGGTCGAGCTGGAACGCCGACAGCCCGATCTCGGCGTACTCGAACACGTCGGCGTAGAACCGGATGCGCTCGTCGCGCGCGACCGCCTCGGTGACGTCGCGGCAGGTCCCGATCAGCCGCGTGGTCGCGCCGTGCTCGTCGGCGATCGCCTCGCCCACCGTGTCGAGCGTGCGCAGCGAGCCGTCGGGCCGCACGATCAGCTCGCGGTAGGCGAACCTCCCGGGGTGGTGGAGCACGCCCTGGATCTCGCGCTGGATCCGGTCGCGCTCGTCGGGGTGGATCCGCGACAGGAAGAACTCGAGCGTGATCGGCACCGACCGCGGCTCGAACCCGTAGATCCGGTAGAGCTCGTCGGACCACGCCACGGCGCCGGTCGCGACCGTCCACTCCCAGCTGCCGATATGCGTGATCGACTGAGCGGTCTCGAGCTGGCGCCGCAGCTCGGTCTCGACCGAGGCTTTGATCGACTCCCCGCGTTCCACCCCGTCGGCCATGGCGGCGATGTTACCATGCCCGCGGGTCAGCCCATGTATCGCGTCCTGCTGGTCGACGATCACGAGGTGGTGCGCAAGGGACTGCGCTCGATCCTCGACGATCGGTTCGGCGGCATCGTGATCGCCGAGGCCGGCAACGGCGACGAGGCGCTCGCTGCGCTGACCCAGCCGTTCGACGCGGTGATCCTCGATCTCGCGATGCCCGGGCGCAGCGGGATCGACCTGCTCGCCGAGATCACGCACCGCCATCCCAAGCTGCCCGTGCTGGTCATGAGCCTGCACGGTGAGGAGCAGTTCGCGGTCCGCGCGCTGCGCGCCGGCGCGGCCGGGTACCTGACGAAATCGGCGGCCCCGGAGCGGCTGATCAGCGCGTTCGAGCGGATCGTGCGCGGCGGGCGCTACATCAGCGAGACCGTCGCCGAGCGGCTCGCGGTCGCGGCGGGCGGCGACACCGGCGCTCCCCACGATCGGCTGTCGCAACGCGAGTTCGAGGTCATGCGCGGCATCGCGTCGGGCGAGAGCGTCGGAGCGATCGCCGAGCGCATGCGGCTGAGCGCCAAGACCGTCAGCACGTACCGCGCCCGCCTGCTCGACAAGATGGGCATGGCGAGCAACGCCGAGCTCACGCGCTACGCGCTCGAGAACGGCCTGGTCTGACCCGGGCGCGGCGCCGCGCCGGGTCGCCTTGTAGGACAACGACCGACGCGAGGATCCGGTCCAGGACGACAGCACGATCGAAGCCCCGCTGACAGGGTTTTTGCGCACAGCGTCGTCCAATGGGCATGGTGAACATCCTGATTGCAGACAAGTCGAGCACCGCGCGCCAGGCGATCGTCGACGCGCTCGCTCGGCTCGATGCGATCGCGGTGCAGGGCGTGGTCTCCGACCTGCGAGCCGCGGTGCGGTCGCTATGCCAGCGCCCTCCCGATGTCGTGATCACGGGCATCGAGCTGGCCGACGCCAGCGGCCTCGATCTGATCGAGGCGGCGCGGCAGCTCGCGCCGGCATCGCACATCGTGGTCGTCGCGGCATCGCCGGTCCCCGAGGCCTGGCTCGGACGACTCGAGAACACGGCGGTCCGGTTCGTCGCGTCCGAGCCGAGCCTGCACGAGCTGTGCGCCGTCGTGACCGCGCTCGCCCGGCCGGCGCCGGACGGCGCACCCGACGACGAGCTACGCCTGCTCGGCCGGATCAGCGCAGGAGTCGCGCACGACCTCAACAACTACCTGGGCGCGGCGGCCGCGGTGCTCGCGGTGCTGGCGACCACGACGGCCGATCCGGAGCTGTTCGCGCGCGCCCGCGGGTCGATCGATCAGGCGCTGCGGCTCACCCGGTCCTTGACCAGCTACGTCCGCGGCTCGCCGCCGCAATTCGAGGCCGTCGACCTGGGGGCGCTCGTCGCCCGCACGCTCGCGCTGATCGCGCCGGTGATCCCGCCCGCGATCGCCGTGCGCGTCGACATCGCGGCGCACCTGGTCCCGATCCACGGCGCGGTCGCCGAGCTCGAGCAACTCGTGCTGAACCTCGTGCTCAACGCCGCCGACGCGATGCCGGACGGCGGCGAGCTCCGGGTCCGCGTGCGGCCGACCGGCGGCGGGTGGGTGTACCTCGAGGTCGCGGACACCGGCCCAGGCATGCCGGCCGCGGTGCAGGTCACCGGCGACGCCCGGACGCCCTCGACCAAGCCGGGCCGGCGCCATGGCCTCGGTCTGGGCATCGTGCGCCGCGTGATCGAGCATCACCGCGGCTCGCTCAAGCTCGCGCCGCGGATCGACCCGCCGGGCACGATCGTCTGCGCGCTGCTGCCGATCGAGGGCGCCTGACCGGCCCGGACGCTCAGTCCTCGTGCTCGATCGCGGGCAGCTTGGGCGGCTTGGCCTTGCCGGCGTCGTCGAACGTGACCATGCCGAACGGCCGGATCGGCCGGTTCTCGATCTTGAACACGAACAGCCGCCGCTTGGCGCGCTGCAGGACGTAGAGGTACTGGGCGTCGAAGCAGAGCGGGTTCACGGCCGGATCGCAGGTCGCGACGATGCCGTCGAACCGGCCGCCGAACACGCCGATCGGATCGGCGCAGCGCTCCGCCTTGTCGAGCGCGATCCAGCCCTCGGGGCATTCGTCGACGAACTGCGTGACGAAGCGGTCGAGGTCGCCCTTGAGGCTCGCGATCCGGCGCAGCAGCACGCGTCCGAGCTGCTGCGGTTCACTGTTGCTGTCGTTCCACACACCCTTCCACGTGCCGTCCGGCGACGTGTACGCAACGATCGCTCGAGTGCTCACGAGCCAACAATACACGCTTCACGGTGTCGTATTGCAGTGTGGACAGTTGTCATGATCCGTTGACGAAGTGCGTTTCCTGTGTCCACCCGTGCGGCAACGAGCGCATGTGCACGCGCGAATCGCTGCAGCCTCGCGATCCGCCGCGTCTCGCGCCGGCACCCCGGTTGCAGAACCCCGGGCATCTACAACCCAAGGAGGGTTCCGTGAAGAAGATGATCTACATCGCGATGACTGCGGCCGCGCTGTTCACCGGCGCGTGCAAGAAAAAGGATGACACCGCCAAAGAGATGGATCGCGCGGCGTCCTCGGCGTCCAAGGCGCAGGAGAACGTCAACGATCAGGCCAAGGACGTCCACGACCAGCGCAAGGACGTCGCCAAGGACCAGCAGAACACGGCCAAGGACCAGGCCGACGTCAGCAAGGAGCAGCGCGAGCTGAACTCGGCGCAAGGCGATCTGGCCCAGGCGCGCGACCGCTACCGCGACGCCGCCAAGCAGCGGCTCGCGCGGCTCGACGACCAGATCCACCAGGTCGAGGCGCGGACCGACACGGCCGCCAAGGACACGGCGGCCAAGCTGCGCGCACGGCGCGACGAGCTCGCCACCCGGCTCGACGCGATGGGCAGCCAGGCGCAGACCAACTGGGACAGCTTCAAGAAGGACATCGACGATCGCTTCGACAAGCTCGAGAGCGACGTCAAGGACGCGGTGAAGTAACCGGTCCCACGACGCGGGAGGGCGTCCGGGAGGTCCAGCGATACGGGCCTCCCGGGCGCCCTCGGCTATAGTGGACACGTGAACGTCGCCGAGCTGCGCTACGCCGACCGCTTCGTTCGCGAGCTGCCCGGCGACGCGCGCGACGACCGCCGGACGCGCGAGGTGCTCGGTGCATGCTACTCGCGGGTCCAGCCGACCCCGGTCGAGCGGCCGGAGCTGCTGGTGCTGGTGCCCGAGGTCGCGGCGCTGATCGAGCTCGATCCGCGGCCGACGCCCGCGCTGGTCGAGGTCCTGGCCGGCAACCGCGTGGTGCCCGGGATGGTGCCGTACGCCGCGTGTTATGGCGGCCACCAGTTCGGGAACTGGGCGGGGCAGCTCGGCGATGGCCGGGCGATCACCCTCGGCGAGGTCGTCACGCGCGACGGCGACACCTGGGAGCTCCAGCTCAAGGGCGCCGGGCCGACGCCGTACTCGCGGCGCGCCGACGGCCGCGCGGTGCTGCGCTCGTCGCTGCGCGAGCTGGTGTGCAGCGAGGCGATGCACCACCTCGGCGTGCCGACCACGCGCGCGCTGTCGCTGGTGACCACCGGCGAGCCGGTGCAGCGCGACCTGTTGTACGACGGCCACCCGGCGTACGAGCCCGGCGCGGTCGTCTGCCGGGTCGCGCCGTCGTTCCTGCGGTTCGGCAGCTACGAGATCCACGCCGCGCGCGGCGATCACGACACGCTGCGCCGGCTGGTCCGGTTCACCCTCGAGCGGTTCTACCCGGCGTACCTCGAGGGCGATCGGCTCGACATCGCCGGCTGGTTCGCCGAGGTCGCCCAGCGCACCGCGTGGCTGGTGTCCGAGTGGCTGCGGGTCGGCTTCGTCCACGGCGTGATGAACACCGACAACATGTCGATCCTCGGCCTCACGATCGACTACGGCCCGTACGGCTGGATCGAGCCGTTCGATCCCGACTGGACCCCGAACATCACCGACGCGTCGGGCCGGCGCTACCGCTTCGGCAACCAGCTGGCGGTCGCGCGCTGGAACCTGGCCCAGCTCGGCAACGCGCTCGCGCCGCTGGTCGACGACGTCGAACCGCTGCGCCGCACGATCGACCGGTTCGCCGGCGAGGCCGCGTCGCTGCACCGCCACGGCTCGCTGCGCAAGCTCGGGCTGTCCGGCCGCCGCGACACGGCGAGCGACGACGACGACCTGCTCGGCTCGCTCCACGCGATGCTGGTCGAGATCGAGACCGACATGCCGATCTGGTTCCGCGCGCTCGGCCGCGCCCCGGTGCGCGATGCCGAGGCCGCGATCGCGGCCGTGCGCGACGCGTACTACGCGCCCGACGACATCACCGCGGTCCAGCACGCCGAGATCCGCGGCTGGCTCGAGCGCTACGCGGCCCGGGTCGCCGCCGAGGGCATCGACGAGCCCGAGCGGCGGCGCCGGATGGACGCGGTCAACCCGCGGTTCGTGCCGCGCAACTACCTCGTCCAGCAGGTGATCGAGGCCACCGAGCGCGGCGACCGCGCGGCGTTGCCCGAGCTGCTCGACGTCCTGCGCCGGCCCTACGACGACCAGCCCGGCCGCGAGCGGTTCGCCGAGAAGCGCCCCGAGTGGGCGCGCAACCGCCCCGGCTGCTCGATGCTGTCGTGCAGCTCGTGACGCGGCTTGGCCAGAACGAGCCGGCCGCGACCGCTGCGACCACGCTGCGACCGCCCCCGGGCGAATGCGACGACTGCGACCCCCGCGGACGACGGCAAAACCCGGTGGCGAACCGGTTCGCAGCCCGGGCATCATGTCGGCGATGAAGACGGAAGTCCTGCCCATCCTCGCGATCGCCGCCGCGTGCGGATCGCATCCGGTGAAACCCGAGCCCGGCACCGCCGCCGGGCAGCGCGGTGTCTACGTGGCCGATCTCGATCGCGCCGCCGATCCGTGCACCGACTTCTTCGAGTTCTCGAATGGCACCTGGCGCAAGCAGAACCCGATCCCGGCGTCGATGCCGCGGTGGAGCCGGCGCTGGCAGGCGGGCGAGACCGCCAAGGACCGGCTCAAGGACATCCTCGACGAGGTCTCGGCGCGCCGCGACTGGCCGGCCGCGAGCGTCGAGCAGCTGATCGGCGACTTCTACGGCGGCTGCATGGACCAGGCGCGGGTCGATCAGCGCGGGATCGAGCCGCTCCGGCCGCTGTTCACCGAGATCGACAAGCTGCGCGAGCCGGCCGACGTCGGCCGGATGATCGCCCGGCTGCACGCGATCGCGGTCCCGGTGCCGTTCGGGCTGTTCGGCAACTCCGACCTGCACACCCCGACCAACGTCGTCGCGTGGGTCGGCGCCGGCGGCCTCGGCCTCCCCGACCGCGACTACTACGTCAAGCCCGATCCGCGGTTCGCCGACGCCCGCGACAAGTACCTCGTCCATGTCGCGGCGATGTTCAAGCTCGCCGGCAAGGACGACGCCGCCGCGAAGCGCGCGGCCGATACCGTGATGGCGATCGAGCTCGGCCTGGCGCGGGCGTCGCTCGACAACGTCGCGTTGCGCGATCCGACCGCGACCGATCACACGATGACCGCGGCGCAGCTCCAGGCGATCACGCCGAGCTTCGACTGGGCCGCGTACTTCAAGGCCACCGGGATCCACCCGGCGAGCCTCAACGTGACCGAGCCGGCGTTCTTCGCCGAATTCGAGCGCCAGCTCAAGGCCACGCCGGTCGCCGACTGGAAGACCTACTTCGAATGGCAGCTGATCAACTCGGCCGCCGCGTCGCTGTCGCAGCCGTTCGTCGACCAGAACTTCGCGTTCTTCGGCAAGTTCCTGGCCGGCACCCAGGAGATCAAGCCGCGCTGGAAGCGCTGCGTCGAGGACACCGACCAGCTGCTCGGCGAGGCGCTCGGCAAGAAGTACACCGACCGCTACTTCCCGCCGGCGGCCAAGGCCCGGATGCAGCTCCTCGTCAAGAACCTGCTCGCGGCGATGCACGACACGATCGAGCACCTCGACTGGATGAGCCCGACGACCAAGCAGCGCGCGCTCGGCAAGCTCGCCACGTTCAACCCCAAGATCGGCTATCCGGACAAGTGGAAGGACTACTCGAGCATTCCGATCCGCCGCGATCGGTTCTGGGAGAGCTCGCTCGCGGCGCGGGCGTGGAACGTCGCCGACAACCGCAACACGATCGACAAGCCGGTCGATCGCGGCCGCTGGGGTCTGACGCCGCCGACCTCGGATGCCTATTACAATCCCTCGCTCAACGAGATCGTGTTTCCGGCCGGCATCCTGCAGCCGCCGGCGTTCTCGCTCGACGCGGTCGACGCGATCAACTACGGCGCGATCGGCGTGGTGATCGGCCACGAGATCAGCCACGGCTTCGACGATCAGGGCGCGCAGTTCGACGCCCAGGGCCGGCTCGACAACTGGTGGACCAAGGACGACCTCGACAAGTTCCACGCCCGCGGCCAGTGCGTGGTCGACCAGTTCGACCACTACTTCATCGAGCCCGGCATCCACCACAACGGCAAGCTCGTGCTCGGCGAGAGCATCGGCGACCTCGGCGGCGCCAACCTGGCCTACCGCGCGTTCCAGAAGGCCAAGCAGCAGACCCCGGCGCCGACCCTGGACGGCTTCACACCCGACCAGCAGTTCTTCATCGCCTGGGGTCAGTTCCGCGCCGACGCGATCCGGCCCGAGACCCAGCGGCTGATGATCCAGGGCGACCCGCACCCGATCGCCCAGTATCGCGTGATCGGCCCCCTGTCCAACATGCCCGAGTTCCAGACCGCGTTCTCGTGCAAGGCCGACGCGGCGATGGTGCGCGCCGCCGACCAGCGCTGCTCGGTCTGGTAGCGCTACTTCTTCGCGGTCTGATCGAGCAGCTGCTGCAGGTCCTTCTTCCAGAACGTGGCCCAGGTGTGGGTGCCGTGGCCGTGGGTGGCCTCGGACGCCGGGATCAGGAGGAACCTGCCACGCTTGACCCGCTTGATCTCGCGCTCGGCGATGCCGAGCTCGGGCGGGTTGATGAAGTCGTCGGCGCTGTTCACGAACAGCACCGGCGCGGTGATCTTCTCGAGGTCGGCGGATGGATCGTAGTCGTGCGATGACGCGACGGCGTAGAGCAGGTCGTTGGCGTCGTGGGTCGACACGAAGCTGGTCTCGGCCTCCTCGACCGCCTTGTCGGCCGCGTCGCGGGTCGGCAGCCGCTTCTGGTCGGCGAGCGGCGCCGAGCCGGCGAGTGTCAGGAAGTGGGCGGCCTCGAGCAGCGCGGCGCGCGGCTGTTTGGTGTACTCGCCGCCGTTCCACTCGGGGTCCTGCTGGATCGCGTCGCTCACCATCTTGCGCCACTCGCGGTTGCGGCCGGCGATCTGGGTCGGCAGGCAGGCGAGCGGCATCACCGCGTCCATGACCGATGGCCACTTCTCGGCCCACAGCCAGGCGTGCATGCAGCCCATCGACGTGCCCATCACCAGGCGCAGGTGGTCGACCTTGAGGCCGTCGACGACGAGCGCGTGCTCGGCCTCGACCATGTCGAGGTAGCCGTAGTGCGGGAACTTTGCGTGCATGCCGTCGGACGGCTTCGACGACGCGCCGTGGCCGATGTCGTCGGGCAGGATCACGTAGTACCTCGTCAGGTCGAGCGGCTGGCCGGGGCCGAACAGCTCGTCCGCGAACTGCTTGCGCGCGAACTGCTGGCCCGAGCCGGTCGTGCCGTGCATCACGATCACTGCGTTGGTGACGTGGCCGGCCGCGTCCCGTTTGGCCGTGCCGAGCGTCATGTAGTGGATGCGCAGCTCGGGCAGCTTCTCGCCGCTGGTGAATGCGAAGTCCTTGATCTGGAAGTCACCGGACACCGGCATCATGCCCCCGATCGGCTTGGGGGCCTCCGCCGCGGCGGCGGTCGCCGGCTTCGCCGGGGCAGGCGCGGCCGGCGGGGCCGCGGGCTCGGGGCGGGGCGGCGGCCGGGGTTCGTCCTGCGACCTTCGACACGCGAGCAGCACGGCGAGAACGACGAGACGCTTCATGGCCCCGACGCTAGCCGAAGCGCGGCCGCGCTGGCTACGCCCGGGCACCGGAGCTACGTAGCGGGCCTCGCGTTCCTTCCCGGCGCCTAACTCACTGTTGTTACAAGCGTTCGACAAAAGTCTGTCATGAATACAGCCACCTTGTCGGTCGTTTCGTATACCGAAGAGGGGACATGATGCGCACCGCCGCAGATGGGGACGCGTTCGATCGCACGGTCATCGACCGGCGCGATCCGCTCGTCGGCACGGTGCTCGACCGCCGGTTCCGGGTCGACTGCCAGCTCGCCGCCGGCGGCTTCGGCGCGATCTACCGCGCGACCGACCTCCGGTCCGACGCCGAGGTCGCGCTCAAGGTGCTGTTGCCCAGGCTCGCGAGCGATCCGATGGTCGTGGCGCGGTTTCGCCGCGAGGGCAAGACGCTCGCCGAGCTGCGCGACCCGCACACGATCACCGCCTACGAGCTCGGCGAGGCGCCCGACGGCACGCTCTACATCGTCATGGAGCTGCTCCGCGGCGAGAGCCTGTACGAGCGGTTCCGCGCGCTCGGGCCGCTGCCGTGGCGGCGCATGCTGCACATCGCGCGCGGCGTGTGCAGCTCGCTCGCCGAGGCCCACGCGCTCGGCATCGTCCACCGCGATCTCAAGCCTGCCAACATCCACCTCGAGGGCCGCGACGGTGATCCGGACTTCGTCAAGGTGCTCGACTTCGGCATCGCCAAGATCGTCCAGGGCAACGGCCCCGAGCACACCCAGCTGACCCAGGCCGGCCAGATGATCGGCACGGTCGATTACATGTCGCCCGAGCAGATGGTCGGCGGCGAGCTGACCCCGGCCAGCGACATCTACACGCTCGGCGTCGTGATCTACGAGATGATCTCCGGCAAGACGCCGTTCGCCGACGCGCAGAGCGCCACCGCGATCCTCGCGGCGGTGCTGACGCAGACGCCGGAGCCCTTGTCGAGCCGCGTCCCGGTGCCGCCGGCGCTCGATCCGATCCTCGCGCGCTGCCTCGAGCGCGAGCCCGAGAACCGGTTCGGCGACGTCGGCGACCTCGTCGAGGCGCTCGCCCGCGTCGCGGCCGGCGGGGCCGCGCGGCAAGCCGCATCGGTGCCGGCCACCGGCTTCGAGCAGACCGTGCTGACCACCGAGGCAACCCGGATCGACGTGCGCTACACCGAGTCGTCGCAGCCGGTGCTCGATGCCCGGGGGCCGCGCCGCCGCGTGCCCGCCGATCTCGGCGAGGCGCCGACCATGCTGCCACCGCAGGCGCTGACGCCTCCCGCCGGCGCGGCGACGCCCACGCCGGCCGCGCGCGGCTCGCAGCACGCGATCGATCCGGGCCAGCCGCGCGATCCGCGCAGGCACGCGACGCCGCGCCGCGCCGCGCCGGCGGTCGCGCCCGCGCCGACGCCGGTCCCCGCGCCCGGGCCGTGGTCGCCGCCGCGCGCCGTGCCCGGAGGGACGCCGGGGCCGATCGCCCGGTCGCCGCTGCCGGGGGTCGCGCCGCCGGTGGTCGCGCCGCCGGCTCCCGCGTTCGTGCCGCCGGCCGCGCCGCCGGTCCCGGTGTCGAGCTACACGCCGCCGAGCAGCTACGACATGATCGCCGCGACGAGCTACGACAGGATGGTGCGGCGGATCATCTGGCTCGCCGTGCTGATCGCGGTGATCGCCGCGGTGGTGATCGCGACGCGCTAGCCGAGCCAGGCGAGCAGGGCGGCGCTGCGGTCGTCGGGCAGGTCGACGCCGGGCAACGCGTGGGGCGCCTCGGGCCCGTGCCAGTCCGAGCCGCCGGTGCAGGTGAGGCCGAGCTCGTCGGCGACGGCGATCCAGCGCGCCCGCTCGCGCGGATCGTAGGCGCCGTAGTACGCCTCGATCCCGGTCAGGCCGTCGGCCTTGTGGCGCCGCAGGTAGCGCGCGCTGCGCTGATCGTAGAGGTGCGGGTGGGCGAGCGCCATCGCGGCGCCGGCCTCGCGGCCCAGGGCGAGCGCCTCGGGGAGCGGCAGGGAGCCGTGCGGCACGTCGACCGGGCCGCCGTCGTAGAGATGGCGGGAGAACGCCTCGTCCATCGACGCGACGGCACCCGCCGCGACCATCGCGCGGGCCAGATCGGGCCGGCCGATCGAGCGCCGATCGGCCTGGGCGAGCAGCGGCTCGACGTCGATCGCGATGCCGCGCCGGGCGAGCCGCGCCGCCATGACGCGCAGCCGGTTGCGCCGGGCGTCGCGCACCGCCGCCAGCCGGGCGTCGAGCACGTGCCACGCGCCGCCGCGGTCGAACGCCAGGACGTGGACGGTGCGGCCGGCGTCGTCGCACGACAGCTCGACCGCGCGGAGCACCCGGGCGCCCGGCACGGTCACGTCCGAGCCGGCGCAGGTGTCGTGATCGGTCAGCGCGAACACCGCGACCGCGCGCTCGGCCGCCCGCGCGGCGACCCGATCCGGGGGCTCGGTGCCATCGGAGCAGGTCGAGTGGCAATGCAGCTCGAATCGCACCTGGCGGTGTATACCTCGGCCATGGTCGAGAGCCTCGTTGCGTTGCGCGATCGGCGGGAGCAGGTGATCTCCCGGCTGTCCGAGGGCTACGCCTCCGACGTGTTCGATGTCGACGAGCTCGAGCGCCGGCTCGACCTCGCGCACGGCGCCCGCAGCGTGGCCGAGCTCGACGCCCTGGTGATCGACCTGGGCGGCCTCGCGGCGAATCCGTCCTCGTCGACCGCGCTGGTGCTCGCCGGCCCGACCGCGATCGACGACCCCGCCCGGGCCGACACCAAGCGGCTGCGCGTGATCATGAGCTCGGTCGAGCGCCGCGGCCGCTGGTCGGTGCCGCGCACGCTCGATCTCCGGGTGCTGTGGGGCAATGCCGAGCTCGACTTCCGCGACGCGTCGCTGGGACCGGGCATCACCACGATCCACGTCCGCGTGTTCATGGGTAATTTCGAGGTCGTGCTGCCCCCCAACCTGGCGATCGACGTCGACGTGTCGTCGTTCGCCGGCTCGGTGACCGAACGTCACCGGGTGCCGCCCGACGCCGATCCGGCGCGGCCGCAGATCCGGATCGTGGGCACCGTGCGGTTCGGAAACCTCGAGATCACGACGCGGTTGCCGGGCGAGACCGCGCGCGACGCCGTCCGGCGCGAGAAGCGCGAGCGCAAGCAGCTGCGCGACGCCGAGGGCAAGGCATTGCCGCCGGGTCGCGCGGGCTAGCCGGCCAGTCGCCGTCACGACTTTGTCCGAGATCTTCGGACAACTCTGCTAGACTTGAACCGATGGCAATTCCGGGGGCCGCGCCGGCTCGCCTCGGTCGCTACGAGCTGCTCGCGCGCCTGGCGGCCGGCGGCATGGGCGAGATCTTCCTGGCGCGGCTCGAGGGCGCGGCGGGGTTCGAGAAGCTCTATGTGATCAAACGGATCTTGCCGCACATGGCAGACGACGCGCGGTTCCGCGCGATGCTGATCGCCGAGGCCCGGATCGCGTCGATGATGACGCACGCCAACATCTGTCAGGTCTACGAGCTCGGCGAGACGAGCGGCCAGCTCTACATCGCGATGGAGTACCTCGAGGGCGTGACGCTGCTGCCGCTGCTGCGCCGGCTGTCCAAGGACGGCGGCGCGCTCGCGCTCGGCTTCGTCGCCGGCGTGATCCAGCAGGCGACCGACGCGCTGCACTACGCGCACGAGCTCCGCGATCGCGGCGGCGACAACCTCGGCGTCGTGCACCGCGACGTCACGCCGACCAACCTGTTCCTGACCGACGCCGGCGTGGTCAAGGTCCTCGACTTCGGCATCGCCAAGGTCAAGGACATCTCCGCCCATACCCAGACCGGCACGGTCAAGGGCAAGTACGCGTACATGGCGCCCGAGCAGTTGCGCGGCGCCGCGATCGATCGCCGCGCCGACGTGTTCGCGCTCGGCGTCGTGGTCTACGAGATGCTGGCGCTGCGCCGGCTGTTCCAGCGCAAGACGGATTACCTGACGTTCCGCGCGGTGATGGAGCAGCCGATCATCGACATCCGGCGCTACCGCCCGGACTGCCCCGATGCGCTCGCCGCCGTGCTGGCCCGCGCGCTCGAGCGCGATCCCGCGAGCCGGTTCGACACCGCGCGGCAGTTCGGCAGCGCCGTGCTCGACGCCGTCGCGGCGACCTGCCGGCCGTGGAGCCACGGCGAGATCAGCGACTTCGTGCGCGGCAAGTTCGCCGACGACCTGGCACAGCGCAGCGCGCAGATCGCCCAGGCGGTGAGCTCGGGCGGCGGGCGTGCGGCGATGCCGCTGATCCTGCAGTCCGACGAGGAGGTCACTGAAGTCGACGACGCCCAGGAGTTCCCGGCGGTCAGCTCGGAGGTCTCGGAGACGCCGGTCGACATGCGCCACCTGCGCGAGCCGAGCACCGAGCAGGCGGTGGTCAGCGAGCCGGGCGCGCCGGGTCCTCCCGGCCCCGCCCCCGGCAGCCCCGGCCCCGGCGCCAGCGTCGGCCCCGACGCGATGCGCGCCTCGCAGCCGCTGCCGCCGTCGGTCGTGGTCGTGAACCAGCGGCGCAGCGTGGTGTGGCCGATGGTCGCGTTCGCGATGGTGGCGGTCGCCGGCGGCGCGCTGTTCCTCGTCTGGCGCCAGATGCAAAACCAGCCGCCGACCTCGCTGGTGATCACCCGTGATCCGGGCACCGCGGTGACCCAGGGCGGATCGAACGTGGTCATCGTCGGGCGCGACACCGCCGATCGCGGGCCGGGATCGCCATCCGATCCAGCGGGGAGCGCGGAGGCCCCGGGCAGCGGGGCAGGGGCGCCGGTCCTGTCGGGCTCGGACGGCGGCGGGCGCGCGCGTCCGGTGCGGCCGCCCGAGCGCCGGTCGGCGGTGAACCTCAAGGATCGCGCCGGGGTCGAGCTCATGCAGCCGGGCGTGACCCGCTGCGCGACCGATCACGGCAAGCCGCCGCCCGGGACGCGGGTGGTGATCGCGATCGCACCGGACGGCCATGCCCGGCGCGTCACGATCGTCCCGCAGAGCGTCGACGACGGACCGCTGGGGGCCTGCATCCGCAACGTGGTGAAGACCGTCACGTTCTCGCATGTCGACCACGAGCTCGAGGTCAAGCTGGTGCAACCGGCCTGAGTCGCGCCCATGACGCACCGCGGTCGCGCGGAGTCGCTCGGCGTGGCGAGCTGCCTCGTGTGACCCTCGGGTGACCTCGCGGTGACCTCGGTCGTCGTCACGCTTGACCCTCGTCGGCAGCCGGGCGCAGACTCGGCCGCAACTACACAACATGCTTGGGCCGGCACAGCCTGTCTTCCGGGCTTCTCGTCTCTTCTGGCCGGCACTGACACAAGGAGATCTGTGATGGCGATACGGGTTCTATCTTCCAACACTGCGTGGCTGGCTGCGAGCGCCGCGCTCCTGGCGATCGGCTGCCAGTCCGACGGCGCTGCCAGCAGCACGACAACCGATCCAGTCAAGGTCCCGCAGATCAAGTCGCTGTCCAACCGCGCCGACCTGATCAGCGGCGGCGACGCGCTGGTCGAGATCGTGCTGCCCGACGGCGCCAAGCCCGACCAGCTCCACGTCGCGCTCGGCACCCAGGACGTGACCGGTCAGTTCGCCGTGCGCGCGAACGGCCGGATCCTCGGCGTGGTCACCGGGCTGGCCGACGGCCAGAACATCCTGTCCGCCGACCTCGGCAACGGCCACGGCACGTACCTGACGATCACCAACCACAAGATCGGCGGCCCGGTGATCTCGGGGCCGCAGGTCAAGCCGTTCGTGTGCGCGACCCCGATGCGGAACCCGGCCGACCCGAACCTGCCGGCGATCACGAACGCGAGCGGCCTGTCGACCACCGCGATCGACGATCAGTGCAACATCGC
>DASWRS010000143.1:0-5084 GCA_036403075.1 Kofleriaceae bacterium
AGCGACCGTAACTAGGATTGGCAGGCCTTGCTCCGCACATACCAAGGGCTGTCCGCGCAGGCGGCGGCGGTTGTTCGGCGGGCGCTGTCCCGACACCCATCCGCGCAGCAGCCCCCGGCGGCCGCGTGTGCGCGATCTCCCGGGCGCCGCGATCCCGGGCGCCGCGATCTCCCGGGCGCCGCGATTTCCCGGGCGCCACGCTCCAGCGCGCTCCGGCGCCACCGGCCGGGGGGCTCGCTCAGGCGCGGCGGGTCCGGACCAGGGCGAGCACGTCGTCGCGGCTCGGCATCGCCGACCACGGGCCGAGCTCGCGCAGGGACAGCGACGCGGCCGCGGCGGCGAGCTCCATGCAGCGCGCGAACGGCAGCTCGGAGAGCAGGGCCGCGGCGAACGCGCCGTGGAACACCGAGCCCGCGCCGTAGGCGTCGAGCACGTCGCTCGGAAATGCCGGGCAGCGCACGACCTGATCGCCGTGGCGGCCGATCGCGCCCTTGTCGCCGAGCGTGATCACGACGGCGCGCGGCCCGAGCGCGAGCAGCTCGTGCAGCGCGTCGGTCAGCTCGCCGCGCGGCGCGAGCTCGCTGGCCTCGCGCTCCGAGGCGATCAGGATGTCGGTGACCCGGATCAGATCCGCGGTGCCGTCGCGGAGCTCGCCGACGTCGAAGATCACCGGCTGCTTGGTCCGCTTGGCGAGCTCGGCGGCGTGGAGCTGGTCGCCCGGCGACGAGCCGTCGATCAGCAGCGCCGAGGCGCCGGCGAGCGCAGCGGTCGCGTCGACCGGCACCGGCTCGCCGCGGTCGCCGTGGTAGCGGCTGCGCAGCGTGCCGTCGCCGGCGACCGTGACGAGCTCGCACGCGCTCGAGCCGACGGCGCGGAGGAGCTCGACATCGATGCCGGCCTCGCGCAGCGCGGTGCGGGCGAGCTGGCCCAGCAGGTCGGCGCCGTGCGTCCCCGCGGCGCGGGCGCGGCAGCCCAGGCGCAGCGCCGCCCGCAGCGCCACCGCGATGCCCGTGGCCGGTGCCGTCGACAGCGCGGCGAGG
Source organism: Kofleriaceae bacterium (assembly GCA_036403075.1). Lineage (GTDB taxonomy): Bacteria > Myxococcota_A > Polyangia > Haliangiales > Haliangiaceae > JABFXX01. The sequence goes on from DASWRS010000143.1 coordinate 1,041, forward strand.
TCTGCGGCGGGCGCACCGACCTCCGGGATGTTCGGACCGAGCGCGGAGATAGCCACCCCGATGCGGCCCAAGCCAACCACGAGAGGGGCTTGCACCGCCACATCATACCCCAGCACGCAGAAGCTCGAAAAGCTGATGCGAGATCGCGTGGTTTGCTGCTAGCGTGCGTCCGGGACCCTTCGTGGCCCGCGTGATCGACGTGCCACTGCGCAGCTCCGGGCAACGAGTTTCCGATTCCGGTGGTCCTACGCCAGACCCGCCCCCGGTTGGGGCGCCGCCTCCTGGACCCCCCGTGACCGACCTCGCCGAACCCGCCCCCGCCGCGCTCGCCGAACCTCGCACCCGTGTCTCCGCCACGCTCGCCGACGACGCGCACCTGATCGCAGCGTGCCGGCGCGGCGAGGCCCGGGCGATGGAGATGCTGTATCACCAGTACAAGCGCCGGGTTTTCGGCATGGCGCATCGCATCGTCGGCGGCTCGGACGCCGAGGAGGTCGCCCAGGAGGTGTTCGTCCGCGTGTTCCGCGGCCTGGCCTCGTTCCGCGGTGACTCGGCGCTGTCGACCTGGATCTACCGGCTGACGGTCAACGCGGCGCTGTCGCACCTGGCGCGGCGCGGCCGCCGCCAGGAGATCGGCGATGACGGGCTGACCGAGCTGCCCGCGCCGCAACCCGCCGAACGCGATTCGGCGCTCGCGGCGCGGATCGAGACCGCGATGGCCCAGCTGCCGGCGGGCTACCGCGCGATCCTGGTGCTGCACGACATCGAGGGCCTGTCGCACGAGGAGTGCGCCGCGATCCTCGACTGCCGGATCGGCACCTGCAAGTCGCAGCTCCACAAGGCGCGCGCCCGGATGCGCGAGCTGCTCGGTCCCAACATCGGCCCCACCCCATGACGATGTGCGAGAAGATCCGACCGCAGCTGACGGCGTACCTCGACGGGGAGCTCGCCGATGATCCCGGCAGCGTGGTGCGCGGCCACCTGCGCGAGTGCGCGGCGTGCCGCCAGATCGCCCGCGACGAGGCCGCGCTGCGCGATGCCCTGCGCATGCTCGCGCCGGTCGATCCGCCGGCGTCGCTGTGGGCCGGCGTCCGGGGCCAACTCGCCGCCGCCGAGGTCGCCGACGCCCGCAAGCCCCGGTGGCGCCGCCACGCCGCGCGCTGGGGCCGCTGGGCCCGCTCGATGCGGTGGGTGCCGACGATGCGGCAGCTCGCCACCGCGAGCCTGGTCGCGGCCGCCGCGATCGCGGTGTTCACCTGGCGCGGCCAGGTCGGCAACCCGCCGCCGGACCGCATCGCCCAGCCTCAGCCCGAGCCTCAGCGGCCGCCGCCCCCGCAGCACGCGCTGCCGGCGCCTGCGATCGTGCCGAGCCCGCCGTCTGCGGATGACGTCACGGCGGATCTGATCGCCGAACCGGCGCGGACAACCGCAACCTATGCTCGCGCGATCGAAGAGCTGATGACAGTGGCGGAAGAAACACGGGCACGCTGGAGCGACGGTGACAAGGCCGCGTTCGATGCGCACATCGCGGGGCTCCGCGACGCGATCACGCGCGCCGGCCCACCGCGCGCGGTGCAGCGCGCCCAGCGCTCGCTGATCCGATATCTTCAGGGCGCGGTGGTCCGCGACGACGTGATGCTGGCCAGCGGAGGCACGCGGTGAGCGCGGCGTGGCGCGCGTCAATCGCGGCCCTGGTCCTGGCGCTCGCGCATCCCGCCGCCGCGCAGACGGTCCGCGGTGGCGCCCCCGAGCCGACCCGCGGCGCTGTAGCCCCGGCGCCCCGTGGCACGGCGGCCCCGGCGTCTCGTGATGGCACCACGGCGCAGCCGCCCCGCGGCCCCGCCGCACCGGCGTCTCGTGATGGCACCGCGGCGCAGCCGCCGCGTGGCACGGCGGCACCGGCGCCCCGCGGCACCGCTGCGCAGCCGTTCCGCGGTGGGGCGGCGGCCGGCCACAGCGCCGTGCCTCCGGGCACGAGCGAGCGCGCGCGGCTGTCGATCGAGCCCGCGGGCCACGCGTTCACCCGGCTGTCGATCGAAAACCCGCTCGGCGACGTCAAGGTCGAGGGCTACGACGGCACCGCGGTCCAGATCGAGAGCCACAAGTTCGCGCCCGACGACGAGGCGCTCGATCGCCTGCACATCTCGCTGGTGCCCAACCCCGACGGCACGGTGACGATCAAGACCACCGCGGACGCCGGCAAGGAGGTCCGCCCGGTCGCGCGCAGCGCGGTGCGGATCGACCTGGTGATCCGCGCGCCGCGCGACGCCCGGGTCGAGGCCTCGGTATCGAGCGGCGCGCTCGAGGTCGTCAACATGGACGCCGGCAGCGATCTCGACACCGCGTCGGGATCGATCTCGGTGCGCAACGTCCAGGGCGAGGTGCTGACCCACAGCGTGTCGGGGCTGACCCGGCTGGTCCAGGTGTTCGGCTCGGTCGACGCCCAGACGCTGGCCTCGGACCTCGATCTCGACACGATCGGCGGCGAGCGGCTGGTCGCCTCGGTCCACCACGGCCGGATCGACGGCCGCCGGGTGCGGGTGCGCAACATCGAGCTGACCGCGACCGAGGGCCGGATCATGCTCGAGGCCGAGGCCGCGTTGCGCGGTCACCTGCTGGTGTCCTCGTTCAAGGGCGACGTCGATGTCCAGCTCCACCGCCACGGCGCGGTCGTGGTCCGGGCGCGCGGCACCCGGGTCGATCTCGGCGTACCGTCGCGGCCCCAGCCCAATGGCTGGGTCGAGTCGACGTTCGGCCAGGCCGCCCCCGACGCGGCACTCGTCGAGATTCGCTCGCCGCAAGGCAACATCCGGTTCGCGATCATCGAGAGCGGGCCGTAGCCGGGCTCGGCGAACCGCGGTACGCTGGGTCGCATGCTCGAATTGGCCCCGCCGCGTGTGCGTGAGTACGCCGATCAGACGGTATCGTACGTCCGGCGCGCGCTCGGCATCCAGCTCGAGTACGACAGCAACACGCTGCCGGTGCTCGATCATTACCTGCGCACCGTGCCCGAGGACCAGCCGGCCGCGCTCGCGCTCGTGGTCGCGACCTCCGGCGCATACTTCGGTGAGGTCGTCCGCCAGCATCTCGGCGGCCGCTGGGAGCTCGGCGCCGAGGAGGCCGAGTGGCGCGTGGTGCTGCCGACCGGGCTCAACTTCTCGCCCGCCGGGTTCGTCGCTGCGGCGATCGCGCGCGCCGACCTCGAGGACCTCGACTCCGAGATCGCGGCGCCGCCGCGGCTGCTGCCGTATGTCCAGCAGGCGCTGGCGCGGATGGGCGAGGTCTCGGTCGATGACTACTACTCGCTGTGCGGCCGGCTCGACACGCTCGAGCACGTCCACGAGATCCTGGTCGCGGTGGCGGCCCAGATGATGGGCGACGGCGAGGGCGGTGACGATGACGACCCGGTGCCCGCCGAGCTGGACGATGCGGCCGGTGACGACCCGGGCGGGCCGGTCAACTGAGCGGATCGTCGAGCGCCCGCGTGACGGATCAGGCGTACCTCGGCGCGATCGGTAGGACCCGGACGGCGTTGGTGCACGTCACCGCCCGCCGTGGCGCGCTGGTGGCGGTCGAGGTCCACACCAGCGTCGATGCCGCCGCCGATCCGGAGCTGGCCGATCAGCTGTGCGACGACACGCTGAACGTGATGCAGCTCGACGACGGCTCGCTGCTGCGGATCGCCGTGCCGGTGATCTATCACGATCCGCTCGCCGGGCAGCTGGTGCTGGTCTTGTGCGAGACCCATCGCCACAGCGAGCTCGACGAGCGGATCCGCGTGCTCGAGCAGCTGCGCGATGACGAGGCCAATGTCCCGGCGTACGCCAAGGACTTCGCGGTGGTGTTCGGCGGCGCTGCGCTGCGCGCCTACCTCGATCGCGGGCCCGGCCGCGCGCTCGATGCGCCGCCCGGCCCCGAAGCCGAGGCCGGCGAGCCCGCCTACGTCGCGGAGGCCGCGATCGCCGCGGCGCCGGCGTTCCGCCACCCGCGCGCGACCGGCGCGTACCCGGCATTCTCCGGAGCCGCGTTCGATCTCGACGCGGC
>DASWRS010000144.1:0-7205 GCA_036403075.1 Kofleriaceae bacterium
TTGTCAGAGCAGGACGCCGCCGGTCGGGGGGCCGGCGTCGGGCGGCGGCGCGGCCTCGGGTGGCGGGCTCGCGGCCTTGTCGGATTCGACGGGGAGCGCGACGCCGGCCGGGACGCCCGCGTGCTCGCTGGTGCCGGCGGCAGTGGGGGGCGCTGCCGCCGCCGAGCCCGCGCTGGTCGGGGACGGTGCCGTCGGGGGGACCGCGCCGGCCGGTCGCGCAGCGGAGGGTGTCGATCCGGCCGGCCCGGCGTGCAGCTCCTGGGCGAGCCGGCGGGCGTAGGCGGCCCATGCGCCGGCGTCGGTGGCGTGGCGCGGGTGCTGCGCGACGGCCGCGTCGAACTGCTTGGCCGCCTCGCCGAGCGCGGTCGCGGCGTCGCGCAACCGCGCGGTGGCTCGCCAGTACGTGACGTCGCCGAGCAGGCGCTCGACCTCCTGGTGGTGCTCGGTGCGCTGGCGAGCGAGCGGCTCGGGCTCGTGCTCGGGCGGCCGGGTCAGCAGCAGCGCTTGCTTGAGCAGCGCCTCGGCGTCGTCGATCTTGGTGACCTCGCGCGCGGTGAGCAGCGCGGTCGCCTGCTCGAGCACCATCGCGAGATATGCGCGCTCGAGCACCAGCGGGTCGTCGGTGTCCTGCGGCTGGCAGCGGGTCTCGGGCGCGATCTTGAGCGGCCGCCACGGCTCGCCGGCGAGCGCACGGGTGCCCCACGGCGGGAACCCGCGGCCCTGCTCGGGGACCGCGCGCTCGGCCTCGCAGGCCAGGACGTAGCGGTCGCTGTTGAGGTAGCCCAGCAGGACCAGGCTCGCGATCCCCAGGACGGCGACGCCAGCGAGCGTCGCGACGATCACCGTCCGGGGGCTGCGGCGCCGCCGTGCCGAGGCGCCGTCCTCAGGATCGTCGTCGTCATCGTGGCGCGACGTCCGGCTCGGCTCGGCCGTGGCCAGCGGCGTGGCGCCGACTGCCGCGCGCAGCTCGTTGACGTCGTAGCGGTCGGGGGTGACCGGCAGCGCCGGATCGTCGAGGAGGCTGCCAGCCGGTGACGACGTGACCGCGGGCGGTGCGGCGGTCGCGGTTTCGGTAGCGGGTGCGGGTGCGGGTGCGGCAGCGGGTGCGGTTTCGGCAGCGGGTGCGGTGGCGGTGGCGGCTTCGGGTGCGGGTGCGGTTTCGGCAGCGGGTGCGGTTTCGGCAGCGGGTGCGGGTGCGGTTTCGGCAGCGGTCGCGGTTTCGGTAGCGGGTGCGGTTTCGGTTTCGGCAGCGGTCGCGGTTTCGGTAGCGGGTGCGGTGCCGGTGGCGGGTGCGGCCGGCACATACGCGGGAAACGACACGCTTCGCAGCGGCGCCGTAGCCCTCGGCGGCTCGTCTTCCCAGCCGGCGTTCGAGGCCGGGCGCTGCAGCGGATCGTCGTGCACGTCGGGCGGCGGCTTGCCGCTGCTGCCGCCGCTGCCGCCGGCGGTCACGGTGCCACCTCGACGCGGTTGCGTCCGCGGTCCTTGGCGTCGAATAGCGCGGTGTCCGCGCGCTCGATCAGCGCCGGCATCTGCTCGCCGGCACGCCACTGCGCCACGCCGACCGACACGCGGAGCAGCAGCGCGAGTCCATCGCCGAGCTCGAACGCGCGCGCCGACACCCGCTGGCGCATCCGCTCACCGACCTCCCAGGCGCGGCCGGCGTCGGCCTTGGGCAGCACGGCGAGGAACTCCTCACCGCCGTAGCGCACCAGCAGGTCCCCGGCCCGGATCGCGCCGCGCAGCCGGCGGGCGACCTCGGTGAGCACGACGTCTCCGACGCAGTGGCCGTGGTCGTCGTTGACGCTCTTGAACCGATCGACGTCGACCATGGCGACCGACAGCGGGCGGTCGCGGTCGACCGCCGCTTCGATCTCCTGCGGCAGGCGCTGGATCAGGAACTCGCGGTTGTAGACCCCGGTCAGCGGATCGGTCACCGCGACGCGATGCAGCCGTACGCTCTCGATATCGAGCGCGATCGTCCGGGCGACGAGCTCGACCAGCTCGAGGTGATCGGCGCCGAACGCGCCGGCCCGGGCGCTGGTCGCGGTGACCACGCCGACCCGCTCGCCGCGCGCGATCAGCGGCACGCAGATCATCGATGCGATCGGCGTCTGGTTGCCGGGCAGCACGACGAACCGCGGATCGCAGGTCACGTCGGCGATCCGCGCCGGCTCGCCGTGCTCGACCACCCAGCCGGCGACGCCCTCGCCGATCCGGAACGACAGCGACTGCATGCGCTCGGTCCGGACGCCGTAGGCCGCCTTGGCCAGCAGGCGGTTGCGATCGGCATCGAGCAGCATCACCGAGCAAGCGTTGGCAGAGATCAGCTGGCAGATCAGCTCGGAGATCCGCGACATCAGGACACCCGGATCGAGCTCCGAACCGATCAGCTTGCCGAGCTCGAACAGCGCGGCGGGGAGCCTGTCCAGGCCTTCGGCGTTCATGACCCCTGGACGTAGCCGATGAACGGCAGATTCCGGAACTGCTGCGCGATGTCCAGGCCGTAGCCGACCACGAACTTGTTGGGGATCGTGAAGCCGAGGTAGTGGATGTCGACCGCGCGCTCGGCGCGCTCCGGCTTGTGGAGCAGCGCACACAGCTTGATGCTGGCCGGCCGGCGGGTCCCGAGGTTCTCCATCAGGTAGTGCACGGTGTGCCCGGTATCGACGATGTCCTCGACCACGATCACGTGCTTGCCCTCGATCGGCCGCGACAGGTCCTGGGTGATCTGGACCACGCCGGACGACACGGTCGCGTCGCCGTACGACGAGATACCGATGAAGTCGACATAGATCGGGGCTGCGATCTGACGCACCAGGTCGGCCAGGAAGATCACCGAGCCCTTGAGCACGCCGATGACCACGACCTCGGCCGTGCGCGACCGCGCCTCGTACTCGGCCGTGATCTCGGCGCCGAGCTCGGCGACCCGGGTGGCGATGGCTGCCGCGGAGATGAGCTCGGCGAACGGGTCGGACGGACGATTCCAGGTGGGAGGCGCGACCATGCCCCCGAATGTATCCCAAGCACGCTACAATTGGCCCGAATGGTCGGAATGGCCACGGATGTCGATCCGCAGCTCGGCGCGCTGCTGGGCGAGACCACGACCGAGATCGACGTGGCGCGGAAGAACCGCGTGTTCTGCAACCGCAACCTGCGCATGGACACGATCGAGATGATCGGGTTCGACATGGACTACACGCTCGCGCTCTACCACCAGGAGCGGCTCGAGCGGCTGTCGATCGAGCTCACGCTGCAGAAGCTCGTCGACAAGCACGGCTACGCGCGGGAGATCCTCGAGCTGTCCTACGACCCGCGCTGGGCGATCCGCGGCCTCGTCGTCGACAAGAAGTTCGGCAACGTGTTCAAGATGGACCGCCACGCGTACGTCGGGCGGTGCTACCACGGCTTCCGCGAGGTCAGCCACGACGAGCGCAAGCTGACCTACCGCAACGAGAAGATCAACCTGTCGAGCGATCGCTACGAGTGGATCGACACGCTGTTCGCGCTACCCGAGGCGGTGATGTACACGACGCTGGTCGACTGGGCCGACCGCCAGGCCGGCACCGTCGACTACAACAAGCTGTTCAGCGACATCCGGACCGCGATCGACGAGGCCCACCGCGACGACACGCTGAAGAGCGTGATCAAGGCCGACCTCCCGGCGTTCATCGTCAAGGACCCGCTGCTCGGCGAGACCCTGCACAAGTTCCGCAGCTCGGGCAAGAAGCTGTTCCTGCTCACCAACTCGCTCTACGACTACACCACGGTGGTGATGAGCTACCTGCTCGACGGTGAGCGCAAGGCGTACCCGTCGTGGCGCAACTACTTCGACATCGTCATGGTCGGCGCGGGCAAGCCGGCGTTCTTCAACGAGCTGCGGCCGTTCGTCCAGATCGATCCGGTCACCGGCGCCCCGGTCAGCAACGGCAACGGCGACTCGATCAAGCACCTGTCGCGCGACAAGGTCTACCAGGCCGGCAACGTCGTCGCGTTCGAGCAGATCACCGGGATCAAGGGCGAGCAGGTGCTCTACATCGGCGACCACATCTACGGCGACATCCTGCGGCTGCGCAAGCAGCACATGTGGCGCACCGCGATGGTGCTGCAGGAGCTCGAGCGCGAGATCTCGGTCGGCGACCGGCTCGAGGCCCAGATCAAGGACCTCGAGCTGCTCGACCGCCGGCACCGGAACCTCGAGTCCGAGATCGACTACCAGTCGCTCCAGCTCAAGAAGATCCAGCGGCTGCTCGACGATCCGGCCACGGCCCCGGCGCTGCGCATCCGGCTCGAGGACGCGCGCAAGCTGACCCGGCAGTCGCTCGACTCGCTGCGCGACCGCGCCGGCCTGATGGACGCCGAGGTCGACTCGCTCGAGGCCCGGATCGATCGCGCCTACAACCCGCACTGGGGCTCGTGCCTGCGCGAGGGCAACGAGAACTCGCGGTTCGGCGAGCAGGTCAACGACTACGCCGACCTCTACACCTCGCGGGTGTCGAACTTCGGCCCGTACTCGCCGCTGCGCTACTTCCGCGCGCCGCGCCGGCCGATGCCGCACGAGATCTGACGCCGGGCGCTACGGCTGCGGCGGAGCAGGCGCCGCCGGCGGCGCGGGCGGCCTCGGGAGCGTCGACGGCGGCGGCACGCCGAGCCAGCGGGCGAGCACCGGCGCGACCTGCGCCATGTCGAACGTCGCCGTCGGGACGGCGAGCGCGGCGTGGGGCGTGCGGTCGGGCGGCAACAGGATCACCGGCACGAGCACGTCGTAGGGCTGCAGCGAGCCGTGGCCGGTCGCGAGCGGCTCGCTGGCGTCCTGGAGCACCCAGCCGGGGGCCGGCAGGTAGATGATCTCGCCCGAGCGCTCGGGATCGAGCGCGAGGCAGATCGCGCGCGCGTCGCCGGTCCGGGTCTCGCAGTGGCCCCACAGCTCGGCGGTCTTCTCGACCCGCGCGATGCCAGGGAACGAGCGCAGCGCGTAGACGATCTTGGTCATCGCGATCGCGAGGTCGCGCGGCTTCTGGGCGAGCGCCGCCCGTGACAGGTACACCGTCGGGTACCGCGCGGCCGCGATCCAGTCGCCGGGGCCGAGCTCGGCGATCGCCGCGCGGTTGGCGGCATCCTTGATCTGCGCGAACGAGATCCGGCCGCCGCCCACCGACTCGGGCATCGGGCTCGCGCCGTGATCGCTGGTCGCGATCAGCGCCCACCGGCCGACGCCGACCTTGCGATCGAGATCGGCGAGGAACTGCGCGAGCCGGCGATCGAGCCGCAGCGTCGCGTCCCAGGCCTCCCACGACTCGTGGCCCCAGCCGTGGCCGATGTAGTCGTGCGCGGACAGGCTGACCACGAGCAGGTCGGGCCGGGCGTCGGCGCCGAGCTGCGCGCCGTCGATCGCGGCGGTGGCGACGTCGAGCACGAGCTCGCTGCCGAGCGGGGTGGCGTAGATCGTGTTGGCGGGGTTCGGCGTCGTGTCGAGCGCGTGCGGGAACGTCGGCCCCAGGCCCATGATGCCGATCTCGCCGGGCGCGTCGTCGGGGACGCCGGCGAGACGAGCGGTCTCGGGCAGCGGCGTCCACACGTCGTGGGCGTGCGCCGCGATCGGGTGATCGGCGTTCCACGCCGCGAGCCAGGCCGGCGCGGCGGGGCTGATCCAGGCGGCGCGCCGGGCGTCGTACCAGACCGCGGTGCCGGTGTGGCCGAGCGGCAGGATCGCAGCGCGGTCCTTGAGGCTGACGCTCACCGCCTGGCCGCCGGTGCGCGCGGCGGCGATCGCATCGCCGAGCCCCGGGACGCGCAGCCACTTCGTCGTCGTCGTGCCGTCCTCGGCCTCGATCGCCCTGAGCGCCCGCTCGAGGTCGCGGTGCCACCACTCGTTGCCCAGGATCCCCGAGCGCGATGGCGGCTCGCCGGTGCCGAGCAGCGCATGGCTCGCCGCGGTGATCGTCGCCGCCGACGGATGCCGGCCGATGCGCCACTCGCCCTCGCGCAGCAGCCGGTCGAAGCCGCCGGTCAGCGCCGGTCGCTTGGCCTCGAACGACCACTCGGGCCACTGGTCGATCACCAGCAGCACCACCAGCCGCGGCTCGTGGCCCGGCCGCGGCGCATCGGTCGCCTGCGGCAGTGGGCTCCCACAGGCGGCGAAGGCGAGGGCAAGGGCAGCGGCGCGGCGCACGATCGGCCGGCAACATACCTCGGCCGCACCGGCCGTGTCCTCCGCCCCGGCCCCCGCGGCGGCTCCAGGTGCGGCGGCTCCCCGACGCCCGCTCCGGTGGACGCTGCGCGCGGCCGTCGGTGGCTCGTCGACGGCTATGGCCATCGCCCGGCCGGGTCAGCCGAGCAGCGAGGACAGCAGGTCGACCAGGCTGCCGGCGCGGGTCCGCGCCATGGGGGCCTGGCCCCAGGCCGCCGCGCGGGTCGCGTCGCGGGCCTCGGCGAGCTCGCGGCGCGCGGCCTCGCGCATGCGCTCGAGCTCCTTGCGCTCGGCCTTCTCGAGCCCGCCGTTCATCACGAACTCGATCACCAGCGGCAGCTCGCCGGCATCGAAGAACGTGCCGTGGGTGCGGCAGACATCGATGATGACGCCGGTGCCGGCGGCGAACAGCCGGCGGTTCATCACCACGTGGCACACCGGGCACGGCAAGTACATCTTCTGGCCGGCGGCGGGGATCGGCTTGAGCTCGCCGCGCGGCAGGGCGCCGAGCAGGGCGTCGGCCCGCGACTGCGCGCGATCGATCACCACGCGCTTGATCGCGACATGATCGAGGAACACGCCGAGGCACGCGGCGCACTCGTCGATCACGAGGTCGCCGACGCGGCGGGCGTGGAGCGGCGCGGTGCAGCGCGGGCACGGCCGCTGGGCGTGGGGCTCACCGGCCGCCGCCAGGTGGAGCTCGGCGCCGCACTCTGGGCAGTGCTTGTGGCCGTGGAACACCCGCGACAGGCAGCGCGGGCAGGCCTGGACCAGGAGCTCGGCGCAGCAGTGCGCACACGTGCTGGCGGTCGGGGCCACGCCGGCGCCGCAGTGCGGACACCCGAGCTCGCCCGCCGCCGGTGGCGCGGACGCGAGCGCCATCGTCGCGCCGCAGCGACAGCGGAACTGCTGGCCGACCGCGTGTCCGGTGACGTCGTACCGACTGTCACACGCCGGGCACGCGAGGATCATGACCTTGGATGATGGGGCTGCCGATGCGGTGGCGCAAGATCGG
>DASWRS010000145.1:0-8641 GCA_036403075.1 Kofleriaceae bacterium
GAACAGCACGGCGCCGAGCGGCGGGATCGTGGCGTTGAGCGAGAGGTCGCGGCGGTGGGCGCCGACCGGGGCGGCCTCGATGCCGCCGAAGTTGCCCTGGCCGCTGCCGCCGAACTCGGCCGCGTCGGTGTTGATGAGCTCACGCCACAGCCCCGGGGCCGGGACGCCGATGCGGTAGTTGTGGCGCGGCACCGGCGTGAAGTTCAGGGCCGCGATGATGCGCTCGCCGTCGCGGCCGATGCGCTCGTAGACCAGGACCGAGCGCTCGGCGTCGTCGGCGTCGAGCCAGTGGAAGCCGGCTGGCTCGCAGTCGAGCTCGTGGAGCGCCGGCTCGGAGCGGTGGAGCCGGTTGAGCTCGCCGACGAGGAGCTGGAGCTGGCGGTGGGGGAGCTCGTCGAGCAGGTGCCAGTCGAGGCTGGCGTCGTGGTTCCACTCGTGGAGCTGGCCGAATTCGCCGCCCATGAACAGGAGCTTCTTGCCCGGCTGGCTGTACATGTACGCGAGCAGCAGGCGCAGATTCGCGAACTGCTGCCAGCGATCGCCCGGCATGCGGCCGAGCAGCGAGCCCTTGCCGTGGACGACCTCGTCGTGGGACAGCGGCAGCATGAACCGCTCGCTCCAGGCGTAGAGCCCGCGCATGGTGAGCTGGTTGTGGTGGTGCTTGCGGTGGATCGGGTCGTGCGCGAAGTAGGCGAGCGTGTCGTGCATCCAGCCCATGTCCCACTTGTACGAGAACCCCAGGCCACCGGTGTCGGCGGGGCCGGTGACGTGGGGCCAGGCGGTGGACTCCTCCGCGACGGTGATCGTCCCGGGTTGCTCGCGGCCGATCGCGGTGTTGAGCCGCTGGAGCAGCTCGACGGCCTCGAAGTACTCGCGGCCGCCCTGGGCGTTGGGGATCCACTCGCCCGCCCGGCGGCTGTAGTCGCGGTACAACATCGAGGCGACGCCGTCGACGCGAAGGCCGTCGACGTGGAACTGCTCGAGCCAGAACAGGGCGCTCGACAGAAGGAAGCTCGAGACCTCGGGGCGGCCGAAGTCGAAGACCTGGGTGTTCCACTCGGGGTGAAAGCCGAGGCGGCGATCCGGGTGCTCGAACAGCGGGGTGCCGTCGAAGTAGGCCAGGCCGTGCGGGTCGTTGGGGAAGTGGGCGGGGACCCAGTCGAGGATCACGGCGATGCCGGCCTGGTGGAGGGTGTCGACCAGCGCCATGAGGTCCTCGGGCAGGCCGTAGCGCGCGGTGGCGGCGAAGTAGCCGGTGGTCTCGTAGCCCCACGAGCCGTAGAACGGATGCTCGGTCACCGGCATCAGCTCGACGTGGGTGAAGCCCAGGCGGGTGACGTGCTCGACGAGCGGCGCGGCGATCTCGCGGTAGGTCAGCGAGCGGTTGCCGTCCTCGGGGACCCGCCGCCACGAGCCGAGGTGGACCTCGTAGATCGAGACCGCCGCGTCGCAGCGCGAGCGCTGGGCGCGCGATGCCATCCAGGCGGCGTCGCCCCAGGCGTGCTCGGCGGTCCACACGATCGATGCGGTGTTGGGCTCACGCTCGTGGCGCCGCGCGAACGGATCGGCCTTGGCGACCTCGTGGCCGCGCAGCCGCGACCGCACGTGGTACTTGTACAGCGCGCCGCGCGCGACGCCCGGCACGAAGCCGCTCCACACGCCGCCGGTGTTGGGCAGCTCGCGCAGCGGATGCGCGCCCGGGGTCCACTGGTTGAAGTCGCCGATCACGCTGATCGCGAGGGCGTTGGGCGCCCAGGTGGCGAACCAGGTGCCGTCCGGCGTCGGGTGCGAGCCGAGCTTGTCGTGGAGCCGCGGGTGCGTGCCCTCGCGCATCAGGTGGGCGTCGAGCTCGCCGAAGGCGTGCGGTTCAGGGGGCAGGAGCGCCGGCGAGGCCGGCTGGGAGCGGGCGGTCTTCATGGCGTCACCGGGAGGAGCTCGAGCAGCGCGCGCATCGGGATCTCGACCCAGTCGGGCCGGTTGTTGAGCTCGTAGCCGATCTCGTACACGCACTTCTCGATCAGGAAGAACTCGAGCATCTGGTTCAGGTCGGCGTCGGTGTGCGGGATGATCCGCGAGCCGCGGGCGCGCTCGAGGTAGCCGGCGAGGAACGCGGCGGACATCCACGCCGACCACGCGCGCGCCCACGGCTCGAGCCGCGCGACGTCCTCGGGCCGGCGCCGGCCGCTGCGCAACTCGGCGATGCTGGCGTAGCGCAGCGACTCGAGCATGCCGGCGACATCGCGCAGCGGGTTGCGCTTGAACCGGCGCTGCGACAGCGGCCGGCCGGGCTCACCCTCGAAGTCGATGATGACGAAGTCGTCGCCGGTCCACAGCACCTGGCCGAGGTGGTAGTCGCCGTGGTTGCGGGTGCGCAGCACGTCCATGCGGCGGCGGGTGATGCGCGCGAGCACGCGGTCCAGATCGGCCTCGCGCGCCAGCACCGTGTCGGCCAGGACATGCGCGTCGGGGCCGAGCGTGGCGAGCTTGCTGCGGAGCAGGTCGAAGGTCCGCGCGCTGTGGGCGATCGCCGAGCCGTAGATCGACTGCTGGTGCATGATGTCGTACGGCTCGGGCGCGAACAGCGGGTCGCCGGGAACGCTCGCGAGCTGGAGGTGGAGGTCGGCGGTGCGGCGGCCGAGCAGTCGGACCCGATCGAGGAACGGGCCGAGCCAGTCGACGACGCGATCCGACAGCGGCGCGCGCGCCCGCTCGACCAGCGTGCCAGCCTCGACCGCCGGAGCCTCGGGGTGGCGCTCGTCGGTCAGGATCCGGTCGTAGTAGCGATCGAGCTCGTCCTTGGCGAGCTGCCAGACGTCGCCCTGGTTGGGCACGAACTCGAACAGCGTCCCGACCGTGCTCGGCTCGCGCTCGGGCTGGCGGTACTCGAGCACGCCGGCGAGCCGGGGCACGCCGTGGTAGTCCGGCGCACGGGTCGCGAGGAACCGGCCGATCTCGAGCTCGGCGCTCGGGCCCTCCTCGATCACGCGGAACAGCTTGAGCAGGAAGCGATCGCCGTAGAGCACGCCGCTGTTGCTCTGGTCGGCCGACATCGCCCGCGGCGTGAGCGGTGGCTCGGCCGGGGCGTCGCGCAGCGCCGCGAACGCCTCGCCGGTGAGCCGGCCGGTCCGGCCGGTCGCGACGACGCCCGAGGTCATCGCGCCGAGCAGCGCGGCGTTGAACGGGTCGGCGGACAGCGCGTCGTAGAGCACGCCGTTGACCGTGCCGCGCTCGGGCACGTCGGTCAGCGTGACCCGCGCGATCACCTGGCTCGCGGCGCGCGTCGGGTCGTGACCATCGCTGTCCTCGGTGAATGCCACCGGGATCACGTAGGTCTCGGGCGCGCCGTGATCGTAGTCGATGCGGAGCAGGACGATCGCGTAGCGGGTGTCGCCCTCGAACATCAGGATGTCGCTGATCGCGACCTGCTTGCGGGCGCGCGCCTTGCTGCGGAACCAGCGGCGCTGGATCGCGAAGCCGAGCAGCGTGCGGGTGAGCTGGCCGCGCCGGGCGGGCTCGAGCAGCGCGGTCCAGCTGACCTTGCCGGTCAACGCCGGGCGCTCCGCCGCGCTCTCGACCTGCGGCCGGTCGAGCGACAGCCAGTAGAAGTCGTGCGGCCCGAGCGACATGAAGTACGGCGCCTCGCCGATCTCGGGGAACCTGGTGCGCCCGAACAGCTCGATCGGGACCATGGCCTTGAACCGCTCGAGCGCGAGCCGCGTGCACTGCACCGAGCGCGACAGGTTGGCCACGACCAGCACGGTCTCGCCCTCGTACTCGCGGACGAACGCGAGCACGCGCGGGTTGTCGCCGGCGACGAAGTCGATCGAGCCGCGGCCGAACAGCCGGTACTCCTTGCGCTTGGCGAGCAGCCGCTTCATCCACCACAACAGCGACGACGGGTTATTCTGCTGGGCCTCGACGTTGATCGCCTCGTAGTGGTACTCGGGGTCGATGATCGTCGGCAGGTAGAGCTTCTGCGGGTTGGCGCGCGAGAACCCGCCGTTTCGGTCCGAGCTCCACTGCATCGGCGTCCGCACACCGTCGCGGTCGCCGAGGTAGATGTTGTCGCCCATGCCGATCTCGTCGCCGTAGTACAGGACCGGCGTGCCGGGCAAGGACAGCAGCAGCGCGTTCATCAGCTCGATCTTGCGGCGGACGCCGAGCAGCGGCGCGAGCCGGCGGCGGATGCCGAGGTTGATCCGGGCCGCGCGCTCGGCGGCGTAGCCGCGGTACATCGTGTCGCGGTCCTCGTCGGTCACCATCTCGAGCGTCAGCTCGTCGTGGTTGCGCAGGAACGTCGCCCACTGGCACGACTCGGGGATCCGCGGCGTGCGCTTGAGGATATTGATGATCGGGAACGAGTCCTCGGTCTCGAGCGCCATGAACATCCGCGGCATCAGCGGGAAGTGGAAGTTCATGTGGCACTCGTCGCCGGCGCCGAAGTACGCGGCGGCGTCGGCCGGCCACTGGTTGGCCTCCGCCAGGAGCATCCGGTTCTTGAACTTGCCGTCGATGTGGCTGCGCAGCCGCTTGAGGAACACGTGGGTCTCGTCGAGGTTCTCGCAGCTGGTGCCCTCGCGCTCGTAGAGGTAGGGCACGGCGTCGAGCCGCAGGCCGTCGACTCCCATCTCGAGCCAGAAGTCCATCACCTGGAACAGCGCGTCGTGGACGGCGGGATTGTCGAAGTTGAGATCGGGCTGGTGGGCGTAAAACCGGTGCCAGTAGTACGCCTTGGCCAGCGGATCCCACGACCAGTTGGAGGTCTCGTAGTCCTTGAAGATGATCCGGGTGTCCTCGTAGCGCGCCGGCGTGTCGCTCCAGACGTAGAACTCGCGCTCCGGGCTGCCCGCGGGCGCGCGCCGCGCGGCCTGGAACCACGGGTGATCGGCCGAGGTGTGGTTGAGCACCAGCTCGGTGATCACCCGGATGCCGCGGCGGTGGGCCTCCTGGAGCAGCCGGGCGAGGTCCGCGCGCGTGCCGTAGTGCTCGTGGATATCGGTGTAGTCGGCGATGTCGTAGCCGCCGTCGCGCAGCGGCGACGGATAGAACGGCAACAGCCAGATCGCCGTGATCCCGAGATCGCACAGGTAATCGAGCCGCTCGATCAGCCCTTTGATGTCGCCGATGCCGTCGTTGGTCGAGTCCTGGAACGCGCGGATGTGGATCTCGTAGAGGATCGCGTCCTTGAACCACAGCGGGTCGTCCGTGAGGGCGATGTCGGTCATAGGAAGTACTCGAATTGGTTCTCGCTGCGCACGAACCGCTTGACCTCGAAGATGTGCGCCGGGCTCTGGTCGGGGACGAGCTCGACGAAGCAGCGCGGGCCGCGCCACGCGTAGCGCGCATCGCTGAGCAGGTCGTGGACCTGGAAGCCCTCGTCGGCGGCGATCCCGAGCGCGGCGAGGTCGAGCGTCAGGTAGGCGCGGTGGACATGGTACGGGTCGAGGTTGACCACGACGAGCAAGACGTCACCGTGGTCGGCGCTGTGCTTGGAATAGCAGATCACGAGATCGTTGTCGGTGGTGTGGAACCGGAGCGAGCGGTTGCCGTGCAGCGCGGGGTGGGCGCGGCGGATCCGGTTGAGCCGCGCGATCACGTGGCGCAGCGAGCCGGCGCGATCGAGGTCCCAGGTCCGGATCTGGTACTTCTCGTTCCGGGCCAGCTCCTCGACGCCGGGCCGCGGCTCGTGCTCGGCGAGCTCGTACGACGGGCCGTAGATCCCGTAGCTGGCCGCCAGCGTGCCGGCGAGCACCAGGCGCATCACGAACGCGGCGCGCCCGCCGTGGACGAGGTGCTCGGGGAAGATGTCGGGTGTGGTCGGCCAGAAGTTGGGCCGGAAGAACTCGACGACCCCGGTCCGCGCCAGCTCGGTCGCGTAGGCCTCGAGCTCGGCCTTGGTCGTGCGCCAGGTGAAGTAGGTGTACGACTGCGAGAACCCGGCCTTGGCCAGCGCGTACATCAGCTTGGGCCGGGTGAACGCCTCGGCGAGGAACACGGTGTCAGGATAACGCGTCTGGACGTCGGCGAGACACCACTGCCAGAACCGGATCGGCTTGGTGTGCGGATTGTCGACCCGGAACACCCGCACGCCGTGGTCGCACCAGAACACGAACACGTCGCGCAGCGCGTGCCACAGCCCCCGCCAGTCCTCGCTGTCGAAGTCGAAAGGATAGACGTCCTGGTACTTCTTCGGCGGGTTCTCGGCGTACTGGATCGTGCCGTCGGGGCGAGCCTTGAACCAGGTCGGGTGGTCGCGGACCCACGGGTGGTCCGGCGAGGTCTGGAACGCGATGTCGAGCGCGATCTCGAGGCCACGCGCGCGCGCCGCCGCGACCAGGTGATCGAAGTCGGCGAGCGTGCCGAGCTCGGGGTGGATGCTGGTGTGACCGCCCTCGGGGCCGCCGATCGCCCACGGGCTGCCCGGATCGCCCGGTCCGGCGGCCGGCGCATTGTCCGGGCCCTTGCGGAACGCGCGCCCGATCGGATGGATCGGCGGCAGGTAGACGATGTCGAAGCCGAGCTCGGCGACGTAATCGAGCCGCGCCTCGGTGTCGCGCAGCGTGCCATGGCGGCCGTCGCCGCGGGTCGAGCGCGGGAACAGCTCGTACCACGCCGAGCACCCCGCGAGCGCGCGCTCGACGATGACCTCGAGCTCGCGGTCGTAGCGCGTCGCCGTGCTCGGGATCGGCAGGCGCGCCATGGCGTCGGCCAGGCTCGGGCCGATCGCGACCGCGACCCGCTCGGCGAGCGCGGCCGGACCGCGCAGCACCTGGGCGGCGTCGCGGAGCTCCGGATCCGCGCGGCGCGCGTGCGCGGCCTCGACCAGCGCGGCGCCCTCGAGCAGCTCGACGGTGACGTCGACCCCCGCCGCGAGCTTGCGCTCGAGCCCGCGGCGCCAGGTCGCGAACGCGTCGACCCACGCGACCACGGTGTAGTGGTGGCGGCCGAGCCCCGCGAGCTCGATCGTCGCGCGCCACGTGTCGCTCGGATCGAGCACGAGCTCGGTCTGGCGCCAGTCCTTGGCCCCCGCCGGACGATCGAGCGCGACGGCGCGCAGCACGTCGTGACCGTCGCCGACGATGTCGGCCTCGATCCCCAGCGGCTCGCCGAGCGCGCGCTTGGCCGGGTACCGGCCGCAGTCGACCTCGGGGCGGACCGCGAGGATCAGTGCCCGCCGCCGGTGCACCTCGCTCAAGCTGCCCGCGGCGGCCGGGACGGATCGATCGGCGATCATGCTCGAGCAGCGTAGCGACAGCGCCGGAGGCTCGAACGGCGCGTTCGGCGGACCTTACGGCTGTCTCACGGACGGAACACGCGCCGAGGCACCGGCGCACGCCGCACGGTGTCGTGGACGCACGGACGGCTCAGAACTGACTTCGCGACCCGAGCGTCACGCGGACCGACGTGATGCCGGCGCCCTGGTCGAAGGTCTCGGTGCCGACCCCGGCGAGGATCTCGAAGCCCTGATCGTGGGCGGTGCTCAGCGTGAAGCCGAGGTCACCGGACATGCGAAGCCTGCCGAGCGCGAAGCCGCCGAGGTGCTCGCCGAACGCGTTGCCGACCGTGACCCGGGCTTGCGCGTCGAGATCGAGCCACACCGGCCAGGTATAGCCGAGCTGTCCGGCGACGGTGCTGCGGTCGGTCATCCACCCCGGCAGGAAGCCGGGCATGACCTCGCCGCCCAGCATCGGGTACTCGGTGTACGGGATCGTGCCACCGCCGATCGCATCGACGAAGTCGACCGCGACCTGGGCGCGGACGGTGCGCCGGTGGCCGGTCAGATCGATCGCGCCGCCGATCGCGCCGCCGTACTCGATCCAGGTGCGCCCGTCGTCGAGCTCGACGTTGGGCCGGCCCTGGAGGTGGAGGTACGTGCCGCCGCCCGGCTCGGGCCGCGGCCGCCGGGTGTCCAGCGTCAGATCGAAGCGGGCGTAGCTGGTCGTGTACGGATCGCGATAGCCCGGCGGCGGCATCACCTGCCCGGCGGCGATCAGCGCGTCGAGTGCCGGATCGCCGCAGCATTCGCCCTCGATGAAGGTGATCCGGTGGACCCCGGCCTCGATCTCGAGCCGCGACGCGCCGGTCAGCCGCCGGCGCCAGCTGAGGCTGCCCTCGACACGCTCGAGCCCGTAGCGCGACTTCGCGCCGCTGCCGACGTCGGGGCCGATGCCGAAGAACAGGTTGTCCTCGGAGCGCTTGAACTCGAGGCGGGCCTGAACGCTGTCGGAGCGGTCGATCGTGTAGCGATCGGCCGCGGTGGCGTTGATCCAGCGCGACCCCCAGGTGGCGGCGTGGAGCCGGAGCACGTTGCCGCCGGCGAACACGTCGTCGCCGGAGTAGTAGAACCCGACGCACGGCAGAAGCCCGAAGTCGTAGAGCGCGGTCGGCACGATCAGGTTCTTGTTGCCTTCACCGAAGGTGAAGATCCGGATCGCGGACTCGGCCCAGCGCTCGCGCTCCGCATGCCGGACCAGGGCACCGAGCGGACGGCGCAGCCCGTACTCGTTCGCGACGTACAGCGGCGACAGGACGATGCGCGGGATCCAGACGGTCCAGGGCTCGACGTCGGCCTCGGGGTTGCCCCGGCCGTCGTAGTCGGGGACCTCGCGCTTGGGATCGGCGGCCGCGGCGCCGGTCGCAG
>DASWRS010000146.1:0-68277 GCA_036403075.1 Kofleriaceae bacterium
TTGCCCCGTTCGGGGCAGACGCCTACGTTGGCGACGCATGTTGCCCAACCCTCACGACGCGCTGTTCAAGGCGGTACTCGGCAAGCCGGAGCATGCACGCGGCGCGCTGCAGGCGGTGGTGCCAGGAGCGTTTGCCGAGGCACTCGACTGGTCCACGCTCGCGCATTGCCCCGGAAGCTTTGTTGATCGCGTGCTACGCGAGCGCCACACGGATCTGCTGTTCTCGGTGGGGTGGCGCGGCGGCGGCGAGGCTTTCGTCTACCTGCTGTTCGAGCACCAGAGCACGTGCGACGATCGGATGCCGTTCCGGCTGCTGCGCTACCTGGTGAGGATCTGGGAAGACTGGGCCGCCGAGCATCCCAGGTGGAAGGTCCTCCCATTGATCATCCCCGTCGTGCTGTATCATGGGGACGCATCGTGGTCGGCGCCGCTGTCGTTCGACGCCCTGTTCGACGTGCCGGACAGCGTGCGGCCCGCGGTCGAGTCGCACCTGGTGCGGTTTGCCTATCGCATCGATGACCTGTCGCAGATCCCCGATGACCAGTTGCGGGCGCGGGCCATGACGGCGCTGGCCAAGCTCGTCGTCGTGTCCTTCAAGTACGCGCGGACACGGACGGACCTCCTCGACATCCTGAGCGAATGGGCGGACGTGATGCGCCAGGTGGCCCGCGCGCCCGACGGACTGGAGGCACTTGCGCTGGTGATGCGCTATATACTCATGGTCAACGACCACGTCGAACCCGAGGCATTGCAAGCCCTTCTGGAACGCGAGGTCGGCCCCGAAGCCAAGGACACCATCATGACCGCCGGAGAGCGACTCGTCGAGCAGGGCATCCAGCAGGGCATCCAGCAGCGGATCCAGCGCGAACGAACGATCCTGCTGCGCTTGTTACGGCAGCGCTTCGGAGACGACGTGACCGCCGACGTCGAGCACCGCCTCGCGATGGCTTCCGTCGATCAGGTCGACGCGTGGACCGAGCGTGTGCTGGCCGCCACGGAGCGTGGGCTGGTCGACGCGACGCTCGCCGACCTGTTGAGCGGCTGATCCGCCCACGACGGCCGCCCCGCGCTGCGGAAGGCGATGGCGGCGAAGGCCGCGAGCTCCATGAAGCGTGTCGAGGCGATGCTCACGGCAGCGCGGGCGTGCCGCGCGGGGACTCGCCGCTGGTGAGCGCGTGCTGGATCCGCGTGGCGAGGGCGCGCGCCGGGGCCGCCGAGACGCCGGTCACGCGCAGGACGAGGCGGCGATCGCCGACGTCGAGGATCAGGAAGTGGCGCGGCCGGAGCCGGCGCCAGACCAGCATGGCCGCGCCCGCGGCGGCCGCGGCGAGGCCGGCGGTGAGGCTCTCGCTCGCGGCCCACATCGCGCCGATGCCGACCAGCGCGCCGCCGCCGCGGCTCCACGCCAGGTCGAGCCAGCGGGCGCCGCGCACGTCGTGGACCGTGGTCGCGATGTTCTCGGCGATCCGCTGGGCGCCGCGCTGGGCGCGCCACATGAGGGTGTCGCCGGCGACCTCGAGGGTCGCTCGCCGGCCGTAGGCATGGCCCGTGATCACGATCGGCGCGTCCGACACGCCGCGGAGTCTATCAGACGGGGCGCCCGCTCACCCGTTCGGGCCGGCGGACTCGACATCCCGATTGGCTCGTACATGATAGGGATCCGGCACCAGCTAGTAAAGCGAAATCGGATCGCCGACAACGGCGTCATGGGCGTCACGGGCTTCGTCGGGATCGACTTTGGAACCACCAACTCGGCCGTCGCGGTGGCCGACGACCGCGGCGCGGTGCAGCTGGTGCCGCTCGCCGGGGCGCCGCACTGGCGCACGGTGCTGTACTTCGAGCCCGGCGGGGCGCTGACCGCAGGCGGGCCGGCGATCGCGCGCTACCTCGAGACCGAGGGCGAGGGCCGGCTGATCCAGTCGATCAAGTCGCACCTGGCGAGCGCGACGTTCTCGCGGACGACGATCTTCGGCAGGCGCTGGCAGATCGAGGACATGGTCGCGGCGTACCTGCGGCAGATCCGCGCGGCGGCGCCGTTCGATCTGGGCACGCGCGCGGTGGTCGGCCGGCCGGTGCGCTACTGGGGTGCCGAGTCGGCGGAGGACGACACGCGCGCGGTGGCGCGGATGCGCGAGGCGCTGGGCAAGGCGGGGTTCGACGAGGTGGTGTTCGAGTACGAGCCGGTCGGCGCGGCGGCGCGCTACGCGGCGCGGCTCGATCGCGAGGAGCAGATCGTCGTGGCCGACTTCGGCGGCGGCACCACCGACTTCAGCGTGGTCCGGGTGCCGAGCGGCACGGTGCTCGCGACCGGCGGGATCGGCGTGTCGGGTGACGCGTTCGACGCCCGCGTGATCGACGCGATCGTCGCGCCGGCGCTCGGCCGCGGCACGCGCTACCGCGACGAGATGGGCGGCGAGGCGCCGGTGCCGGCGTGGCTGTACAGCCGGCTGCGGCGCTGGCACTACCTGTCGTTCCTCCGGGAGGAGTCGACGCTGCGGCTGCTCGACCGGGTCTCGCGCGGCGCGCTCGAGCCGCAGCGGGTCGGCCGGCTGGTCCGCCTGGTCGACGACGATCTCGGCCTGGTGCTGCACCGCGCGGTCGAGGGCGCCAAGGTCCGGCTGTCGGCGCGCGACGCCGATCGCGTGGCGCTCGACGCGATCGAGCTCGATCTGCCGATCACGCGCGACAGCTTCGAGGGCTGGCTCGCGCCCGATCTCGAGACGATCGATCGCGTGCTCGACGACGTGCTCGCGCGCGCCGGCGTCGCCGCCGCCGACATCGACCGGGTGTTCGCCACCGGCGGCACGTCGCTGGTGCCGGTGGTGCGGAGCCGGCTCGCCGCGCGGTTCGGCGCCGACAAGCTGGTCGGCGGCGAGGAGCTGACCAGCGTCGCGTGGGGCCTGGCGGCGCGCGCGCGCCAGGTGTTTGGCTAGGACCTGGCGTCGGGCTTCACGTCGGGCTTCACGTCGGACTTCGCCTGCGGTCTGGGCGCCCCGGTCCTGGCGGGATGTGCGTCGAGGAACTTGTCGATCGCCTTGTAGAACCCGGCGGGGTCGTCGTACATCACGAAGTGGTGGGTGTGCGGCAGGACGATCATCTCGTGATCGGGGATGGTCTCGATCTGCGCGCGGATCCGCTGCTGGAAGCCGCCGTCGGCGGCGATCACGAGCACCGGCGCGGTGATCTCCTTGACCTTGTCGGTCAGGTCGGTGGTCACCATCTCGAAGATCGCGTCGCCGATCGCGCGGCGGTCGGAGCGGACGACGGCCTCGACCACGGGCGCCATCTTCCGCGGTGCGCCGGTCATCGACAGGAACGCCGCGCGCATGCCGCCGGCGAACTCCTCGTCGCTGGCGTCCTTCCACCGCGCGCGCAGCGCCCTGGCCTCGTCGAGGTCGCCCGACAGCGCCGGGCCGGCATCGACGACGATCACCGGGCCGACCAGCTCGGGGTGATACGACGCGATCCAGTAGGCGATGAACCCGCCCATGCTGTGGCCGACGACGATCGGATCGCGCAGCCGGCGCGAGCGGATGTAGCGGGTCAGGTCGCGCCGCACCGCGGCCGACAGCGGCTCGTCGATCGCCTCGTGACCGGCGAAGCCCGACAGGGTCAGGACGTGGGCCTCGTAGGCATCGCCGAGGTGGGCGACGGTGTCGTCCCAGACCTCGCCGGGACAGCCCAGGCCGGGGACGAAGATGATCGGGCGGCCGTGGCCGGTGACCCGGGCGGTGAACGCGACCGGCTTGAAGTCGGCGGGGGCGGCGAACGGCTCGCCGCTCCTTCCGGATCGCCGGCGCGGCTCGTCGTCGGCGCGCTCGCTCGACCTCGCGGCGCCGCACGCGCCCAGGGCGGCGGCGAGCCAGAGCGCGAGCCAGTGCGCGAGTCCCGGACGCATCGGCTACACACTAGCGCGGCCGGCGGCGCCGTGCCCGCGCGACGCCGCGCAACTCAGCCGTCCACGACCAGCGGGCGGACCTGGCACAGATCGGCGCGCGCCGTGAATGTCGGCTTCCGGTCCTCGATCGCGCAGCACTGCGCGGTGCGGAACTGCGGGAACGCGGTGATGCCGAGGAGGTAGGCGCCCAGCGTCGAGATCGCCGGCTCGTGGCTGACCACGAGCACCGCGGCGCCGGCCGACAGGATCGCGCCGCCGGCGACCCGCGGCTGGGCAGATGGCTCGAGGCAGCGCAGCGACCTGACCGTGCCGAAGTAGTCCAGGCTCGCCGCGAGCAGCTCGGCGGTCTGCACCGCGCGCGGCAGCGGCGATGACAGGATCGCGTCGGGCGCGACGCCCTGGTCGCGCAGCAGCCGGCCGAGCACACGGGCGGCCTCGCGGCCGGACGGCGACAGCCAGCGGTCGCGGTCGCTGCCGGCGTCCTCTTCGGGGACCGCGTCGCCGTGGCGGACGAGATAGATGCGCACGGTGCGATGATAGCGGAACGTCGCTACTGCGGCTGGGTCACGGGCCCCGATGCCGAGCCGGCCGCCGAGCCGGCCGCCGAGCCCGCGCCGGTCGGGTCCTCGGGCGGCAACGGCTCGTCGCTGGAGCCCGCCGCATCGACCGCCGGCGGCGCCTGCTTGCACAGCGGCGCGGCCGCGTACGACAGGACGTCGAGCGCGAGGCCGGAGCGGTCCTCGCCCGAGGTCGGCGAGGTCGGCTTGTTGTCGAGCCGGGCCGCCTCGCGGCCGGTGGTGGCGTCCCAGAGGCGGATCGCCCCGTCGCCATCCTCGTAGGCCAGGACGGCCGCGTCGAGCCAGCGGGTCGGGAACCGGCTCCGGGCCGACAGCAGGTGCCGGTACGTGCCGGTCGCGGCGTCGGCGACGTAGAGCGATGGCGCGGCGTCCCTGGCGCACGGATCGACCGCGGTGGCGAACGCGACATGGCCGCCGCCCAGCGCCACCGCGATCGACCACTGCGCCGCCATCCCCGACTCCGGGATCTGGATCGGCTTGCCGGCGGCGGTCTTGAGGCTCGCGGTCACCGGCGGATCGCCGGTCCACGCGGCGATCACGCCGTCCGGAACCCGGACGAGGTGACCCTCGTCGACCGACACCACGACGCGGGTCGCCGGCAACCCGGTGGTCACCTTGGTCAGCTTGCCGGTGGTGCGGTCGACCGACGAGATCGCCGGCTCGCCGACGGTCCAGCGCCCGGTCGGCTGCGCCGTCGACACCAGCAGCTGATCGCCGGCGCCGTAGCCCAGCGTGACTTCCCGCGCCGCCGGCAGGTGGATCCGCGGCGTGGTCGGCTTCCACTCCGCGGTGTCGAGGACCTGGATCCACGGCCGCGCGAGCAGCGGCGCGGCCTCGGGGCCGCCGGCGTCCGGCCGGGGCCGATCGATCTTGTCGAACCCGACGAGCGCGACCTCGTTGCCCGCCGCCGGGCGGACGAAGCCGACGACCTGGTGCTCGGTGTGCGTGAGCCGGAAGTAGCGCCGGGTCTCGCGGTCGAACGCGTAGAGCTCGCCGCGGCTGGTCGAGGTCTGGACACCGAGCTCCTTGGGCCACTTGAACGGGCTGCGCCGGCCCAGCAGCCACACGCCGCCGGCGATCCGGCGGCGGTAGTCGTCGCGGATCTTGCCGGCGAGCGCCGCGACCGACTGGCCGTGCGGCGACGCCATGAAGCTCTTGAGGTCGTCGTCGTCGAGCGTGGGCTGGTACTGCAGGTAGTCGGCCGCGAGCGCGGTCACCAGGTGATCGACCGCGGCCGCCGGCTCGCCGGTCTGGGCCAGCGCGGCCGCGAGCAGGCGATGCGCGTTGAAGTGCATCGGGTCCTTGGCCAGCGCCGCCTCGGCCTGGGTGCGGACGGCGGGCCAGTCCTTCTTGCGATACGCCGCGACCGCCTTGTCCTGGGCCGGCGCGCCGGCCTCGTAGATGAAGTTGAATCGCTTGACCTGGTCGACGCCGAGCACCGGCATTGCGAGCGGCGCGGCCGCGGGCCCGGCCGCGTCCTCCTTGGCCTTGGCCGGCGCGTCGTTCTTGTGGCCGCACGCGAGCGCGAGCACGGCCACGGCGGCGAGGCCGATCGATCGGGTTGCGAGGCGATGCATGGGACATCATGGATCTAGCGCAGACGACGCGCGAGATCGCGTGACGCTGCGGGTTTATATGGCAGGATGCGCCGCATGAAGACCATGACCCTCATCCTCGTCCTCACGGCGGCCGTCGGTTGCAGTCACGACAAGCCCAAGGCCGTCAAGACCACACCGGATGTGGCCGCTGCGCCGGAGCCCACGCGGGATCAGCCGGCACCGTCCGTCGACAAGGACACCAAGGTCAGCCCCGGCCTCGCGCTGTCGGGCGATCTCGCGGCGATGTGCAACATCAAGGTGCACGAGAGCGCCAATCCCAAGTTCGACTACGACAAGGACGAGCTGACCCCCGAAGATCGCGCCGTGCTCGATCAGCTCGCGACCTGCCTGACCAGCGGTGCGGCCAAGGGCAAGGCGGTGGCGCTGATCGGCCGGGCGGATCCTCGCGGCACCGAGGAGTACAACCTCGGGCTCGGCTCGCGGCGCGCGCGCTCGGTCAGCCAGTACCTGGGCCGGCTCGGCGTCGGCGAGCCCCAGATGGCGGTGACCACGCGCGGCGCGCTCGAGGCGACCGGCACCGATGAGTCCGGCTGGCGCCAGGATCGCCGGGTCGACGTCCAGCTCAAGACCAACTGAAGCCGGCTGTCCGCGGTCCGGACGGATCGGGCGGCGCGGCGATCGACGCCGGGAGTCGCGAGCGGACCGGATGCCAGGGGTTGCGGGCCGGGTCGCGGCGCAGCACGGTCGTCGTGACGTGGGCCCGGTGGTGGCCACGCGCGCATCGAGGTCGCGCAGGGGCTCGCGCTGCCGGTTGCGCGCCCCGTATGAGAGATGCCACGACCCGGGGAAGCGTTGCCCGCGAACGCGGGTGAGCGGGGCGGCGCTCGTGTGCGCGCGCGCACGGCGACGTGGTCGAAACGCGCGGTCGAAAAGCGGATGCGCCGTGTGGTTGTCGTTGCCGGACGTCACCGGCAACCTAGGCACCATGCAACCTCGGATCGACGGATACATCGTTCTCGCCGTGCTCGCCGCGGGAAGGGACGAGCTCCTGCTCCGAGCTCGACGGGAACGCGACGGCGCGAACGTCCTCGTCAGGACCCATCCGGGACCGCGCGTCGATGCCTGGACGCTCGCCGGCTACCGGCGCGCCCTGGAGCTCGCGCACACGCTCGCGCCGCTGCAGCCGTGTCCGGAGCTCGAGCTCGTCGAGATGCCGGGGCGGGCGGCGCTGGTCAGCGCGGCTGGCGAGCGCGTGCTGCTCGCGGAGCGGATCGGCGCGCCGCTCGCGCTCGCGGAGTTCTTCGCGGTGGCGATCGCGCTGGTCGATGCGATCGACGTCCTCCACCAGGCCGGCTGGCTGCACGGCGACGTGCGGCCGACGTCGATGCTCCTCGATTCCGGCGCGGCCCGGGCGATGTTCCTCGACCTGCAGTGGGCCCGGGCCCTGGATCAGCCGGGCGACGCCGCGACCGGCCCCGACGGCCGGCTGCCGTACCTCGCGCCCGAGCAGACCGGGCGCGTCGGCCGCCCCGCCGATCGACGCGCCGACCTCTACTCGCTGGGCGCGATCCTGTTCGAGCTGCTGTGTGGCCGCCCGCCGTTCGTGACCGACGACCCGCTCCAGCTCGTGCACAGCCACATCGCCGAGGTGGCGCCGTCGGTGTGCGAGCTCCGGCCCGAGCTGCCGCCGATCCTCGGTGAGCTGGTCGCCCGGCTGCTCGCGAAGTCGCCCGACGATCGCTACCACGGCTGCGCCGGCCTGCGCGCGGATCTCCAGCGCTGCGCGGCGCAGGTGGCGCAGGGCACGCCGATCGCGCGGTTCGAGCTGGGTCGCGACGACGCACGTGCGCGGCTCGCGTGGCCGCCCAGGCTGTACGGCCGGGACGTCGAGCGCGCGTGCGTGCTCGAGTGCTTCGCGCGCGCCGCATCGGGTCGGATCGAGCTGCTGGTCGTCACCGGCCCGCCCGGGGGCGGCAAGTCGGCGCTGATCGCCGATGTCGAGCCGCGGATGGCCGACGGCGGCGGGCTCGTGGTCTCGGGCAAGTTCGATCAGCTGTTCGTCAACGCGCCGTACAGCGCGGTCAAGCAGGCGTTCGGCGAGCTGATCCGGCGGCTGCTCGGCGAGCGCGAGGACCGGATCCAGCACTGGCGCCGGCGGCTGAGCGACGCGCTCGGCACGCAGGGTCGCATCGTCGTGGATCTGATCCCCGAGCTCGCGCGGATCATCGGGCCGCAGCCGGCGGTCGAGGTGCTCGGCCCGGTCGAGGCCCAGCAACGGCTCGCGATGGTGTTCCGCCGGTTCGTCGGCGCGTTCGCCGAGGTCGGGCACCCGCTGGTCGTGTTCCTCGACGACTGGCAGTGGGCCGACACCGCGAGCGCCCGGCTGATCCAGGAGGTCGCGACCGCCGCCGAGGTCGGCGCGCTGCTGCTGATCATCGCGTATCGTGACAGCGAGCTCGCGCCGTCGCATCCCGGCCACGTGGCGCTCGAGCGGGTCCGCGCCGCGAACGTGTTCGCGACGGCGCTCGCGCTGCCGCCGCTCGCGGTCCCCGAGCTCGAGCGGTTCATCGCCGACACGCTGCGCTGCCCCGACGACCACGCGCGGGTACTCGCGGCGGTCACGGCGGCGCGAACCGGCGGCAACCCGTTCTTCGCGCGCTCGTTCCTGCAGTCGTTGCACGAGACCGGTCGCCTGCGCCCGGATCGCAGCGGCGGGTGGCGCTGCGATCTCGACGAGCTCGGCGAGCCCGGGGCCGGCGCGGCGGGTGAGACCGTGCTCGATCTCGTCGTCGCGCGGATCGGACGGCTGCGGCCGGGCACCCGCGCGCTGGTCGAGATCGCCGCCTGCCTCGGCGGTGAGCTCTGGCCCGCCGACCTGGCCACCGCGGCGGGCCACGCCGCGGACGCGGTCGCGCGCGAGCTGGCCGAGGCGGTCGATGCGGCGCTGCTGGTGCGCGGCGCCGGGAGCTATCGCTTCGTGCACGACCGCGTGCAGGAGGCCGCGTACGCCCGCGTCGCGGTCGCCGACCGGCCGCGGCTCCACCTGACGATCGGCCGCCGGTTGCTCGAGGCGCGCGAGCGCAGCGCCGACCCCGAGCCGATGATGCGCGCGGTCGAGCAGCTCAACGCGGGCCGCACGCTGGTGGTCGAGCCGCGCGAGCGCCGCGAGCTCGCCGCGCTCAACCTGCAGGCCGGGCAGCGCGCGCGCCAGGCCGCGGCCTACTCCTCGGCCGCGCGGCACGCCGGCGTGGGCATCGAGCTCCTCGGGGACGATGGCTGGCGCGACGCGTACGACCTGGCGCTCGATCTGCACGCGCTGCACGCCGAGAGCGAGTACCTGTCGGGCCAGTTCGCCACCGCCGAGGCGCTGTACGAGGTCGCGCTGCGCCACGCGCGCACCGACCACGACCGGATCCGGATCCTGACCATCAAGAAGGACCACTACGAGCTGCAGGGCCGCTACCTCGATGCCATCGCGGTGCTGCGAGAAGGCCTCTTGCTCGTCGGGATCGAGCTGCCCGACTCGGACGCCGAGCTCGAGCGCCTGCTCAGCGCCGAGCTCGCCCAGGTCCCGCGCAACCTCCGCGGCCGGTCGATCGCGCGCCTGGTCGAGGCACCCGAGATCACCGATCTGCGCCTGGTCGCGACGCTGCAGCTGCTGATGGGCCTGTGGCCGTCGTGCTACATCGCCGGGCAGCAGCGCCTGCTGACCGTGGTGTCGCTCAAGATCGCCAACTTCTGCCTCGTCCACGGCAACTGCGAGGTCACCTCGGCGGCGTACCTCAACTACTCGTTCGTCGCCGGCTTCGTGACCGGGGACTACGCGACCGCCTACGAGTTCGGTCGGCTCGGCATCGCGCTCTCGGAGCGCTACGCCAACCGCGCGATCCGCGCGTGGTGCTACTTCCTGTTCGGCTGCGGGACGGCGGTGTGGCGGCGCCCGTTGACCGAGTGCGCGCCGTACCTCGAGCACGCGTTCCAGCTCGGCCTCGAGTCCGGCAGCCTGGCGAGCGCGTGCTACGCCGCGAGCTACATCGTCAGCGACGCGTTCTTCCGCGGCGCGGAGCTCGCGAAGGTCGAGGCGCTGTACGTCCAGCACCGAGACTTCCTCGCGCGCAACAACCCGGCGATCCACATGTACCTCGAGCTCGGGATCCGCAGCATGCGGCGGCTCGTCGGCGCGGATTCGTTCGACGACGCCGCGTTCCTCGCCGCGTTCGAAGGCAACGCGTTCTTCCTCGCGACCCACGCGTTCGGCCAGCTCGCGGCGGCGTACCACCTCGACGACCCCGAGCGGGCGCGCGCGTGTGCCGATGCCGCCGCGGCGGCGCGCGTCCCCGAGCTCCTGGCCGGGATCTACAAGGTGCCCGAGACCGCGATGTACACCGCGCTCGCCTGGCTCGCGGCCGCCGACCGTGCCGAGCCGGACGATCGCGCGCGGCTGCGGCAGGACGCCGAGCACCAGCTCGCCGTGCTCGACCAGCTGGCGACCGAGTGCGAGGACAGCTACCTGCACAAGGCGCTGCTCGTGCGCGGCGAGCTCGCGCGCTCCGATGGCTGGAGCGACGAGGCGATCGCGCTGTTCGACCGCGCGGCCGACGCCGCGACGCGCGCCGGGTTCCCGCACAACGCCGCGCTCGCGCAGGAGCTCGCCGCGCGGGTGTGGCGCGACCGCGGCTTCGCGAGAGCCGCGCGCGCGTACCTGTGCGACGCGTACGACGGCTACCGCGCCTGGGGCGCGACCGCCAAGCTCGCGGCGCTCGAGGCCAGGTACCCGGAGCTCCTGGCCGTGCACGCCGGTGCGGCGCTCGCGCCGTGGACGGGCGCTGCCCCGGCGCCGCTCGATCTGGTCTCCGTGGCGCGGGCGTCGCAGGCGATCTCGCGCGAGATCGAGCTCGACGCCCTGCTCGTGCGCTTCATGCACGTGGCGATCGAGAGCGCCGGCGCCCGCCGCGGCGCGCTGCTGCTGGTCGAGGGCGATCGGATGCGTGTCCACGCCGCGGCCGAGGGCTTCGAGATCGCCATCGGCGCCGCGGTGCAGCCTGACCCCGCCGACCACGCGGTCGACAGCATCGTGCGCTATGTCACGCGGACCGGCGAGACCGTGCTGCTCGACGACGCGGCGGTCGACGGCCGGTTCGCGCGCGACCCCCAGGTCCGGCGGCGGGGCTGCCGCTCGGTGCTGTGCTTGCCGCTGCGGCTCAAGGATCGAGTGATCGGTGCGCTGTATCTCGAGAACGAGCTGTCCGCGGGCGCGTTCACGCCGTCGCGCAAGGTCGTGCTCGAGCTGCTCGCGAGCCAGGCCGCGATCTCGCTCGAGAACGCGCGGCTGTACAGCGATCTCAAGTCGGCGAGCCAGGCCAAGGACGAGTTCCTCGCGATGCTCGGCCACGAGCTGCGCAACCCGCTCGCCCCCGTGCTCACCGCGTGCGACCTGATGGCGATGCACGACCCGGCGCAGTTCGCCCGCGAGCGTCACGTGATCGAGCGCCAGGTCAGGCACATGATGCGGCTGGTCGACGACCTGCTCGACGTGTCGCGGATCGCGCGCGGCAAGATCGACATCGTGCGCGCGCCGGTCGACCTGGCGGGCGTGGTCCGCGAGGCGATCGAGCTCGTGTCGCCGCTGATCGAGCAGCACCGCACGCCGCTCGAGGTCCGGCTGCCGGCGGCGCCCGTGCCGATCCGCGCCGACGCGATGCGGATCGCCCAGGTGGTGTCCAACGTGATCGGGAACGCGGTCAAGTTCGGAAATCCCGGCAGCCCGGTGGCGATCGCCGTCGAGATCGAGGCTGATCGCGCGGTGGTGCGGGTCTCGGACCGCGGCGTCGGGATCGCGGCCGACCTCCTGCCGCACATCTTCGACCTGTTCGTCCAGGGCGGCCAGCCGCGCGATCGCAGGATGGGCGGCCTGGGCCTCGGGCTGTCGATCGCGAGCAACCTGGTCGCGCTGCACGGTGGCACGATCACCGCGCACAGCGAGGGGCCGGGGCGAGGCAGCGAGTTCCGCATCGAGCTGCCGCTGCACGCCGGCGATGCCGCCCCGGCCCGCGAGGCGGCGACACCGGCGATCCGGCGCACGGCCCGGCGCCGCGTGCTCGTCGTCGACGACAACGTCGATGCCGCGCTGCTGCTGGTCGAGGCGCTCGACGCGATGGGCCACGCCACGCTGGTCGCGCACGACGGCCCGACCGCGCTGGCCAGGCTCGCCGAGTTCCATCCCGACGTCGCGCTGCTCGACATCGGCCTGCCGGTGATGGACGGCTTCGAGGTCGCGCGGCGGATCCGCGAGCAGCTCGGCGCCGCCGCACCACGGCTGATCGCGGTCAGCGGCTACGCGGCGCAGACCGGCGCGCCCGACCGGGTGTTCGACGAGTACCTGGTCAAGCCGGTCACGCTCGACCGGCTCGAGCGGATGATCTGAACATCGACGCATTGGTAGGGAGCCATCGAAGCTCGATCGCGCGACGCGACGCGCGGTCGCCAGTCGTGAATGATCCGCCCGGCTTCGCCGGTCCATCCCCCAAAGGGGGTCATGGGAACGCCCCTTATCGATCGAGGCGGAACAGGAACCGTTGACCGAAGGTCAACGCGTTTCTGTGTAGCCCGCCGGTCCGCGGCGTCGCTACTGCGACGGACCGCCCGACAGCGACGGCGGGCAGGCGCGCGGCAGGTTATCGAGCGTGCACTGCGCGGTCGCCTTCTGATCGGTGCCGAACAGCCAGTTCGTGTTCGCGGACTGACAGTTGCGCTGGACGACGTCCTGGCAGTACGCGAAGTCGGTGCGCTCGGTGTGCACCGACGGGCCGTTGCGGGTGCGGACGTCGCTGACGTTGGGCGCGCCGGGGCCGCCGCCGACCACGCCGTCGAGCGCCGCGAGGTCGAGGCCGATCATCGCTACTGCCCACCTGCGAGCCGGGCGCAGGTGTCGAGCTGCTGGGTCGTCGGGTTCGACGGCAGCTTG
This sequence comes from Kofleriaceae bacterium, assembly GCA_036403075.1. GTDB lineage: Bacteria > Myxococcota_A > Polyangia > Haliangiales > Haliangiaceae > JABFXX01. The sequence continues at coordinate 13,000 of DASWRS010000146.1, forward strand.
TCGAGACACGCGCCGTAGTTGCTGCGCGCCGACTCGTAGGTGCCGGTGCCGCTGACGTCGAGGCCGACCGGCGTCTTGACCTGCAAGTTGCCCGAGGCCCGGGTCCGGTTGGGACCGGCGCCGGTGCTGAACGTGCCGCTGTCCTCGCCGCCGGTGACGGTGACGAGCTCGAGAACATCGATCGCTTCGAATGCGTGCATGGGCTGTAGCCTTTCCTGGTTGGCTCGGCGATGTGCAGGCGGCGTGCCTCGCGCGCTCGCCGCGTGATCCGGGCAGTTCGACGCGTCGGACGCGGGCGTGGCGTCGACCGCGAGCCTCAGGTCGTCTATTGCGGAAGACACCGAGCCGCGGGCCGGGCCAGGTCAGGGTCGTGGCCACGTCGGGGCCAGCGGGCTCGTGCCGCACGGCGCCATGCTAGGCTCGCCGGCACATGGCGCTGGAGCATGTCGCCCAGGGGCAGACCCGGTTCTTCACGCCGGGGGTGGCCCCGGATCCCCGCGGGATCCTGCTCGGCCGGTACTGCGTGATGACGTTCGCGACCCTCGAGGGCGCGGTGTCGTGGTTCCGGCTGTACTCGTCGGAGGCCGCGCTCGACGAGCTGCTCGCCCACCTGACGATCACCAAGTGCCGCACCGCGCTCGGCAGCCGCGAGATCGTGGTGCAGATCCCGGCGGTGTCGTCGTACGCGGCCGATCGCGCGGCGCGGCTGTGCCGGCTGGTCGGCGCCGCGACGTACACCGGCACGGCCAAGCACTTCGTCAAGTACCGCGACGACCGCTCGCCGTACGGCTACGACGCGGTCGACATCGGCGCGATGCCGGCGACCACCGACTTCATGGTCCACGGCGACGAGTTCGCGCAGGGCTACGTCCGCGAGGGCGAGCTGCCGTTCGCGCGCCTGCTGTTCCGGCTGTCGATCCGCAAGCTGCCGGGCCGCGAGAAGCTCGGGCCCGAGGACCGCGGCGAGCTCTACCTCGCGGTCGCGCGCGGGCTGTCCGAGGGCATCATCCGGTACCTGTGGCGCAACCGGGTCGAGGCCCAGGCCGGGCTGTTCTCCCCGGGCTCGACCAGCGCGTTCGACGATCACGGGCGCGAGCGCGGCTACATGCTGATCCGGGCCCGCGCGCTGCCCGAGCGGATCCTCAAGCTGTTCCTGGGCACGCCCGGCATCGACGTGTTCCGTCCCGCGGGCGCGAGCGCGGCGGTCGCGGTGGGCTACGAGCACCCGATCGATCTGGCGTCGTGCTCGTCGGTGTTCCCGGCCGAGACCTTCCACGTGTTCTGGCCCGAGGACCGGGTCGACGTGCTGCCCGGGCCGCTCGCGCTGTCCGACATCGCCGACCTGACCCGGGTCGACCTCGCGCTCGACCGGCCCCGGGAGCCGCGGTCGCACGGCGGTAGCCTGGTCGACGCGATCGGCGTCGAGCTCAAGCTCGCGGCCGCGATGGGGCCGCCGCGCCGGGTCGTGGCGACGCTGATCCCGCTCGCGCACGGCTCGCGGCTCAAGCGGATCCTGTTCGCGCTGCCGCCGGTGTCGCTGCGCGGCCACCGCGTGGCGGCGACCGAGCGCGGGTTCCTGGTGATCGGCTCGGAGAACCTCGACGTGATCCCGCTCGGGCAGCTGCTGTGCGAGCTCGCGCCCGGCCTGTTGATCCCGCTCGGGATGGACGTGGTGCCGCGGGTCTCGTCCGACGTGCTCGCGCGCGCGCTCGGCCACCAGGCCGGCGTGGTCACGGTGTTCACGACCAGCGCCCGGCCGTTCCAGGTCAACGAGGCACAGTTCAGCTCGCTCGAGCGCCGCGCGCTCGCCAAGCTCGACGTCGAGCAGGTCGCGGTCGAGGACTACGGCGCCGGGCCGTCGACCGAGGCCGAGGTCGTCAACGACGCGGTCGGCCGGTTCGCGCTGTGGGGCTTCCCCGATGCGCCCGACCGCAAGCTGCTCCCGGGCAAGTGATCATGGCGCGCCTGCACGTCCGCGACTTTCTGTCCGGGTTCGTCCAGCCGCTGGTCGCGGGCGGCGAGCTCCACGTCGGCGGGCCGATCCCCAGCGCGGACGCCGAGCGCTGGGAGCTCGAGCTCGATCACGCCGGCGTCGAGCAGGTCGCGGTCGATGAAGCGCGCGCGGCGGTGCTGTCGACGCTGGTGTGCCGGCCGCCGGCGTTCGTGCTCGAGGCCGACGACCTCTCGCTCGCGGTCGGCCTGCACAACGCGCTGTTCCTGGTCCACCCGCGCGCCGAGGAGTGGTCGGTCAGCGATCGCGTGCGCCGCAAGGTCATCGACACCGCGCTGGCCCAGGTCAGCCGCCCGCTGACCCGCGACCGCACGCGGGTGATGGCGCGCCACGCCCTGCTCCACAACCTGTTCCACCTGACCCGCAACGACACCACGGTGTCGTGGTGGACCGGGCGCGCCCGGTTCCAGGGCCAGAAGCCGCCGCGCCGGCTGACCACGTGGCGCGGCGTGCGCCGGGTCCGCGAGGACGTCACCGTGGTCGACTTCGAGGAGCTGCTCGCGGTGCCCGACACCGCGCCGGTGATCGCGACGCTGCTCCGCCGCACGCCGCTGACCCAGCTGCTCGACGCCCACCCCGGCGCGCCGCCGCTGCACTGGGAGGACGCGGTGTTCCTGCTGCGCGACGCCGAGCTCGCCCGCGCGATCGGCTATCGCCTCGTGCCCGACGCCGCGCCCCGCGATCAGGTCGCCGGGGCGGCCCGGCTCGCCGCGGCGTTCGAGCAGATGCTCGAGCGCACGCCCGACGAGGCCGACGTCCGCGCGGTCGCGGCGTTCCTGGTCCACCTCGCCGCGCTGTTCTGCTTCGCCGAGCTCGGGCTGCGCGAGCCCGGCGCCAAGAGCCCGCTGCTGTCGACCGTGCTCGCGGCCGAGGCGGCGGGCCAGCGGCCGCGCGGCCTGGCGACCATGTTCGCGCTGTCCGGGGCGCTGATGACCGTCGACCCACGGCTCGCGACGCCGCCGGGCGTCACGGCGTTGCCGGCCTTGCACGCGCGCTGGGCGGTGCACCGCACCCAGACCGCCGAGCTGCTCGGCGACGCGGTGATCGACGCGCTCGCGGCCCGGCTGCGCCGCCACCTGCGTCCTGCGCCGACCGATCCGAGCACGATCGCGGCCGAGCCGGTCGCCTGAGTTGCCTGAGCCATGACACCCACGCAAGTCACGGTATTGTCAGGAAAGATTGTGGAACGTTCGGCCGAATTCGGACGAGCCGGGCCGCCACGACCAGGACGTTCCTGGGGTAATGTGGGGCCGTAGATGGTCGCGCCGCCCACCACTCCGCGAAGCTTCGCCGTCGATATCGCGCGCGCCTCTGCAGCGTTCCAGGAGCTCGCCCGGCAGATGGGCGCGCAGTTCCTCGACAAGCAGGAGATCATCCGGCTGATGACGGTGTCGGCGATCGCCGGCGAGCACATGGTGATCGTCGGGCCGCCCGGCACCGCGAAGTCCGCGATGATCGACATGTTCGCCAAGCTGATCGACGCGCGGTACTTCGAGTACCTGCTGACCCGGTTCACCGAGCCCAACGAGCTGTTCGGGCCGGTCGACATCTCGGCGTTCCGCGAGGGTCGCTACACGCGCCGGCTCGAGAACATGCTGCCGACCTCGGAGATCGTCTTTCTCGACGAGATCTTCAAATCGAACTCGGCGATCCTGAACTCGCTGCTCCACGTGATCAACGAGCGCAAGTTCCAGAACGGCCCCGAGGTCGTCCAGGTCCCGCTGATCTCGTTGTACGCGGCGTCCAACGAGGTCCCCAACGACGACAACCTCGCGGCGATGTTCGACCGCTTCCTGGTCCGCGTGCTGTCGGACAACCTCGACAGCTACCACTTCCACGAGCTGATGAAGAAGGGCGTGTCGCTCGAGCTCCGCAAGATGACCGGCCGGGGCATGGACGCCCAGGGCCGGCAGACCGGCGAGCTCCGCCCCGTGATCTCGGCGCGCGAGCTGCGCCACATCCAGCAGAACTACGACAAGTTCATGGCGTTCCCCGAGGAGTTCCTGACCAAGTACAAGGGACTCATATTCCAGATCCGGTCCGAGGGGATCTCGGTGTCCGACCGCCGCGCGGTCAAGCTGCTCAAGCTGTTCGCCGCGTCCGCGGTGTTCGACGGCCGGACCCGGGTCCACGATGGCGACTTCTTCATCCTGCGCCACATCTGGAACAACCTCGACCAGGTCGAGCTGCTCGAGGAGATCGTCAATCCGATCGTCGATGCGTACTACCGCGAGCACCCGGACGAGCGCCGGTTCATCGGCCCGTCGGCGAGCCTCGACGACCTCCTGACCGAGCTCGCGCTGATCCGCGACCTGCTGACCTCGGGCGGCGAGCTGTCCGACATCCAGCTGTTCAGCCAGCTCAAGAACCTCAACGAGATCAAGGTCGCGCTCGCCGCGCTGCCGGGCGACGCGGCGGCCCGGATGATCCGCGAGGTCGACCAGCTGCTCGAGACCGTCTTCGCGTCGTCCAAGTTCGGGCTGTGAGGGACGCGCTCAAGGTCGCGATCTTCGACGACGTCGTCGCGGCGCGCGGTGAGCAGTTCCACATCCGCGGGCTCGACGTCGCGGTGTTCCCGCACGCCGACGACGCGGTCCGCGCCTGCAGCCGCGTCCGCTACGACGTGGTGTTCATGGACTTCGCGATGGGCCGGGGCCGCAAGGACGGCAGCCGCGCGATCGCCGAGCTGCGGCGCGCGGGCTTCGGCGGCACGATCATCGCGATCTCGAGCGATCCGGCCGCCAACGCCGCGATGCGCGCGGCCGGCGCCGACGACGCGCTCGGCTCGAAGTCACACCTGCGGAGTTACCTCGTGCACATCGGCGGCAAGCTCGTCGCTGGCCCGGCGTAGCGCCGGCTCGTCGCCGCCGGCGCGCGCGATGTACTCGGCCGAGGTCACGATCTCGAGCACGAAGTGCTGCAGCGCGGTGCCCTGGGCCGCGGCGACCACCCAGCGCAGCAGCCCCGCCCGGTCGGGCGCGCGGCCGAGCAGGCGGACGTGGAGCTCGGTCAGGCGGTGGGAGCAGTACTCGGTCGAGCGCACGAAGCCGCGGACCACCGACAGCGTGCTGGCGCGCTCGCCGAGCGCGCGGAGCCAGCCGGGCTGGCCCGGACCGTCGGGAGCGCGATTCAACAGCCGGTGATACAGCGACTCGACGAACGTCGCCGGAGGCGGGTGGCGGCTCCGGTACTCGAAGCTGTCGCACAGGCCGGTGATCACGTCCTGGAGCGGCGCGCCGGCCGCGAGCAGCTCGGTCCAGGCCCGCACCGCCGTCGGCTCGCCGTCGCCGTCGAGCAGGGCGCGGTACAGCGTCCCGATCTCGTGGCTGCAGTAGCTCGGGGACCGCAGGAACCGATCGGCCAGGTCGCGGTGCGATGCCCTGCGCGCCTCGTCGATCCAGCGCGCCAGGTCGTCCGGAGCCGGTGCGTGTCCCAGGAGATCGGTGTGAAGTGCGCAGATCCAGCCCGCGCTGGGAGCAGATCCAGGTTCGGCAGTGACGTCGAGCATTCCGTGCATGTCCCCGCCGCTCCCCTGGATCTCGGCGCAGCGCGATCGAGAGCAGCCGGCGTGCCCACGCCGCGCCCGGGCGCTAACCGTGCGACATCGCGTCTGCCGGCCGGCGGCGTCGCCGGCCACTGTCCAGGATCCAGGACACGGACGGCCGATTCCGGCCACGTTCGTGGACAGCGGTCAGTCGCGCCGGTGCTCCTTGAGCTCGTGGATGCGAACCAGGTTGTAGATCTGCGATCGCGAGACGTCGAGGATCCGCGCCGCCTCGTGCATGTTCCATTCCGTGGACGTCAGGACGCCGAGGATGTGGTTGCGCTGGAACTTCCGGGTCGCGCTCTGCAGGGTGGCCGAGATGTCGTCCGGCGACCTGGGGTCGTCGGGGAAGATGTCGTGGCCCTCGATGTAGTCGGCGCCGCGCAGGTGGGCGTGGATCGTCGCCGACTCGATCCGGTTGGCGAGCTGGCGCACGTTGCCCGGCCACTCCGCGGATTGCAGCGCGCGCACCGCGCTGGGGCTGAGCGACTTGCGCGGCAGCTGGTGGCGCTCGAGCGCCTGCTTGAGGAACACCAGGCTGAGCGGGATCAGGTCGTCGGTGCGCTCGGCGAGCGACGGCACGCGGGCCTCGAGCACGCCGAGCCGGAAGTACAGGTCCTCGCGGAACTTCTTCTCGGCGATCGCGGTCTTGAGGTTGACGTTGGTCGCGGTCACGACCCGGACGTCGGCGTGGCGCATGTCGCTCGAGCCCAGGCGGTAGTAGGTCTTGCTCTGGAGCAGCTGGAGCAGCTTGGCCTGCGCGCCGGGGGACAGCTCGGCGATCTCGTCGAGGAACAGCGTGCCGCCCTCGGCGGCCTCGACCTTGCCTTTGGCGCCGCCGCGCGCCGCCCCGGTGAACGCGCCGGGCTCGGAGCCGAACAGCTCGTTCTCGAGCAGGTTCTCGGGGATCGCGGCGCAGTTGATCTCGACGAACGGACCGCCGCGGCGCCGCGACGCGAGGTGGACCGCGTTGGCCAGGAGCGTCTTGCCGACACCCGACGGTCCGGTCAGCAGCACGTGGACGTCGAGCGGGGCGGCGAGCCGGAGGCGATCGACGACGTCGGCCATGACCTGGCTGCGGCCGCGGATCGCCGCGAATGGATCGTCGGAGCCCTTGGCCCGGCGCGGCTCGGGGACCACGGCGTCGCGCCGGCTCAGCATGCGCTCGAGCGGCCCGCTCAGCGCGCGCGCGGCGAGCTCGACGTCGCGCTGGACCTCGACGCCGTAGGGCTGGAACTCGCTCGCGCCCTGCTTGCCCTGGAGGTAGAGCACGCCGACGTGCATCGTCCGGCCGATCGGCATGCACAGCACCGCCTCGAGCTGGTTGCGCCGGACGCTCTCGAACCGCAGGAACCGTGGGTCCTCGGCCGCGTTCGCGGTCACGACCGGCGTCCCGGTCGCCATCGCCTCGCCGATGATCCCGCGCGACACGAACGACGAGATCGCGGCGACCCGGTCGCCGTCGCAGTTGTGCGAGACCACCTGCGGCGGACCATCGATGTCGTCGCCGATCACCTCGATCATCGCCTCGCGCGCGCCGACCCGGGCGACCAGCAGGGTGAGCGCTTCGCGGAGCAGGGTCTCGAGGGTCTCGTGCTCGGCCAGGGTGAGCAGGGATCGATAGAACTCTCGCTCGCGCCGTACAGTCTCGAGCTCGGTGGTCACGTCCCCGAGACTAACGCGAATCGCGGCGTGCACGCGTCACGGTTCGTCGCGCAGCGCCTTCCTGAGCAGATCACCGACCTCGGGCCGCTGGGCGAAGGGGTCGCTCGGGTTCTTGCCGGCGATGATGTCCTCCATGCGCGTCCGGACGTTGGCGAGCGCCTGCGGGTGGCTGTAGATGTAGAACCGGTCCTCGGCGAGCGCGTCGAACACGAACTGCGCCACGGTCGCCGCGGTGACCTTGCCGCTCAACACCGCCTTGTCGCTCATCGCGCGCGCGACGATCTGGCTCCGGGTCGGCTTCTGGTTCTTGAGCTCGTCGGGCCGGTTGCGCTCGCTCTGCGTGATGCCGGTCGGCACGAAGTACGGGCACAGCACCGAGGCGCGCACCTGATCGGTGACCAGCGCGAGGTCGTGGTACAGGGTCTCGCTGAGCGACACCACCGCGTGCTTGCTGACGTTGTAGACGCCCATGTTCGGCGGGGTCAAGAGCCCCGCCATCGACGCGGTGTTGACGATGTGGCCCTCGTAGCCCGGATCCGCGCTGGCGGCCTCGAGCATCATCGGCGTGAACACCCGGACGCCGTGGACCACGCCCATCACGTTGACCCCGAGCACCCACTCCCAGTCGCGCAGGCTGACCTCCCAGATCAGCCCGCCGCCGCCGACGCCGGCGTTGTTGAACACGAAGTGCGGCGCGCCGAAGCGCGCGCGGGTCGCCGCGCCCATCGCCTCGACCTCGGCGGCACGCGACACGTCGAGCCGGTACGGCAGGACCTGCGCCCCGAGCGCGGCGATCTCGGCGGCGGCGCGGTCCAGCGCGTCCTGCTGGATGTCGGCCATCACGATCGCCATGCCGTGGTTCGCGGCGATCCGCGAGACCTCGAGCCCGAATCCAGATGCGGCACCGGTGACGACGGCCGTGCGGCCCTTGAAGCTCTTCATGGCGGCGGAACACTCCTGGTTGGCAGGGATTGCGCCGCGGATTGTCGCTCAATCCGGCCGCCGCGACGGCGGCGCGCGTCATCGATCTCGGATCGCGCTGAAACCGGCTGGGAAAACTGAGAGCGCGCGGCTCGCGAGAAGTTGCGGCGATCGCGATCGCGATCGCCGCGCCGCGCGCCGCGGACCCGCGCGGTCCGGGCGGCACACCCGGCTAACCCGGGGTCCGATCACGAGAAGCTCGAGGCGACGCGCGCGCGCGCCACGCGCGCTCCGCACGCGACAGCGCGGCGATGGAAAACTGAGCGCGCCACGAGCGACGGCGAGGGTTTTTCACGGAATCGGTGCCGCAAAACGCAATTGTCAATCGTATTCATATTACGATTGACACTGAGTCATCAGACGAGCGTAAGGTCTCTACCGGAAGAGGGGCGTGGAGAGGCGGCAACGACGTCACTTCCACCGAGGGAACCCCGAGCTCACGGGGCCTTGGAGCGGTGCGTTCTCTGCCGGTCACCTGTGGTCCGTGGGTCACCTGCTGTGCTCGTCGTTCTTTACAAACCCCCAGGAGAACAGAGACATGAACGCATTTCGCCAGATCTTCACATTCTCATTGATAGTCCCGGCTTCGCTGCTCGCTGCTGCATGCGATAGCGGCGCCGGCACCTCCGAGACGCAAGCCGACGATCCCGGCGTCGCGGTCGCCCTCAGCGAGGAAGGCACCGGCGTCCATACCAACGCGGTGACCGAGGCGCCGACCGGGTTCGACGGCCTGACCAACGGGTTCTCGACCCAGGCCGCCATGGACGCGGCGGGGGACACGTTCTCGGAGGTCGAGCAGCTCTCCGACGGCATCGGCCCGACCTTCAACAACACCTCGTGCGTCAGCTGCCACCAGAGCCCGTTCAACGCCAAGGGCGCCGGCAGCCAGATCACCGAGCTCCGCGCAGGTCACTTCAATGGCACCAGCTTCGTCGATCACCCGGGCGGCTCGCTGATCCAGGATCGCGCGACCGACCGGTCGATCCAGGAGCACATCCTGTCCGGCAACGAGGTGTCGACGCTCCGGCTGACCCTCAGCATCGCGGGCGATGGCTTCGTCGAGTCGATCGACAGCAACACGATCGCGGCGATCGCTGCCAACCAGCCGGCCGCGCAGCGCGGCACCCTGATCCAGGTGCCGGTCCTCGAGTCCGGCGGCGCGGTCCGCGCCGGCCGCTTCGGCTGGAAGAACCAGAACTCCAGCCTGCTGTCGTTCGCCGCGGATGCCTACGTCAACGAGATGGGCGTCACCAGCCGCCTGATCCAGACCGAGAACACGTCCAACGGCACCAACGTCCAGGGCGGCGCGTTCGACGGCAAGCCGGACCCGGCCGGCGTCGGCGAGGACGATGCCAATGACATCGACACCTTCACGCTGTTCATGCGCTCGCTCAAGGCGCCGCCGCGTGGCGCGATCAACGCCTCGGTCACGGCGGGCCAGACGACGTTCACCCAGATCGGCTGCGCGGTCTGCCACGTCGCCACCATCACCACCGCGCCGGCCGGCACGGTGATCAACGCCGGCGCGTTCACCGTGCCGCGGGCGCTCGGTGACAAGAACATCCACCCGTTCGGCGACTTCCTGCTCCACGACATCGGCACGGGCGACGGCATCGTGCAGAACGGTGGCCAGAGCACGCGCAACCAGGTCCGCACCGCTCCGCTGTGGGGCATCGGTGCGCGGACCCGGTTCATGCACGACGGCGCGAGCGTGCGGGTCACCGACGCGATCGCTCGCCACGGCGGCCAGGCCTCGGCGATGCGGTCCAACTTCAATGCGCTCAGCGCGGCGAGCCAGCAGAACGTGCTGGCGTTCATCTTCTCGCTCTAGTCGAGGTAGGCGTTCGTTCGCCGTGGATGTCACGGCACCGCTGCCGCCACCGCCGGTCGACGGTCGACCGGGGGCGGGATGGCGAAGCACGGCCTCACCGCTGCGTCCGCCTCGGACACACGGGCACAGCGGATCGCCGGGTTCCTACGAGCACCCGGCGACGGCGGAGGCCGTGCTTCTCGATCCTGGCAGATTTCGTGCCCGGCAGATTTCGTGCCCCGGCAGGTTCGTGGATGCGGGACAGGATCGAGTGCGCCGGCGCCGCGGCCGCTCAGCTGCCCGGCGGGCGGTTCGCGCCGATCGCGTCGAGGGCGACCTGGGCGATCGGCCTGCCGTCGCACTCGCACAGCGCGCCGTTGCTGTCGCTGCCGGACGAGTCGGTGAAGTAGGTGCGGCCACGCTGGAGCTTGACGAACTGCTCGCGGTGATCGGCCTCGCCGCCGCCGGCGTCGTTGGGCTCGCCCATGTGCCAGTCGCTGGTCATCGCCGCGCCGTCGAACCGGATCCAGCCCTGGTCCGGCTGGGTCGCGGTGCGCTGCTGCACGATCCCGACCCAGATCGCCGTGCCGGCGAGCACCAGGGCCGGGTTATTGACCATCGTGGACACCCGGCCGAGCTCGTCGGCGGAGTCGAGCACGGCGAGGTGAGTGAACCCGGGCATGTCGTCGGCGCAATCGTCGCTCTGGGTCCAGGCCGGATGGCCATCGGGGATCAGGCGATAGCGCGACGGGCCGGCGACGGGCGCGGTGTAGCTCGGCGGGCACGACGCGTAGTCGAACGCCGCGCCATCGGGAGCCGACGCGGCGCCGTTGTCCTGGAGCGGCTGCGCGACGAACCCGCACCCTGCGATCAACGCGACCCAGGCGACACGCATGTGACTATCCTACATACGCCGAGGTAAGAACTCCCCTTACAACCGCCAACCGCTCAGATCGCCAGACGTTACCGCGTGCTAGCTTGGCGACGTGCCGGTCCCCACGGAGCGCCGCCGCAGCTTCCTCGCGCGTCAGGTCGCGACCATGGCGCTGTCGCACGTCCAGGTCGACACGCCGATGGCGCTGGTCCGCGCCGCGGCCTGGTCGAACTCGCTGATGCGGATGGGCGTGCACCTGCCGCTGTTCGTGATCCACGACATCGGCGTGATGCTGTCGATGTCGCGCGGCTCCGGCGGCTACGTGCTGCGGCCGCGCGAGGCCCAGCTGGCGCGGATCAGCGTGCCGCCCGGCGCCCGGCCGCAGCTCGATCAGTACCGCCGGCTGCTCGAGAACATCGGGGCGAGCGAGGTCACCGAGCGGCTCGCCGGCCTGCGGCTGCGCGACGAGCTGGTCGCGGTGCTGCTGTCGCGGATCCTCGGCGACACCTACAACCGCTGGCGCGATCGCAGCAAGTCGGCCGGCGCCGAGCCGCTGCCGCTCGACCTGGGCATCCTGGGCGAGATCGACTACGCCGATCACTTCCGCGACTTCGATCCGCGCGGCCTGTGGGGGTTCGTCGAGCACCTGGTCGCGCAGTCGATGCACATCTATACCCAGGTCGAGCTGATCGATCTCGATACCGTGCGGCTGCTCGGCCTGTTCAAGGAGGACAGCGCGTCGGGCTCCGAGGCGCTCGGCGGCGCGATCGACCTGGTCGACCTGTTCGCCGCGCTGGGCTCGCCCGAGGCCAACGACGTCGCGAACTTCTCGCTCGACCTGTTGCCGAGCGTGCTCGAGACCCGGCGCTCGACCGGCGCGCAGACCTTCGCGGTCGATGGCTACGCATCGATCGAGCGCAAGGGCAACATCGACTCGCTGGTGCTGTCCGAGCTGGCCTACGACCGCGAGATCTTCGAGCAGAAGATCGTCGACGCCGAGCTCCTGTACTACGGCCGGGACAAGCAGCGCGAGGACGAGCGCCGGCTGCAGTACCTGTTGATCGACTGCTCGGCGTCGATGCGCGGCCAGCGCCAGGTGTTTGCGCGCGGCCTGGCGCTCGCGCTGATCAAGAAGCTGACGCTCGAGGGCGACGAGATCTGGGTCCGGTTCTTCGACTCGCGGCTGCACGAGACGATCAAGATCGGCCGGTCGGGCCAGGTCCCGGTGCCGTACCTGCTGTCGTTCCGCAGCGAGCGCGGCCGCAACTACAGCAAGGTGTTCCGCCAGCTGCTGGTCGAGGTCACCCGGCTGCGCCGCGAGCAGAAGCGCCGCGTGGTGCTGTACTGGATCACCCACGGCCAGTGCCACATCGAGCCCGAGCTGATCACCGCGCTCAAGCAGCAGGCGTTCCTCTACGGCGTGGTCGTGCTGCCGTCGAGCGAGCAGCTGCCCGAGTTCGTGCCGCTGCTCGACCGCTCGCAGATCGTCTCGGGCGAGGTCCTGACCAACCGCGCCGAGCGCCAGCGCCGCGCGCTCGACATCGTCGGCGACGCCACCCGGTCGACGCCGCGCAAGCCGCCGCCGGTCCAGGCGGTGTCGAGCGATCCGCAGCACAGCCGCCGGATGCGCCCGGCCGGCGACGATCCACCCAAGGCGACCTGAGGGCGATGGCGATGGCGCGCAGGTTCAACTCGATCGAGTCGACCGCCGATCAGGCCGACGCCATGGTCCAGCAGGGCCGCTGGGTCGAGGCCGAGCGCCACTACCGCGACCTGATCGGCCAGACCCACGTCATCAACTACGAGTACGACGACTGGCTGCGCCGGCTCGGCGAGATCTACCGCCACCTCGGCCGGTCGCGCGAGGCCGCGTTCGTGTTCCTCTACCTGCACTACTTCGACATGGCGCGCGCCCAGCTCGGGGGCGACGAGCATGTCGCGCTGCGCGCCCGGCTCGCCGAGATCGAGAAGAAGTGGAGCGAAGCGGCGCAGCTCTACCACCAGGCCGGGCTGCCGGTCCACGCGGCGGTCGCGTTCGAGCGCGCCAAGCAGTACCCGGACGCGATCACGGCGTGGAAGTCGCTGCTGCACCACCCCGGGCTCGCGGGCCTGGCCGGCCACGGCCACTCCGCCACGGGCGGGCGCGCCTACGAGGCCGCGCTGGTCCACTTCAACTACGGGCTCGCGGCGGTGCGGCTCGACGCCGCGTCGGCCGAGGCCCGCCGCGCGTTGATCGAGAGCCAGCGCAAGCTCGAGCAGGTCGCCGACGACTTCGAGCAGGTCGGCGAGCTCGAGCGCGCGTTCGACTGCTTCCAGATCCTGCTCAAGCTCGGCAAGGAGTCGTCGCAGTTCGAGAACCTCGCCGAGGGCTACGTCAACTGCATCCGCGTGCTGCGCGACGACAACCTCAAGTTCTACGTCCTGCAGTACTACGAGGACTTCATCAAGCTCGCGCTCGAGCGCGGCGAGCTCCACGCCGCCGCGACCTTGTACCAGGAGGCCGCGGCGTTCGCGGCCCGCGCCGGGCTGCCCTACGATCGCCACTACCAGCACAAGTCGGCGATGACCTGGATGAAGTGCGCCGACAAGTTCGTCGAGACCGGCGTGCCGGTGCAGATGATCGAGAACGCGCTGCTCGCGGCCGCGTCGCAGCACTCGGCGGTCGGCGACTACCCGGCGGTCCGCGAGTGCTTCGACAAGCTGTCCGGGCTCGAGCTGCCCGAGCGCGCGCGCAAGCGGTTCTCGACGATCGCGCAGCGCTACCGCGGCCTGGCCGCGCCGCCGGTCGAGCTGCCCGGCCTGCCGGACTACCTGAAGCAGCAGCACGCCTACGCCGACATCTGGTTCGTCGACCTGCTCGAGTGGGAGATGGACGGCGACCCCCACGCGGTCGCGGCCTCGATCGTCGGCGACCTGCGCTACCCCAACGGGATCCGGCGCCGGGCCCTGGTCGTGCTGCTGACCCTGGCCGACGCGGGGACGCGCCGCGCCGAGGACGACCCCGAGACCCTGGTGCACGTCGCCGAGCTGCTCGGCGAGCTGCAGTCGTACGCCGCGCTGTCGCCGCTCGAGAAGCTGTTCGCCAGCGGCGACGCGGTGATCCGGCGCGCCGCGGTGCGCGCGCTGCGCTACCTGTACTTCAAGCGCTCGTTCGTGATCGTGCGCAAGGCGCTGATCGATCCCGACGCCCAGGTCCGCGAGGCCGCGCTGGTCGCGATCGCCGGGCTGCACTTCCCGCACGCGTTCAACCCGCTGGCGCGGATCTACCGCGAGGCCAGCGATCCCAGGGTGCGCGGCGCCGCGCTGCAGTCGATCGGCAAGATCCAGACGGTCGAGGCCGGCGAGTTCCTCGTCATGGTGCTGCGCCAGGAGACCGGCGGCCTGCGCGAGGCGGCGTACACCGCGCTGACCCAGATGGACAACGCCGACGTGCTGCCGATCCTGCGCCAGCACCACGAGATCGAGACCAACCCCCAGGTCCGCGACACGCTGGGCGAGCTGCTGCGCCGGCACTGACGTCGCTCCCGCCCGCGCGCCACAGCGCCGCCGGCACAGGAGTACAGTCGGCGGCGTGTGGCCCCCACCTCTGTTCCAGACTCGACCCGCGGCGGTGCAGCTCGTGATCGCCGTCGTGATCCCGGTGGCGTACGGCGCGCTGTGCGGCGCGATGCTCGGCATGTCCGCGCCGGTCTTCAACCTGCTGATGCTCGTCGCCGGGATCGGCGGGGTGCTCGGCGGGTTCGAGCACCCGACCCCGCGCGAGGGCCTGGTCCGCGGGCTGGTCGGCGGCACGCTGTTCGCCGGTGCGCTGCTCGCGATGTTCGAGGCCCGCGGCGCGGCGGCGCTGACGCCGCTGCCGGCATCGCCGCCGGTGATGGCGGTGATCTACGCGGTCAGCGGCCCGCCGCTCGGCGCGCTCGGCGGCTGGCTGCGCGGGCGGTCGGAGGCGCGTCGCGCGCGTGCGACCGCGGCGCCCTGAGTCGCGGCGCCCGGGTGATTGGACGCGGGCGCGGTGAAACCGGTACGGTCGGTGGTTCAGGCGCCGATGGAGAGATCGACCCACGAGCTGGTGACGCGCGCGCTCGCCGGCGATCGCCAGGCGATGCGGCAGCTGTTCGCGCACGTGATCTGCCCGGTGGTCGAGCGCCGGCTGTCGCACCGGCTCGCGCGGGTCGGTGCGAGCCGCGCCGAGCTCGCCGACCATGTCCAGGAGGTGCTGGTCCACCTGCTCGAGCGCGACGCCGAGGTGCTCCGGCGCTGGGACCCCGACCGCGGCATGCTCGAGCCGTTCGTGGCCAAGGTCGCGGAGAACCACCTGATCTCGCGGCTGCGACGCAAGCCGCCGCCGAGCCCGAGCGAGTCCCTGGACCTCGAGGCCGCGGCCAGCGCGACGCCGGAGCAGGGCGCGGCGTTCTCGCACACGGTGCTGCGGCTGCTCCGCGAGATGACCGACAACGACGCCGTGCTGTTTCGCGCCGTGTACCTCGAGGAGCTGTCTCCGGACGAGGCGGCTGCGCAGCTCGGCATCACCCGCGACGCGGCGCATAAACGGATCCAGCGGCTCCGTGGTAGGATGGCCGAAATGTTGTCCACGCCCAAGGTCCAGTGACGTAGGACAGTGGGATGACGGAGGACAAGCCGCCGGAGGATGCCGAGGCCGTCACCGCCGAGGCCGACCTGCTCCGCCAGGCCGCGCGCGAGATCCGGGCGTCGAGGTCGCTGGAGGCGCTGGTGCCGCTGTCGCCGTCGCAGCGGGAGCAGCTGGCCGACGCGGCGATCGATCGAGCCCTCGGCAGTGCCCTCGGTGCGTCCAGCACGCCGTCGCCCGGCGAGCCGGCGGCGCCCCCTGCGGGCGTGACGCCGCTCCGGCCGCGGTCCCGGGGCCGGACGGTGGCGGCCGTGGTCGTGGCGACCGCCGCGCTGGCCGCCGCGCTGGTGCTGTACCTGCGCACCGGGACGCCGCCGGTCGAGCCGCTGGCCGGCTACGCGATGATCGTCGAGGGCGAGCGGCGCACGCGGGGCGCGGCGGAGCCGGCGTCGGGCGAGCCGGTGGAGCTTCGGCCGGAGACCCGGCTGGTCGTGACGCTGACCCCTACCCGCACCGAGCGCGACGCGCTGGTCCGCCTGGTGGTCGTGCGCGACCGTCGCGCGACCGTGCTCGATCCGCCGATCGCGCGGCTCCGGGCGGGCGGCCTGGAGATCGCCGGCCCGGCGGCGGAGCTGCTCGGCGCCCAGCGCGATGGCCCGGCCGAGCTCGTCGTGGTGCTCGGCCGCGCGCTGCCCGAGGACGACGAGATCCGCGGCGTGGCGCTCGGCGGCGCGGCGCCGGCGTGGCGCCATCTCCAGGTGCTGCGGCGCGCGGTCGTGCTCGCCGGGTTCTCGCACACGGCGATCGACGTCCTGCTCGGAGGCTGCAGCGCCGTGCTCGAGCCCCACACGGCGCGCGCAGGCCCGGTGCGTTGCGAGGTCGCGTCCGGCGCCCGGCTCCACCTCTGGGTCGGCGCGCCGGTCACCGCCGGCATCGCGATCCGGATCGACGAGCACGCGATCGCGAGCGGCGCCGAGCCCCGCGGCGGCGGCGCCGGGTTCGATCTCGAGGTCCCCGCGCCGGCCGGCCTGCTGGCGGTGGCCGTCGACGGGCAGGACATCGCGGCCTGGCAGCTCGCGCCGGCGGCGAGCTTCGCCGAGGTCCGGGCCTCGGACGAGGCCCGCAAGGCCGGCCGGCTCGACGACGCGGTCGCCGAGCTCGACGCGGTCGCGCCCGAGACAGCGGCGCGGGGGGCGTCGCCGGTGTCGGCCGAGGTGTCGCCCGAGGTGTCGCCCGAAGAACGGCTCGAAGTGCTGCGCCGGCGCGCCAAGATCGACCGGCTGCGCGGCGACCCCGGCCGCGAGCGCGAGCGGCGCGACCAGGCGGTGGCGCTGGCGCGCTCGCTCGGCCGGGTATCGGTCGCGAGCGACGAGACCGTCGCGATCGTCTACGGCCTGATGGATCAGCACGCCCTCGCCCAGGCGGTGCAGCTGTTGCCGGCGCTCGACGCGCACGGGACGCGCTACGCCGAGGGCGCGGTCCACCGCGAGCTGGTGCGCGGCATGCTCGCGTCCGAGCTCGGCGATCTCGGCGCCGCGCTCGAGGCGTTCCAGCGCGCGCTCGCGATCGCCGAGCGCATCGCCGACCACGCGGATCGCGCGATGATCCTCGGGCCGCTCGCCGACGTGCTGCAGTCGCTCGGCCGCGGCGGCGAGGCGGCCGCGCTGATCGACGCCGAGATCCAGCGCGGCGCGCGCGACACCGACGTCTGCGCCCGGGTCGACGCGCTGACCAACGCCGGCTGGCTGCTCCGCGATCTCGACCTGCCGCGCGCCCAGCAGCTCGCCGATCAGGCGGCCGAGCTCGCGGCGCAGCGCTGCGCGCTCCGCGCGCCGATCGCGCTGGTCAACCAGGGCTGGCTGCTCGCCGCGGCCGGCCGGTTCCGCGCGGCGCGCGCCGTCGTCGACCGGCTCGCGCGCGTGCCGCACACCGACGACGGCCGGGTCGCGACCTGGGCGCTGCGCCTCGAGGCCGAGACCGTGCTGGGCGAAGATCCGGCCGCGGCCGAGCGAGCGGCCCGCACCCTGGCGGCGCGCGCCGCGGCGCTGTGCTCGACCGAGCTCGCGTACGAGGCCCACCTGCTGCGCGCGCGGGCGCTCGTCCGGCTCGACCATCCGGACCGGGCGGCGGCAGCGTTCGCGGACGCCGAGCGCGCGCTCGGCCTGTGGAGCCGGCTGGTCCCGCTCGGCGAAGGCCGCGAGACGTTTTTCGAGCGCCACGATCAGCTCGCGCTGAGCGCGATCCCGTTCTTCCTGGCGCAGATCGCCCGGGGCAAGGCCGGCGCCCGCGTCGCGCTCGCCGCGACGGTCCGGCACAGCATCGCGCGGTTCGTCGGCTCGCTCGCCGGCGGCGGCCGGGCGCGCGCGCTCGCGGAGCGCGGCGAGTCGGTCCGCGATCGGACGTCGCGGCAGTTCGAGCGCACGCGCGCGCGGTGGCCGGCGCGCCTGAGCGATGCGCCGCCCGGCGACGCGGTGGCCGGGGTCTGCGAGGCGCGCGACGCGGCGGCGCTCGCCGGGGCCGAGCCGGCGCTCACCGAGGCGCCGGCCCACGCCGCGCTGCTCGTGCATCCATCGCCGAACGGCTTGCTGATCGTCGCGTGGCGGCGCTCGGCGGTCGAGGTCGCCGAGGTCCCGCGCGCGGCCACCGGGGAGGGCCGCGGCGAGCTGGCGGCGCGGATCGCCCGGACCGCGGCGCCGATGCTCGCCGGCGCGCCCCGCGTCCACCTCCACGTCCACCGCTCGCTGGCCGCGCTGCCGCTCGATCGCAGCCTGGCCGCGGCGCTCGCCGTGCCGGTCGCGTTCGCGGTCGACGTGCCCGCCCGGCCGCCCGCCGCGCGCTGCACCGGCGCGCCGCGCGCGCTGCTCGTCGTCGACCCGCAGCGCAACCTGTGGGCGGCGAGCGCCGCGGTGCAGGCGATCGGCGGCGACCTGGTGCGCCGCGGCTTCGCGGTCGACACGCTCGAGGGCACCGCAGCGACCCGCGCCGCGGTCGAGGCCCGGCTCGCCGATCCGTGCACCGCGCTGTTCGAGTACGACGGCCACGGGGTCGCGGCCGCGGCCAGGGCCGATCGCACCGGCGACGCGCTGATCCTCGCCGGCGACGACACGCTGACCGCGGTCGACGTGCTCGGCCTGGCCCGCGTGCCGCCCGCGGTGGTGCTCAACGGCTGCACCACCGCCGCGCCGGAGGGCCTGGGCCTCGCGCAGGCGTTCCTGCTCGACGGCGCGGCGCAGGTCATCGCGTCGCTCGACGACATCCCGGCGGCCGACGCGGCGCGGTTCACGCGCACGCTGTTCGCGGCCGCGCCCTCGATCACGCCCTCGGTCGCGCCACCCCGTGCGGGGGCGCTCGATCTCGTGCCGCTGTTCGCGCGCGCGATCGCGGGCCGCGACGCGATGGCGCTCCGCGTCTTCGAGCGCTGATCGAAAACGCGTCGCGGCTGTCCAAACCGGGCAGCGGAGCGCGTAGACGTCGATATGTCGTGCCGTGATTGCGAGCCGGTTCCTGCCTTCGCCCAGCGTGCGGCCCTGTCACTCGCACTCCTGATCGTGTGTACGACCTCCGCCGCGGCGCAGAGTCCGCCGTACTTCAACGACGGACTGCGCTGGATCGGCACCGCGGATGCCTGCGTGGCGCCTGTCGAGTGGACCGCGGAGCGCGTGTTTCGCACCGCCCAGCGACCCGAGCTCGCCGGGTTCTGCCTGTACACCTGGAGCGGGGCGCGGGGCACGGTGCCGACGACCCCACAGATCACCAAGCTGTTCGCGGTCAGCGCGGCCCAGGGCGTGACCGAGGACGTCCCGGTGGTGTTCGCGTCCGCGGCGTTCACGCCCGAGGAACAGGCGCTGTTCGCCGGGCTGCGCGGCGCGCTGCGCGTCCAGGTCGGTGACGCCTCGCTGTTGCCGGGCATGCCGGCGACCCCGCGCGCCCGGGTCGTCGTCATCGACTCGGCGCCCGACGCGAGCGCCGGCCACGTCGTCCCCGGAGCGAGCCGCCACGGCGACACGCTCGCCCACCTGATCGAGGATCTGGTGTGCCGGTCCGGCGATACGCCGGACAGCCGGCGCTGCGCAGTCGAGGTCACCACCGAGCTCGCGCTGCCCTGGATCGCGCGCGGCGTCCCCGGGCCGAGCGGCGGGCACATCGGCACGCTGAGCGATGTCGCGCGTGCCATCGAGCGCGCGATCGCGACCTGGCAGAGCGATCGCAGCGCCGCGCCGGCCACGACGCCGGGCCGGCTGATCTTGAACCTCAGCCTGGGCTGGGAGCACACGGCGCAGATCGCCGACTGCACGACGGACCCGCGATCGGCGGGCGCGCCGGCCCGCGCCGTCCTGGCGATCCTGCAGTACGCCGCCGCGCAGGGCGCGCTGATCATCGCCGCCGCGGGCAACGACTCCGGCGGTCCGGCGCCGCGCACCGGGCTGACCTGCCCCGGGCGCTACCAGGCCGTGGCGCAGGACGCCGATCCGTCGCGCTCGCTCGTGATCGCCGTGTCCGGGGTCGACTACCAGGACCGCCCACTCGAGACCGCCCGGCCCGGCGGCATCGCCGGGATCGCCGGCCTGGGCGTCGGCGGCGTGGCGTGGACCCCGGCCGATCCCGCGCCGCCGCAGCTCACCGGATCATCGGTCTCGGCCGCGGTGGCGTCCGCGGTCGCGGCGCTGGTCTGGACGCAGCGCCCGAGCTGGACGCCGGGCCAGATCGTCGCCGCGGTGCACGCCGGCGGCAGCGATGTCGGCGCCGCCGATGCGTGTCCGCTGTCGCTCCCGCAGTGCCGCTCGCACCGGGTCTCGGTGTGCGGCGCGCTCGTCGCCGCCGGGGTGCCGGCGAGCTGTGCGCCGCCGGCGCCGCGGCTCTGGAGCTGCCCGGCGCTGCCGGCCGAGACCGCCGCGCTCGCCGCCGCGTACGCCACCGTGCCGTCGAGCGCCGGCGCGATCGTGTCGCCGGCCGCGACCCCGCGCCACGCCGCGCCGACGGTGCAGACCGAGCCGTCGGTGTTCCCGCAGCCGATCTCGGGCACCTGCCCGACGTGCTGGATCGACGCGGCGTCGCTGTCCACGCCGTACCTGACGATCCCGGCGCTCGGCCAGAACCTGCGCGACGCCGCGGTCGTGGTCCGCGTCGCCGGAGGCAGCGAGTACGGCTTCGCGCTCGGCACGCTGCTGCTCGCGGGGACGTCGTACGCGTTCCCGCTGCCCTCGGGCTGGGCGATCCAGTCGGCGACGATCACCGGGTTCGACGACGCGCACCTGTACTCGGTCACCGAGCAGATCTTCGTGGAGCGCTGAGCGCGGCCTGGCCGAAAACGCCCGGGCCGGTGTCCACGCCGCGGTCCGAGCTGCGTAGTCAGTCAGCGCGTCGCCCGCTTCCATTGTCGATCTTGCGCGCGCGACCAAGGAGCTTCCATGACCACGCATGTCAGACAGCAACGAACCAGATCTGGTGGATACGGGAAACTGGCAATCGCCGGGGTGCTCGCGCTCGGCGCCGGGCTCGCAGGCACCGCGCTCGCGCAATCGGCGCGCCGCGGAGGACCCGCGCGCCTGGTCGCCAAGCCCGCGCAGGCCACGGTCGCCGATCAGTACGTCGTCGTGCTCGATCCGGCGACCTCGGCCGACGCGGTCCTCGCGGCCCAGGACAGCGCGCGCAAGCTCGGCGCCACGATCGGCTTCACCTACACCGCCGCGCTGCGCGGGTTCAGCGTCAAGGCGGCGCCGGACGTGCTCGACCGGCTGCGCGCGATGCAGGGAGTGAGCTACATCGAGGCCGACAGCCTGCTGACGGCGAGCGTGATCCAGTTCGGCCCGCCCAAGGGCCTGGACCGGACCAGCGAGCGCCTGCTCGCCCTGGACAACCGCTACACGTACAGCAGCACCGGCAGCGGCGTGCACGCGTACGTGATCGACACCGGGATCCGCCAGACCCACGTCGACTTCGGCGGCCGCGCGTCGGGTGCGTTCACCGCGATCGCCGACGCGTTCGGCACCAGCGACTGCAACGGCCACGGCACGCACGTCGCCGGCACGCTCGGCGGCACGACCTACGGCATCGCCAAGGGCGTGGCCCTGCACTCGGTCCGCGTGCTCGACTGCGCGGGCAGCGGCACGCTGTCGGGCGTGCTCGCCGGGATCAACTGGGTCACGGCCAACGCGATCCACCCCGCGGTCGCCAACATGAGCCTGGGCGGCGGGTTCTCGGCCACGCTCAACAGCGCGGTCGCCACGTCGGTGGCCTCGGGCGTGACCTATGCGGTCGCGGCCGGCAACAGCGGCGCCGATGCCTGCACGTTCTCGCCCGCCAGCGAGCCGACGGCGCTCACCGTGGGCAGCGTCAACCCGGTCAACGACGTGCGCTCGTCGTTCTCGAACTTCGGGACCTGCGTCGATCTGTTCGCGCCGGGCGAGGGCATCCTGTCGGCGTGGGCGTCGAGCGATACGGCGACCAACACGATCGCCGGCACGTCGATGGCGTCGCCCCACGTCGCCGGGGTCGCCGCGCTGTACCTGCAGACCCACACCGCGGCCAGCCCCGCGACGGTGTGGGCCGCGATCCACAATGCCGATGACGTCTCGACCACGGCCGGCTGGCCCGGCGTGATCGGCCCGGGCGCGGGCTCGCCCAACGAGCTCTTGCACTGGGGCTCGGTCAACGACGGCCACGACGACGGTGATCCGCACCTGGCGACGGTCGACGGTGTCCACTACGACTTCCAGAAGGCCGCCGAGGTCGTGCTGCTGCGCGACGGCAACGGGCTCGAGATCCAGACCCGCCAGACCCCGGTCGCGACCGCGAGCGCGATCACCAACGGCTACACCGGGCTGACCAGCTGCGTCAGCCTGAACACCGCGGTCGCCGCGCGCGTCGGCAGCCACCGGATCAGCTACGAGCCCAACCTCAGCGGCATCCCCGATCCCAGCGGCCTGCAGCTGCGCATCGACGGTGTGCTGACCACGCTGGGCGCAAGCGGCCTCAACCTCGGACCGGGCGCGCACATCGCGAGCTACGTCACCGGCGGCATCGCGGTCGACTTCCCGGACGGCACCACGCTGATCGTCACGCCGAACTGGTGGCCGTCGCAGAGCCGCTGGTACCTCAACGTCAGCGTGTTCCACTCGCAGGCCAGCGAGGGCATCCTCGGCGCGCTCGCACCCGGGAGCTGGCTGCCGGCGCTGCCGGGCGGCGGCTCGATGGGCCCGATGCCGGCCGGCCTGCACCAGCGCTATATCGATCTCAACGTCACGTTTGCCAGCGCGTGGCAGGTGACCTCGGCGACCAGCCTGTTCGACTACGCGCCCGGGACCTCGACCAGCACGTTCACGATCCCGTCCTGGCCGCCCGAGAACCCGCCGTGCGTGATCCCCCAGAACCCGGATCCGCCGGTCGATCCGCTCGATCCGCGGACCGCGCAGCAGCTGTGCCGCGTCGTCACCGACCGGCTCCGCAACCAGAACTGCGTCGACGACGTGATGGTCACCGGCGAGCCCGGGCTGGCCGACATCCACCGCGCGAGCGAGGTCGTCGTCACCGGCTCGACCCGGACCCTGCTCGATGACGCCAGGATCCAGACCGCGCCGCGCGACAACGCGACGTTCACCGCGACCGTGGTGCGCAACTCGTCGACCCAGGGCGCGGTCCCGGCCGGCACGGTCCAGTTTGCGATCGACGGCAAGGCCGCCGGCGCGCCGATCAAGCTCGATCCGGGCGGTCAGGCGGTGTGGCGGACCGCGGGCCTCGAGCCCGGCGATCACGAGATCACGGCGAGCTTCGCGGCGGAGCAGGGCAGCGTGTTCCTGCCGAGCACCAGCCTGGGCGTGATCCACACCGTGCGGTAGCGCGCGAATCGCCCGTCGCCGACCCCAGCGGGGCCGCGGCGGCGCTACCATGACCGCGTGCAGGCGATCCGCACGCTCGGCCAGTTCGTCGACGACGAGCAGATCGTCGCGTGGATCGCCGGCGCGGTCGGCGAGATCCACCAGCGCGCGTCTCACCAGGCCCGGGCGGCCGGCAAGTCGCTCAAGCTCGCGGTGTCGTGCACGCGCTGCGACGCGACCAAGACCTGCTGCTGGTCGATGGTGGTCGCCCGGCTCTACGAGGGCGTGATCATCGCCGACCGGCTGCGGCGCTCCGGGCGCGACACGCCGGCGCTGCGCGACGAGCTCGCCGCGCGCGCGGCCGCGATGGAGGCCGCGTCGCCCCGGGACTGGCGCACGCCGTGTCTGTTCCTCGACGCGCGTGAGCGCTGCACGATCTACGACGTGCGGCCGAGCCCGTGCGGCCTGCTCCACGTCTACACCGACCCGGCGTGGTGCACGACCCGCGCGGGCGAGATCCGCGGCTACGTCGCGCGCGAGGAGCTGGTCGCGGCGACCGAGCTCGAGGAGCAGTTCCGCGACCGGCTGGCGCTGCGCAGGAAGGTCGGCCGGCGCTACCTCGGCGTCCTGCCGCGGATGGTGCTGGTCGCGCTCGAGGCCTGGGACCGCACCGACTTTCGCGACTACCTGCGCCAGCTGCCGTGGCCGGGCGACGACGAGCTCGCGCGCTGGGGCGCGGGCCTGGCGCGGTAGCCGGCCACTCACACCCACGATCGTCATCCACGATCGTCTGGGGGCTTGCCACTGACCCCTATCACTGACCGGTGCGTGTGATCGCAATGACCGCGGATGACACCGGCGCGGCCGGCGATCGTCGGCTTGCGGCGACACGCGGTGCCGTGGCACGATGCATCCCGGATGGACGAGCTCGAGCCGGGTGCAACCGCGGTCGATCCGCCGCTGCTGCGAGTCGCGGCGGGGGGCAGGATTCGCCGGCACCGCCGTGTCACCGCATTATCAGGAATTCTCTTGTTCGCGTGCATGTTCCTGCCCGCCGTCCAGGCGTGCGGTCAGCCGCTGACGCCGTACGAGGTGCCGCCGCTCGCGCCGCCCTACGTGTTCGGCCTGGTGTTCGCGCTGGTCGCGATCGCACGGACGTCGCGCGGCGTGTGGTACGCGGTGTTCGCGCTGCACGTGCTGGTGATGCTCGTCGTGGTGATGAGCGTCGCGATGATCCCGATCGTGCCCGAGCTCGGCATCCTCGAGCTGATCATCGGCGTCGTGCTGCTGCTGCTGTTCGGCCTGTCGGGGACCACCGAGCCGCGCGTCGCGGTGGCGGCGATCGTGGTCGCGCTGGTGTCGATGTTGTGGTTCGGGCTGCTGGCGGCGGCTGACGACGCGCTGATCGGCGTGTACCTATCGCTCGCGAGCTCGGCCGGGCTGTTGCTCGGCGCCGTGCTGTGGCTGCGCGAGCTGTCGGTCCGCTCCGCGGTCGAGGTCCCGGCCGCGGTGGCGCGGCGCCGGGGACAGGCGGCCTGGAGTGATATCCTCGGCCGATGAAGGCTTTGCTCGTCGCGCTCGCAGCGGTCTCGGCGCTCGTGGCGCTCCCGGTGCTCTCCCTCGGCGGTTGTGACTCTCGCGCCACGGCGTCCGATCCGGCGGGCAGCCGCGCCGAGCAGAAGTCGCGCGAGTACGAGAGCTGCGGCGCGAGCGCGCAGTGCCAGGACGACCTGCGCTGCTTCGACCAGACCTGCCGGCGGACGGCGCGGTCGGTGGTCGGCGATTACTTCGCGGCGGCCGGCGCGCGCGCCCGCGCCCGGGGCGACGTCGAGGCGGCGATCGCCGCGTACGCCCAGGCGCTCGGCCACTACGACGCCGAGAAGGTCGCGCTGCCGCCCGATGTCGACTGCGCGTACGGCGCGGCGCTCGCGGCCGCGCGGACCAACCGGCAGCACGCCGAGCTCGGCGCGCGCGTCCTGCACCGCTGCGTGCTCGCGGTCCCGTCCGCCAGCCGGCTGCGCGAGCAGGCGCTCGCGGAGCTCGCGGCCCTGGCCGACGCCGGCCTGGACCCGGTGCTGCTCGGCGCCGGCAAGCTCGCCGACCTCTACCTGACCCGGGCCCCGGCGCGCCCCGCGACCGACAAGCTCACCGTCACGGTCACGCCGACGCCGATGCCCGCGGGCAAGAGCTATCCGCAGATCCCCGACAAGCTCAACGAGGCCGACGTCCGCGGCGCGCTGGTCGCGTGCTGGGAGGCCTACAGCGCCGCGACCAAGAAGGACGCGCTGACCGTGACGATCGGCCTCAAGTCGCTCTATGCGCCGTCGGAGTACGAGGACGAGCCCGGCACGTTCATCGTCAAGCTCGATCCGCCGGTCGCGATGCCGCCGGCGAGCCCCGAGGCCGCCGCGGACACCTGCGTCCGCCAGATCGTCGAGCCGGCGATCAAGGGCCTCAAGATCACCGACGCGTTCGCCACCCGGCTCGCGATCGCGATCAAGTGACCCCGGCGGCGCGGGATCTGGGCCCGGGCGGCCGGCCGTGGTAGCAAGCGTCGTGGACGCAAAGCTCGATCTGCGGACGGTCACCCTCGACGAGGCCTGCGGCTTCGCCGTGGCGCAGGGCTGGCCGCGGTTCCGCGGCGAGCAGATCTGGCGCTGGGTTCACGACCAGGGCGCGCGCAGCTTCGACGACATGACCAACCTGGGCCGCGAGACCCGCGCCCGGCTGGCCGAGACCGCCGTGATCGGCGGGCTCGAGATCGCCGAGGTCCAGACCTCGCACGACGGCACCCGCAAGCTCCGGCTGGTCACCCGCGACGGCGAGTCGATCGAGAGCGTGATCATCCCCGACGGCGACAAGACCACGCTGTGCATCTCGTCCCAGGTCGGCTGCGCGGTCGATTGCCAGTTCTGCGCCACCGCCAAGCTCGGCCTGCGCCGGAACCTCGACGCCGGCGAGATCGTCGATCAGGTGTACCTGGCGCGCCGGCTGCTCGCCGAGGTCGATCCGGGGCGCCGGATCTCCAACCTGGTCTACATGGGCATGGGCGAGCCGCTCCACAACTACGATAACCTCGTGCGGTCGCTTCGCATCCTGACCCACGACAAGGGCGTCGGGCTGTCGCAGCGCCGGATCACGGTCTCGACCTCGGGGCTGGTGCCCAAGCTCGAGCGGCTCGGCGGCGAGGACGTCCGCCCCAACCTCGCGGTGTCGCTCAACGCGCCCAACGACGCGATCCGCGACGCGATCATGCCGATCAACCGGAAATGGAACATCTCCCGGCTGCTCGGCGCGCTGCGCGCGTACCCGCTCGAGCAGCGCCGGCGGATCACCTTCGAGTACGTGCTGCTCGCCGGGGTCAACGACTCGCTCGGCGACGCCGCCGAGCTGTCGCGCCTGCTGCGCGGCATCAAGTGCAAGGTCAACCTGATCCCGTTCAACCCGCACCCCGAGGCGCCGTACGCGCGGCCGTCGCACGCGGTGGTCGCCGCGTTCCAGGACGAGTGCCGCCGGCTCGGCATGCCGACGTACCTGCGCACGCCGCGCGGCGACGACATCGACGCCGCGTGCGGCCAGCTCGCCAACCGCTCGGGCGGCGCGACGCTGGTCCCGCTTCGGATCCGCAAGCCGCCTGCGTCGCTGCCGCCGCCGCCGCCGGTCGAGTGACAAACCTTCCCTCCGCGCGATGACGGGAATGTCACGCCGAGATCGCACGCCGCGATCGCCGGCAGGTCAGCCGTCCCTGGGGGTGTATGGCGGCGCACTCATTGCCACTCCAAACTATCGATCCGGACCTGAGACCTCGCCGGCGCTGTCGCGGGTGACCGGAGCGTGGCCTCGCACGTATGAATAGCCGTGGGAGCCTCGCGCGTTCCATCCGACGTGGGCAGCGTCGCAACCCGGCCGCGTCGGATCACCGCCTCGTGGATCGGGGTCCCGGGAGATCAGAATCGATCGGTCCAGCTCGCGTCGCGGAGTACGATCGCCGTGGTGGCCGCGCCTGGTCCTGCTCCGACGCCCCGTCCGCCCGGTCGGGTGCTGCTGCGCGTCGCGGGCGCGCTGACCCAGCTGAGCTGCGGCGCGTGCCTGTTGATCGGCACGATCGGCATGGTCCTGGTCGAGCAGAACCGGACCGGAGGCGTGGTCCCGGCGGCGGGCTGGCTGGTCGCGGCGATGGCGGGCCTGGTGTTCGGCGGCCTGATCTACCGCGGCGGCCTGGTCAGCATGCTGATCGCCGCGGCGATCGACGCCGGCTTCGGCATCGTGCTGGTCACGTTCGAGCACGACAGCCTGCGCCGGCTGCTCGCGATCTTGCCGGCGTCCGATGTCGCCGCGATCGGTGACGCGCTCCACGTCGCCGGTGTCGCGGTGCTCGGCGCGGCGGCGGTCTGCCTGGTCGCCCTGCCGCAGGGTATCCGCTACGCCCGGTGGTTTCGCGACGCGGCGGCGACGCGCAGCGCGATGTCGACCGCGCGCGGGTTTCCGCCGCCGCCGGTCCCGGTCCGCAGCTCGGCGTACATCATCCCGGCCGAGGATCGGCCGGCGGCGCGCCGGCGGCTGTTCCTGGTGCTCGGCGGTGTGGCGATCGCGGTCGGCGCCGGCTTCGGCGTGATGGTGTCATCGAGCGGCGAGGGCGCCGCGCCGGCCGCCGCGCAGCATCCGGCGATCACGCCGGTGGAGTCCGGCGCGCGCAGCGAGCCCCGGCTCGACGCCAGCGGCGTCGTGGCCGACGCCAGCGCGCCCGGTGCTGTCGAGGATGCGCGCGAGGCCGGGTCCGGCGGCGCCGCCGGTACCACCGTCAATCCGATCCGCACGGTCGGCGATCTGATCCTCGCCCGGCGCGCCGCGGTCGCCCACGCCGATCGCAAGGCGCTGGCCGGCATCCTCGCCGCGGGTGCCTTCGGCTTCGGGATCGACGCCGACGAGATCGCCGAGGGCCGCGACGCCGTGACCGCCCAGCTCGCGCGCGATCTCGGCGATCCTCCCGCCGGCGGCTTCACCCTCGAGTCGAGGTCGCTCGCGATCGGCGAGGACCGCGGCCACGCCTGGATCGCCGAGCAGCTCGACATCGCCGCGGTCGGTCGCGTGCCGCGCAGCTTCGCGATCACCGAGCTCGCCGCGGTGATCGACGGCACCTGGCAGATCGTCGCGCTGCACTGGGCCACGCCGGTCGATGACGCGACCGCCGAGGACCTCGCGGCGCAGGGCCGGCTGCCGGTGCCTCGGGCGATCCCCGATCGCCAGGACGGCGCCGGCGAGCTCGACCAGGCGATGCGCGCGGCGTTCGCGAACCGGGCCGCGTTCGCCGAGGCCCGCAGCGAGCGCGGCGATGCGTTCAACTACGGCAGCGGCGGCGAGCGGGTCCGCGGCGGCGCGGCGATCAAGCGGATCTTCGGCCGGTTGCGCGTGCAGCTCCGGATCCATGATGGCGCGCGCATCGTGGCCGGCAGCACATGGGATCGGTCGCAGCGCACTGCGCCGTGGATCGGCTGGGCCGCGCTCAACGTCGACTTCACCGCGAAGTCACCGGCGGGGAACGACGTGACCCAGACGTTCCGCGTGCTTGCGATCGCGATCAAGGAGGCACGCGGCTGGAAGATCGTGCAAACCCAGTGGTCTAACGGTGGGCCAGTGCACTAGCCGCGGCGCAGGGGCGCTGGCGCTCCCGGTATTGACGTACAGACCACATGCGATGAACCGGTTTCGAGCGCAACGATTGCCCCCACTTCTACCTTGCACCGGTCCTGTGTTGCTGCTGGGGTATCGAGGCCCCGGGGGCCGATCGGAGATTCCGTTAGCACGGAATCGCATGACTCTCGATTGTCAATTTTTCCGTTGCGAATTCCTATTGCACTTTTTCTCCTGAGCCGTAGTATCCGTGCGTCTCACCGCTAGTTAAAGTGGGGTAACGAAGGATGGAGACAGCGATCAAGGCGGATGATGGGCGTGACACGCCGGGGGATCCTATCGCTCCGACGCAGCCGGCCGAGGTTGCGTCGGTTGGCCCCGACGAGCGCCTGTTCGTTCCCAACCGCAAGCGCCTGTCGCATTCCTACGTCACGCATGAAGACGGTGTCCGCGAGCTGCGGATCGATTACGGCCTGAAGGAGATCACGTTCGACGACGAGCGGTTCTTCACCTTCGGGGAGCGGCTTGTCACCGAGACCTCGTTCACGGGACAGAGCGCCACCAGCTGGGGCGCCGGGTACGCGTGGGACGAGATCAAGCCGTTGCTCGAGGCGCTGCTCCAGGAAGGCATCATCAAGCGCGGCGACAGCGCCGACGACACGCGCGGGAGCGGCCTGGTCGCATCGTGGGTTCCGCCGTCGGTGTGTCCGGTGCCTCGCTCGTGGTCGCTCGCCGAGTGCGAGGCGATCACCGGCGATCTCGGCGGGCGCGCCGTCGAGGTCGGCTATCTCGAGGCCGTGGTTCCGATCTACCGGATCGCCCATCCGGCGCTGGATGCCGACGACCGCCAGGTCGGCGAGGGCAACGTGTTCCCCATGCGCCTGCGGCTCGATCGGCCGACCGAGTGGCGGGTCTGCCAGTACCCGGGGAGCCGGTACCGCGACGATGCGCCGATGAACGTGACGGCGCTCAAGGCGATGATCAAGCACTGGAAGCCGATCATGGCCGCGACCCTCGAGATCCGCGCCGCCCTGCAGGCGCGGCTCGGCCTGCCGCGAGATCCCTGGACGATCGGCGATCTGCATATCCTGTCCTGTGTCGTGCTCGCGCTGCCCGCGTACCAGCTGATGAAGCGCGGCGGGTCCTCGCCGCAGCCGCCGCTGCATCCGGTGCTGTCGTCGCTGTTCCGGATCACCGATGGGATCCGGATGGTCGCCGATGACGCGCTGTTCCAGATCAACCACGTGCGGCCCGCCGACGAGCTGATGAGCGCCGCCCAGCTCCACGCGTTCGCCGAGCACCACAGCCTGCTGATCAGCGTCACCGGCGTGTGTGCGGGGCCCAAGCACCTGATCGACGAGTTCCTCACCACCGCGGTCGACGGGGTGCGCCCCGAAGGCATCACGGGGCGCGAGCTCCCCGCCGAGGTGACCGAGCTCATGTCCGAGCTGCCGGCGGTGATCGACTATGGCCTGCTCGGCATGCAGGTCTGGGGCGTGTCGCTGTCGGCCTGGCTCGCGATGAGCCGCGCCTACCAGGCCTTGCTCGCGGTGTTCGAGACCGCGGCGGGCGAGCGCTGCGCGCGCCTGTTCACGCAACTTCGCCGCGACTACGCTGTCCTGGAGAAGCAGCAGATCACGCTCGACTTCGACCGCGAGGTCCACCGGAAGATGTACGCCAACGCCTACGAGCGGTCGTGGCGCGCGCTGCGCACACCGCTCGGGCGTCCGACGCTGGACGACGAGATCACCCCTGGTCCCGCCGAGGCGATGCACCGCGCCGCGGCAGACCAGCTCCGCACCCTGCTTCGCGCGCGGTTCTCGCCCGATGAGATCGCCGATGCCGGGATCGAGCGCATCGTCGAAGCGCTGGTCCAGTACCTGCGAGAGGAGCAGGCGATCCTGACCTCGACCACCGCGCTCCAGGACGCGATCAACACCTTGCTCGAGCGCCCGCGGCCGGAGCGGCCGCTCGGCGTTCGCGACTTCCGGGTCAACTACATGATGGGAGCCGCCGGAGGCGTGTTCCCGTACCTGTTCGATACGCTCGACTCCCAGCTGGGGGTCCGCGTCGACTGCACGGCGAGCGCCATCACCATCTCCGATCTGCGGGCCCGCTAGCCGAGCCGGCCTACCAACGCGTTACACCGGCGTGTCGCCGGTGGACAGCAGCGCGCATCCGCGTGCTGCTCGCATCAACAAGGACAGAGGAGCTCAACATGAAGATCAAGACCAAGGTTCGCGGCGGTGATCGTGGTTGCGGCGGCGGCGGCGGCAGCGGCAGCGTCATCTGGATCTGAGGAACCGGATACGCCGCCCCGAGCACTCGAGGCGGCTGCGCGGTTCGTGATTCGCTATCACTTCAGAAACAACGGAGATCACCATGAAGATCAAGACGAAGGTTCGCGGCGGCGGCCGCAACTGCGACATCTTTATCTGAGACCGAGTACGACGCCCTCGCTGACGCGAGGCGGTTGTGCGGTTCGTGATTCAGTATCACTTCAGAAACCACGGAGATCACCATGAAGATCAAGACCAAGGTCCGGGGCGGCGGCCGCGATTGCGGCGGCCCCGACATTTTTATCTGAGACCGAGTACGACGCCCTCGCTGACGCGAGGCGGTTGTGCGGTTCGCGATTCAGTATCACTTCAGAAACCACGGAGAACACCATGAAGATCAAGACAAAGGTTCGCGGCGGCGGCCGCAACTGCGGCACCATCGACGTCTTTATCTGAGGACCGGGCGCGACCGCCTCGATCACTCGGGGCGTGGCGCGATTCGCGATTCAGTATCACCTCACAAACCACGGAGAACACCATGAAGATCAAGACCAAGGTTCGCGGCGGCGCTCGCAACTGCGGCACGGTTATCTGGATCTGAGATGACCAGGCGGTGATCGCGCGAGGGCGACCTCGCGCGGTCACACGAGCAATCGTTTTCGACGTGCAACATCAACAGAGGAGCTTGCGATGAAGATCAAGACCAAGGTTCGCGGCGGCGCGCGCAACTGCGGCGGCGGCGCTGTCTGGATCTGAGATGACAGCGGCCGGCGAGGGCAACCTCGCGCGGTCCGGCTAGTCACCATCCTTCCACGTGACAATTCGACAGAGGAGCTCACCATGAAGATCAAGACCAAGGTTCGCGGCGGCTCGCGCAGCTGCACCGCGATCTGGATCTGAGCTGACCGGGTCGTGATCGGCGAGGGCCATGCCCCGCCGGCCACGCGGGTCGTCTCGATCTGGACGAGGAGCCGGACCCGATCTCGGGCCCGGCTCCTTTTTGCGTGGTCGCCGCTCTCTGCCGGCTCCCGGCTTTCGTTCCGGAGTGCGTTGACCCGCAATTTCGGCGTCGACTAGCATGCGCCGGGCCGGCGGCGGACTCGATCCAGGGTGACCCGCACGCAGGCGAGGGCGACCCCATGACGTTCTACAAGCGCCACGCACCGGACCACCGCGAGCACCAGCGCGCGCTGGGCGATCACTCGGGCTTCTCCGGCTACAAGGCCCAGGATCTCGAGGCCGCGCTGCCGACCACGCAGTGGGACGCGGAGTGCCGCCGCGCCCAGGAATTCGGGCTACCGTGCGCCGATTCGATCGAGGACAAGACCGAGATCAGCTGCTTCCAGCGCGGCGAGCTGCCCCACTGGTCGGGCATCAACACGTTCCTCAAGATGCCGTACCTCGAAGACGTCCGGAAGGTCGGTGACTACGACGTCGCGTTCCTGGGCGCGCCGTTCGACATCGGCACGACGTATCGCTCCGGGACGCGGTTCGGCCCCCAGGCGATCCGGCGGATCTCGTCGCTCTACACCGCGTACAACTTCGAGCTCGGCGTCGATCTGCGCGAGTCGCTCCGGATGTGCGACCTCGGCGACATCTTCTGTCCGGCCAACATCACCAAGAGCCACGACCAGATCTCCAAGGGCGTCGCGCACGTCCTGTCGCAGGGCACGCTGCCGATGATCATGGGCGGCGACCACTCGATCGGCTATCCGACGTTGCGCGGCGTCGCCGAGTGCGTCGAGGGCAAGATCGGCATCATCCACCTCGATCGCCATGTCGACACCCAGGAGAAGGACATGGACGAGATCATGCACACCTGTCCCTGGTTTCACGCCACGCAGATCGCGAACTGTCCGCCCACCAACCTGGTCCAGATCGGCATCGGCGGCTGGCAGGTGCCGCGGCTCGGCGTGCGCCAGGGTCGCGCAATGCGGTCCACGATCCTGACGATCGACGACGTCGAGAAGATCGGCATCGCCAAGACGATCGAGATCGCGCTCGAGGTCGCGTGGAAGGGCGCGAGCGCGGTGTTCCTGTCGTTCGACATCGACTCGGTCGATGCCGGCTTCGTCCCCGGCACCGGCTGGCCCGAGCCCGGCGGGTTCCTGCCACGCGAGGCGCTCGCGATCCTGCGCGGCGTGGCCAAGGAGGGCGTCGCCGGCATGGAGGTCGTCGAGGTGTCGCCGCCGTACGACCACTCGGACATCACCGCGCTGCTCGCGGTGCGCGCGATGGTCGACGTGCTCGCGACCATGGTCAAGCACGACCGGATCGGCGGCCGCCTGATTGCGCCGGCCGCGCCGGCCGCGCCGGCCGCGCCGGCGGTCTGACGGCCAGGACGCACCCGCGTGGGGCCGCTGTTCCTGATCGCCTGCGACCTCGCGCCTGGCGATCCGGCGTGGCCGCGCGCGCTTGCCCAGGCGGACGCGGTAGCCGGCGCCGCGGCGCCGATCCTCGGGTTTGCCCCCGACGTCGAGATCGCGAGCCTGGCCGGTGACGGCGGGGCCTCCGAGGCACCCGGCTCGCTCGCCGCGGTGCTGGCCGAAGCGGCGGCGCAAGGCCGGACCGTGGCGTTCGTGCTCCCGGCGATCCTCGACTTCAGCATCTTCCAGCGCCAGGCGCTGGTCGAGATCGCGCGCGAGTCCCAGCGCCGCGCGCCGGCGCTGGCGATCCACTACGACGACGTCGATCCGTGTCACCCGCGCATCGTCCAGGCGCTCGCCGAGTCGCTGTGGGACACGCTCGCCGGCGGCGAGATCGCGCCGGCCCGCCTCGGCGTGCTGGTCGTCGCGAGCGGGCACGGCGACGCGCGCGGCCGGTCGGGCGCCTATGCGGTGATGCGCCTGCTCTGGGAGCAGCTCTCGGTCGCGCACGGCGAGGTCGCGTTCGTGCGCCACGCGCGGCCCGCCGTGCCCGAGGTGCTCGGGCGCTGCCTCGCCTCGCCGCTGGCCTGGCTCGCCGTGCCCCTGCTGCTCTGGCCCGGCGAGATCCAGGCCTACGCCGAGGTCCTGTTCGACGACGTCCGGCGCGCCCACCCCGAGGCGGCGGGCCTCGCGCTGGCGGGCACGATCGGCGACAGCGCACACGTCCGCGCCTGGCTGGTCGAGCGCCTGCTCGCGCTGTTCCGCGGCTACCGCGATCGCCGCGCCGCGCGCGCCCCGTCGCTGGTCCACGCCGCGAGCGCGCGCGAGAGCTGCGTGATCGGCCCCGAGGCGAGCTGCACGATGGACATCCTGCCCCGGCCGCTCGGCCCCGATCTGGCGTACGGCCCGGGCGTGATCGCCGAGATCGCCGACGTCGATGGGCTCGCCCGCCTGCTCGACCACTTCGACGTCCGCGGCGACGCCGTGTTCATCAAGGTGACGTGGCACGGCTACGCGACCGGCACGTTCACCGACGCCGCCGCGCTCGATCGCGTGCTGTCGGCGCTGCCGGGCCGCGCGATCCTGCTCGAGGGCCACTCGACCGGGCGCAACACCGGCGGCGCCGACGTCGACTGGGGCCGCGACGCGCGCGCCCACCGCACCTGGCTGCGCGATCAGGAGGCCGAGTTCCTGCGCCGCACCGGGATCGCCGACGTCCTCGCGCGGCATCGCGCCCGGTACGTCAACGTCACCGAGGCGTACTGGGACGGGGCGTGCGCGCCTCGCGGTGACGTCCTGGGGATCCTCGGCGAGCGCGGGGTGCGCCTCGCCGACGAAGCGCTCGCGGACTTCGTGCCGGCGGTCGTGCTCGATCACCTCGGCGCGCCGTTCGTGTCGCTGGCCCGGTTCAAGGGGCCGACCCGGCTCGGGATCTCGAACTGCTTCGGCCTCTTGCCGCCGCCGCTGCGCAGCGACTTCCACGGGCCGACGATCGACCACTTCGCGCGCGTGTGCTGCGATCTGGCCCGGCTGTACGGCGCACTGCTGCGCCCCCATGGGCTCGTCGAGGCCTTCGACAGCGCGGTGCGCTGGAACCGCGACGGGATCTACCGCAGCCGGTTCGGCAACTACGATCTGATCCCGAGCCCGGGCCTGGTGACCTTGAGCCGCGGGCTGGTCGCCGCCGACGTCCTCGCCAGCAGGCTGCAGGGCCAGGATGTCCGCCGGAGTGCGTTCTTCGCGGCGGTGTTCGAGGAGCTCGGCACGCCGGACGTCGCGCCGATCGACCGGCCGATCCCCGACGAGCTCGTCCAGCGCTTCGCCTGAGCCGCGGCGGTCGGCGCCGGCGCGCCTGCGGGAGCGCGGGAGTTGCGTGCGCACGCGACTACGCATCAGCGACCGGTTGATCTCGAGTGACGGTGTCGTGGAAATCGCCATGAAACGCGCAGGAAATGCGTATTTCGTCGGGAGTCCACTTCGCCCGCAGCGTTTCGCTCCGTGAATCACGATTGCGTACCAGGTTCGAATCTAGTATTCCTCTAACGAAATATATGAATATCTGTGCTCCGCACGATCGCGCTCCGGGGGGTCCCGGCGCTCCGGGCGCTCCGGGTCGACTGGCCAGTGTCCTCGTCGGTCTCGGTCTGGTGACGGCGGCGTGCAGCGGGAAGGCGGCAGATGGTGCGCCGCCGTCGACTGGCTCGGCGGCCGCGAAGGCCCGCGAGGCCGAGCCCCGGGCGCCCGAGCGCGAGTACCAGATCGGATGGTCGGTGTGGACCGGCTGGATGCCGTTCAAGCTGATGGAGACCAAGGGCTTCCTGGCGAGGCGCGCCGCCGATCGCGGGATCAAGGTCAAGCTCGTCGAGTTCCCGGTGTACATGGACGCGGTCACCGCGTTCGCCGCCGGCAAGCTCGACGCCTGCGCGATGACCGCGATGGAGGCGCTGCAACCGGCCGCGGCCGGGATCGACACCGTCGCGATCGTGGTCAATGACACCTCGAACGGCGGCGACGGCGTGCTGGTCCGCGGGATCGACGACCTGCGCGGCCTCAAGGGCAAGGAGATCCTGCTCTCGGAGCTGAGCGTCAGCCACTACCTGCTGGTGCGCGGCCTGGACTCGGTCGGGCTCAAGGAGTCCGACGTCAAGATCAAGAACACCGACGGCGACGAGGCCGGCAAGGCGTTCGTCGCGGACGCCCGGGTCGAGGCGGTGACGACGTGGAACCCGCACCTGTTCCAGGCCACCGAGGCCGGCAAGGGCAAGGTGATCTACTCGAGCAAGGACATCCCGGGCGAGATCATCGACCTGCTCGTGGTCAACCACCAGGCGCTGGCGCAGAGCCCGGCGCTCGGCACGGTGCTGACCGAGGCCTGGTACGACGCGATGCGCGCGATCGAGGACCCCGCGACGCGCGACGAGTCGATCGCGATCATGGCGGCGGCCGCCCACGCCTCGGTCGACGAGTTCAAGAAGATGCTGGCCGGCACCGACCTCAAGACCGATCGCGCCGGCGGCGCGGCGTTCCTCGAGGCCGACACGACCCGCGCGACCATGGAGAAGATCAAGCGGTTCTCGATCGACCACGGCCTGGTCAAGGACACCCACTTCGCGATCGGCTACGGCGCCAAGGCCACCGAGAAGCTCAGGTTCGACGCATCGTATGCGGTGGCCCGGTGAGCCCGGTGAGCCCGGTGACGCGGTGATCCGACAGGAGCCACGGTTTCGCTCGATCATCGGATCGCCGCTGGCACCGGCGACGCGGATCGCGCTCGGGGCGCTCGGTGTCGTGGTGATCCTGACCGGCTACGAGTACTACGTCTACCAGCACGAGCACGGCGGCGGGAACCTGCGGTTCAGCCCGGGGCTGGGCCAGCTGTGGACCGCGTTTCGCGAGCTCACCGAGGTCGACGCGCGGACCCAGACCGTGCCGTTCTGGGTCGACACCCGGGCCTCGCTCGTGATCCTCGCTGAGGGCCTGGGCGTCGGCATCGCGATCTCGGCCGTGCTGGGGCTCGCCATGGGCGTCCTGTCGACGATCCACGCGATGTTCTCGCCGGTCGTGACCGCGATCGCCAAGATCCCGCCGACCGCGATGATCGCGCTGTTCATGGTCGTGTTCGGCGTCACCGGCGACAGCTTCAAGGTCGCGCTGATCGCGTTCGGGATCTCGCCGACCCTGGCGCTCGGCATCTCGCTGGTCGCCCGTGCGGTGCCCAAGAACACGATCGTCAAGGCCTACTCGCTCGGCGCGACCACGCCGAGCGTGGTGATCAAGGCGATCCTGCCCCAGATCGTCCCGCAGGTGATCGAGATGATCCGGCTCGCCGTCGGGCCGGCGTGGATCTACCTGATCGCGGCGGAGTACATCAACGCGAGCCAGGGCATCGGACACGGCATCGTGCTCAGCCAGCGCATGGTCCGGATCGATCACATCCTGGTCTACGTGATCTGGCTCGCGATCCTGGGCACGGCGATCGACTTCGGCTTTCACCTTGTGTCGCGGTGGATCGCGCCGTGGGCCACGGTGCGCAAGGACGACTGACATGACCTGCGCCCATCCGATCCTCGAGTGCCACGGGCTCGCCCAGCGCTACCGCGCGCACGGCCGCCACCAGGTCGTGTTCGACGGCCTCGAGCTCACGATCACCGGCCACCAGTTCGTCAGCCTGGTCGGCGCCAGCGGCTGCGGCAAGTCGACGCTGCTACGGCTCGTGCTCGGCTCCGAGCAGCCATGGAAGGGTACGCTGCGCTCGCAGGGCCGGCCGATCACCCACCCCGATCGCACGCGCGGCATCGTGTTCCAGAAGTACTCGTTGTTCCCGCACCGCACCGTGCTCGAGAACGTCGCGTTCGGCCTCGAGCTGGCCAACACCTACCTGGTCCAGAAGTGGCTGACCTGGCCGTGGTACCGGAGCCGTCACCACCGCCGGTTCCGCGACGAGGCGATGCACCACCTCGAGCTGGTCAAGCTCGACGACCACGCCGACAAGTATCCGCACGAGCTCTCGGGCGGGATGCAGCAGCGCGTCGCGATCGCCCAGGCACTGGTGATGAAGCCGAGCATCCTGCTCATGGACGAGCCGTTCGGTGCGCTCGATCCGGACACCCGCGAATCGCTGCAGCGCTCGATCGTGAGCGCGTTCCATCGCCAGCACACCACGATCGTCCTCGTGACCCACAACCTCGAGGAAGCCGTCCACGTCGGCACCCGTCTGATCGTGCTGGCCCGGGACGCCGGGCGGCCGGCCGCCGGCTCGCGCATCGTGATCGACCAGGCGATCACCCAGGGCGCCCCGATCGATTCCGCCGAGACCCAGGAGCTCCTCGCCCACGTCCGCCGCGCAGGCTTCACGGGCTAGGCATCGCGGCATGTGCCGGCAAGCCGGCGGTACGGCGTGCCACGATGTGGTGCTCGCACCACGCATCGCAGGCGGTAACCCCTGGAGATCCGTGATCGTGATGCTGGGCACGAGGTCTGCTTGTAGGCAGGGAATGCGCGCCCTTCTCGCCGTCGTGTTGCTGGGTGGATGCCTCGGTGGCGGTACGGCGGGGGGCGGCGGGGGTGGGGCGCGGCCCGGCGTCATGCCGCTCCTGTCCGAGCTGCCGGCCGACCCGGGCCACCGCGACGCGGTGCTCGACTCGGCGAACACGACCGCCCGCCCCGAGAACCGCAGGGGCATGACCGCGAAGGAACGCAAGGCGGAGACCGCCGCCGCCACCGCGGCCGCGATCCTCGGCGGGCTGTTCTCGAAGACCAAGACCGTGACGATTGGCGGCGCGACCCAGTTCGACGAGAACGACGTGATCGCTCCCGACCCGGCGCCACCACCGCGGCGGCCGTCGTCCACCGACCACGCGGGTGACGCGGCCAGCCCCGCCGCGCCGGCTGCACCGTCGGTCGACGACCCCGGCACCTCGAACGCCGACCTGATCCCGTGGATCAACCTCAGGTCGTCGCCGCCGCCGGCGCCGCCTGCCGACAAGCACCCCGGCGCCGGGCGCTAGCTCAGCGCGCCAGGGCGGTGAGCTCGGCGGTCGAGAAGAAGAACGCGATCTCCTCGCGCGCGGTGTCGGGCGCGTCGGAGCCGTGGACGGCGTTGCGCTCGATGTTGGTCGCGAACTCCTTGCGGATGGTGCCCGCGGCGGCCTTGTCGGGGTTGGTCGCGCCCATGATCTCGCGGTTGAGCGCGACGGCGTTCTCGCCCTCGAGGACCTGGACCACGACCGGGCCCTCGGTCATGAACTTGACCAGATCGGTGTAGAACGGCCGCTCCTTGTGGACGGCGTAGAACGCCCGGGCCTGGAGCTCGGTGAGGCGCACCATCTTCGACGCGACGACGCGCAGACCAGCGGCCTCGAGCTTGGCGGTGATCGGGCCGATCACGTTCTTGGCGACGGCGTCGGGCTTGATGATCGAGAACGTACGTTCGATGGCCATGTCGGACTCCCCTGAAGGTCGCCGGAAGCTATCCAAGCGGCCGCGCAGGGTCAATGCGACAGGGCGGTGTAGACGTCGCCGTCGATCTGGTTGGCCCGGAAATCGGTCCAGCCGACGACCGCGGCGGGCTTGCCGGCGACCTGCGACGCGATGACCTGAGGGAGAATCGCAGCACCGGCGCCGCCGTCGGCCTCGAGCTCCGTGAAGGTCCAGGTCGCGCCGGTGTCGATCGACGTGGCGACGAAGGCGTGCGGCCGGGCGGTGCTCTGGGTGAGCTGGTTCTGGTAGACCACGGCGAGCACGCCGCCGCCGGCCGCCGCGATCTGCGGCAGCGTGCTGGCGCCCGGGGCCGGATCGCCGGCGACCGACGAGGTCCGCAGCGGGGTCGAGAACGTCGCGCCGCCGTCGCTGGACACCGAGGCGAAGATCTGGGTGCCCTGGCGCCGGTCCTCCCAGGCGATCGCCACGACGTCGTCGGCGTTGCCCGCGGCCCGCGGATCGACCGAGAGCGTCGGAGTGAACGACGACGATACCTCGGCGGCGGGGTCGTCGATGACCCGCGGGGCGCTCCAGGCGGCACCGCCGTTGGTCGAGCGCGAGAACATGACGTCCGAGCCGCCGTTCGAGCTGGTCGAGACCTGCTGCCAGACCAGGTAGGCGGTGGTCTCGTTGACCTGCAGCACCGGGAAGTCGCTCTCGCTGGCGGCGTCGGTGTCGATCGCGATGTCGGCGGCCGGGAGGGCGGTGGTCGGGGTCGCGATCGCGACGGCGAACATGTCGCGGGTCGAGTTGGAGCGCTGCTCGCGCCACGCCCAGACGACGCCGTTGGTCGACGTGATGCCGACCTGCGGGCGGCCGGCGAACCGCGTGGTCGGGCTGCCGACGTTGATCTTGATCTCGGGCGAGGTGCCGCTGACGATCGTGGCGCAGCCGTCGGTCGAGACCCGGCTCATCACGTCGCGGTTGAGCGTGCTGGTGTTGAGCTTCTCCCACGCGACGACGCAGGTGTTGCCGCGGATCGCGACGACGTGGTGGAACGAATCGCCCGAGGTGTTGAGCTGGCCGCTCTGCGCGCCGAACGTGGCGCCGCCGTCGGCCGAGATCTGGACGTGGATGTCGCGCACGCCGTTGATCACGGTCTGGTAGGCGACGACGATGCGATCGGTCGCGCCGGGGGCGACCGCGAGCGCCGGCTTGACCTTGTTGCCGGCGATCCCCGCGGTGACGCTGAGGATCGTGCCCCAGGTCTTGCCGCCGTCGTCCGACTTGCGGAAGTAGACCTCGGTCGAGCTGCCGTCGAGCTCGCTCCACGTCGCGTAGACGGTGCTGCCGAGCGGGACCCCGCCGCGCGCGAACACCAGGTCGTAGGAGTGCTTGGCGCCGGGGCTGGCCTCGCCGAGCGTGCCGCCGCCGGCGTCGAGCCGGGTCTCGGCGTCGAGCACCTGGCAGCCTTCGGCCGTGTCGTTCTTGCCGTCGCAGTCGGTGTCGAGGCCGTCGCCGCAGAGGTCGCGGCTGGCGGGCACGACCTGGCCGCTGCACGCGCCGAACGCGCCGAACGCGCAGGTCTTGGTGCCCGACTTGCACGTGCCGACGCCGGCGGTGCCGGCCGGGCCGGTGTAGCAGCTCGCGGTGATCACGCCGCCGCCCGGGGCATCGTCGACGGTGCCGTTGCAGTCGTCATCGAGGCCGTTGCACTGCTCGGGCGATGGCGTGACCTCGCCGCTGCACGCGCCGAACGCGCCGGCCGCGCAGGTCGCGAACCCGGGGTGGCAGACGCCGACGCCGCTGGTGCCCATGAGCCCGTCGTAGCAGACCTGGGTCACGCCGTTGTCGATCGTGCCGTTGCAGTCGTCGTCGACGTTGTTGCAGGTCTCGCGCACGGCCTCGGTCGCGCCGGTGCACACCAGGTGGCCCGCGGCGCAGGTCAGGGTGCCGTTGGCGACGCACGCGCCCCGGGGCGGCGTGGTCGAGGCGCACGCGCCGCCGGCGTCGATCGCGTTGTCGTCGGCGACGCCGTTGCAGTCGTTGTCGATGCCGTCGCAGATCTCGACGCCGCCGTTGGTCCTGGTGCACTGGTACTCGCAGCCGTCGAGCTGCTTGGCGTTGGCGTCGACGAATCCGGGCTGGCAATCGAGCGCCGGGTTGAACCGGCACACGCCCATCGCGCACGACGCCGTCGCGTGCGGGAACTGGCAGACCAGGCCGCAGCGCCCGCAGTTGCTCGGGTCGGCGGCGAAGTTGAAGGTCTCGTCGACCCGGCCGTCGCAGTTGTTGTCGCGCAGATCGCAGGCCTCGACGCCGCCGTTGGTGTTGGTGCACGCGTACTCGCAGCCGTTCTGCTGCACGCCGTCGAGGTCGTGGAACCCGGGCAGGCAGTCGGTCGCCGGATCGAACCGGCACACGCTGTTCGTGCAGTGACCGGTCGCGCCGAAGAACTGGCAGACCCGGCCGCACGCGCCGCAGTTGTTCGGATCGGAGGTCTTGTCGAAGCCTTCGTCGACCACACCGTTGCAGTTGTTGTCGAGCTCGTCGCAGGCCTCGACACCGCCGTTGCTCT
Source organism: Kofleriaceae bacterium (assembly GCA_036403075.1). Taxonomy (GTDB): domain Bacteria; phylum Myxococcota_A; class Polyangia; order Haliangiales; family Haliangiaceae; genus JABFXX01. Next base: position 55,060 of record DASWRS010000146.1, read on the forward strand.
GGAAGCACGAGTACTCGCAGCCGTTCGAGCTGGCGTACGGGCCGGTGGTATCACCGTCGCGATCGGAGAACCCGGGGAAGCAGCCGACGATCGCGCAGCCGCCGGCGACGCAGCGGGTCTGCGCGCCGGGCTTGTTGCACCCGACGCCGCACGCGCCGCAGTTGAGCACGTCGGTCTGCAGGTCGAAGCCCTCGTCGATGCGGCCGTCGCAGTTGTCGTCGACGCCGTTGCAGGTCTCGGGGTGGATCTGGTTGGGGTCGCAGCCGACCGGGCCGACGTCGGGCGGGCCGCCGTCGCCGCTGCCGCTGCCCGTGCCGCCGTCGCCGGTCGCGCACTCGAGGCAGTAGTTGTTCTGCTTGCAGCCGGCGACCCCGGCGACCCCGGCGACCAGGACCGCCGCCGCGATCGCCGCCGCCGGCAGGCCCGAGGCCGCCGCCGATCGCGACTGCGTTCGCGACCGCGACCGCCGGCGCCGCCAGGCCAGCGCGAGCAGCACGAGGCCGGCGCCGAGCGAGCCATCGCCGCCGGTGCTGCAGCCGCCGCTGCCGCCGGTGGTGACCAGGCTGCCGTGCGGCTCGAGGCCGCACTGGCCCTCGGTGCAGGTCTGGCCCGACGGACAGGTCACGCCCTGGCACAGGTTGGGCAGGCAGGCGCCGCTGACCCGGTCGCACACCTTGGTCTGGGGGCACTGGCCGGTGAAGCACAGCGCGGGCTGGCAGTTGCCGGTGTCGGGGTTGCACACCTCGTCGGTGGCGCACGGCAGGTTGCAGCCGCTCGGCGTGCACGCGCCGTCGCGGCAGGTCTCGGTCGCGCTGCACCGCACGCCCAGGCAGCTCGCGACGCAGCTCCCGCCGCGGCAGAACTCGCCGCCGGGGCAGGTCACGCCGTTGCACGGGTTGGCCTGGCAGGCGCCGTCGAGGCAGACCTGGTCGGTCGCGCACTTGGGCAGGTAGTCGCAGGTGTCGAGCACGCAGGCGCCGTCGCGGCCGCGGCACACCAGGTCGCCGGGGCAGTCGATCGTCGGGCACAGCGGCTGGCAGCCGCCGTCGAGGCAGACCTGGAGGTTGCCGGCGGCGTCGTTGGGGCAGCTGACGCCGTAGCACGGGTCCTCGACGCAGAAGTTCTGCGCGTTGCAGCGCTTGCCGGTCGGGCATGGGAACTCGCCGGGCACGCACTTCGCGGCGCACTTGCCGTGATCGCACAGCCCGCCGCTGCACAGATCGCCGTTGTCGATCAGGCCGTCGCAGTCGTCGTCGATGCCGTTGCACACCTCGGTGCCGCCGCTGGTGCCGCCGACGCACTGCATGGTGCCGGCGATGCAGCGGGTGACGCCCGCGCTGCACGTCCCGCTGCCGCTGCCGCACGCCACGCCCTCGCCGGTGACGTTGTCGTCGACCACGCCGTCGCAGTCATCGTCGATGCCGTTGCAGGTCTCGGCGGTCGGCCCGACCCCGCCGGTGCACACCAGCCCGCCCATCGAGCAGGTCAAGACGCCGGGCCGGCACGCGCCGACCGAGCTGCCGCACGGCTGGCCGGCGTCGACCGGGTTGTCGTCGATCATGCCGTTGCAGTTGTCGTCCAGGCCGTTGCAGCGCTCGGTGCCGGGGCCGACCTCGCCGGCGCACTGCAGGCTGCCGCCGGTGCAGATCGTCTGGCCGAGCCTGCACTCGCCGGTGCTGTTCGTGCCGCACGGCTGGCCGACGTCGGTCGGGCTGTCGTCGACCACGCCGTTGCAGTTGTCATCGAGGCCGTTGCACAGCTCGGGGCCGCCGGCGTTGCCGCCCTGGCACACCAGGGTGCCGCCGACGCAGTGGTTCGTCCCCGGCGTGCACACACCGATCGTGCTGCCGCACGCGCCGCCGCCGCCCGGGTCGCCCTCGTCGATCTGACCGTCGCAGTTATCATCGACGCCGTTGCAGAGCTCGACGTTGGGCCCGGTGGTGTCGTTGCAGACCAGCGCGCCGTTCTGGCACACGATCTGGCCTTCCTTGCACAGGTCGGAGTCCGGGCCGTCGCACGCGGCGCCCACGCCGGCCGGGTTGTTGTCGATCTGGCCGTCGCAGTTGTTGTCGATCCCGTCGCAGATCTCGCCGCTCGGCGTGCCGGTGCCGTGGCAGGCGATCGCGCCGGCGGTGCACACCGTCACGCCGGTCTGGCACTGTCCGAAACGCGGACCATTATCGCAGGTCAGCGCGATACCGTCGCACGTGCAGCTCGTGCCGACGCCGGTGAGATCGGGGTCGGCCGCGTCGATCAGGCCGTCGCAGTCGTTGTCGATGCCGTCGCAGACCTCGGCCGACGGCAGGCACGGCGGCGTGAGCCCGTCGATCCGCATCGCCATGTCCTCGTAGTCGTTGTCGCCGCCGCGAAACAGGTCCTCGAACCCGAACAGGAACCGGTCGGGGGTCTTGGACCGGTAGACCAGGTGGTGCACGAAGTCGCCGTCGTTGTTGAGGTCCTTCTGCGTGAAGTAGATGAAGCCGAACAGCGACTTGCCGCCCGAGTCGTTCTTGAAGTCGCCGCAGTTGATCGCGCGGCCGGCCAGCCGCACGCCCGGGTTGAGCGGGTCCTCGGGCGTGATCAGGTAGAAGCCGATGAACCCGCCCTTGTAGCGACCCGCGGTCGCCTCGGCGGCGAAGTCGACGCTGATCTGGTTCGGCTCCTCGGCGTTCTGCACGTAGGCCGCCGGGTTGCCGCTGTGGTGCGTGGCGTCGCCGGCGCCTGCGACCATCGGTACGCCGCAGCCCATCACCGGGTGCAGGTTCGCCGTGCGTCCGGCGGCCGTCAGCACGTCGTCGCCGACGTTGTACCAGCCGAAGCTGTTCTCGAACCCCGCGCCCTCGCGCATGTCGAGGAACACCACCGCCGAGCTGAGCCGCGGCTTGAAGATCTGGAACGTCTCGGCCGCGTCCTTGACCGCGTCGATCGATCCCGCCGGCGTCTCGTAGGTGTCGATCGCCAGCTGCATGCGATTGGTCACCGGAACGATCGTGCCGTCGACCTGCGTCACCGTCGCTTCCGCGCGCGATGCGAGCATGATCATCAGGGCCGCGAATACACCACGGGCACGATACGTCCCCAGAACCGTCATTGGTTCCATGGTATCGGCTCGCGGGCCGGCCGGCGCGACGGAGTTCGGGTATCGCACGGGGTTTTGTGCGGCAGCCCCGACAGCGGATCTCGGAGCCGCGAAGGCCGACAGGGCCGACAAGGTGTGACGTGTGGACTGCACCGCACCCACCCCCGCCGGCGGGCGGAGCGCGGGTCTACAGGACCGCACACCGCCGAGGCGACCCGCCTGTCAGGTCCTGTGCCGGGATCGACGCCGGTCATCGGCCTGCCGACCCGAGGCGGCGCGCCACGCGCCACGCGCCACGCGCGACGCGCTACGCCAGCAGCTGGGCCAGCGTCGAGCCCATCTCGGCCGGGGTCGGCGCGACGGCGATGCCGGCGGCCTTGAGCGCGGCGATCTTGTCAGCCGCCGCACCCTTGCCGCCGGAGATGATCGCGCCGGCGTGGCCCATCCGCTTGCCGGGCGGCGCGGTCTGGCCGCCGATGAACGCCGCGACCGGCTTCTTGACGTACTCCTGGACGAACGCCGCCGCGCGCTCCTCCGAGTCGCCGCCGATCTCGCCGATCAGGAAGATCGATGACGTGCCCGGGTCCTCGGTGAACCACATCAGCGCATCGATGAAGTCGGTGCCCTTGACCGGATCGCCGCCGATGCCGATCGCGGTCGACTGGCCCAGGCCCAGCGCGGTCAGCTGGTGGACGACCTCGTAGGTCAAGGTGCCCGAGCGCGACACCACGCCGACGCCGCCCGGCTTGTGGATGTAGCCGGGCATGATGCCGACCTTGCACTGGCCCGGCGTGATCACGCCCGGGCAGTTCGGGCCGATCAGCACGACCTCGGGGTAGTCGTGGTCGAGGACGTACTTGACCTTGACCATGTCGCGCGCCGGGATGCCCTCGGTGATCGCGATGATCGTCGCGATCCCGGCGGCGGCGGCCTCGAGGATCGCGTCGGCCGCGCCCGGCGGCGGCACGTAGATCACCGAGGTGTTGGCGCCGTGGCGGGCCACGGTCTCGGCGACGGTGTCGTAGATCGGCAGCTGCTCGAGCCCGGCGACCTTGCTGCCGCCCTTGCCCGGCTTGACGCCGGCGACGACCTGGGTGCCGTACTCGATCATCTGCCTGGCATGGAACGCGCCCGCCGAGCCCACGCCCTGGACGACGAGCCTGGTATCGAAGCCGACCAGCACGCTCATGTTACCGAGCCTCCTTGGCGGCCTTGACCACCTTCTGGGCGCCGTCGGCCATGTCGGCCGCGGCGACGATGTTCAGCTTGCTGTCGGCGAGCATCTTCTTGCCGAGCTCGACGTTGGTGCCCTCGAGCCGGACCACCAGCGGCACCTTGAGCCCGACCTCCTTGACCGCGGTGATCACGCCCTCGGCGATCGTGTCGCACTTCATGATGCCGCCGAAGATGTTGACGAAGATCGCCTTGACCTCGGGGCTGGTGGTGATGATCTTGAACGCGGCGGTGACCTTTTCGGCCGTGGCGCCGCCGCCGACGTCGAGGAAGTTGGCCGGCGCGCCGCCGTAGAACTTGATGATGTCCATGGTCGACATCGCCAGCCCGGCGCCGTTGACCATGCAGCCGATGTTGCCGTCGAGCGAGATGTACGACAGGTCCCACTTCTTGGCCTCGGCCTCGGCCGGGTCCTCCTCGTTGGGATCGCGCCAGTCCTCGAGCTCGGGGTGGCGATACAGCGCGTTGTCGTCGAAGTTGATCTTGGCGTCAAGCGCGAGCACCCGGCCGTCGGTGGTGGTGACCAGCGGGTTGATCTCGAGCAGCGAGCAGTCCATGTCCTCGTAGCATCGGGTCAGCGGCCGGAGGAACGCGGCGAGCCCGTCGGCGGTCTTTCCATGCTGGCCCTGCAGGCCGAGGTCGCGGGCGAGCTGGCGCGATTGCCAGTCCTGCCAGCCGATCGCCGGATCGATCGCGTGCTTCAGGATCTTCTCGGGGTGGCTGGCGGCGACCTCCTCGATGTCCATGCCGCCCTCGGTCGAGGCCATCACGGTGACCCGCCCGGTGGCGCGATCGAGCAGCATGCCGAGGTAGTACTCGTGGGCGATCGGCAGGCCCTGCTCGACGAGCAGGCGCTGGACCTTCTTGCCCTCGGGGCCGGTCTGGGGCGTGACCAGCTGCATGCCGAAGATCTTCTTGACCGCGGCCTCGGCGTCGGCCCGGGTCTTGGTGACCTTGACGCCGCCGCCCTTGCCGCGGCCGCCGGCGTGGATCTGCGCCTTGACGACGACGACCTCGGTGCCGGCCTCGGCCTGGACCTTGGGGATCGCCGCGAGCGCGTCCTCGACCGTCATCGCCGGGATGCCGATCGGGACGGGCACCCCGTACTTCCGGAACAGCTGCTTGCCCTGATACTCGTGGATCTTCATCGCGACCGGCGGTGTACCACGGCCGGTGGGCGATCAGGTCGCCGTGTGGACGCGGGCTTCGGGGACCGATCCGGTGCCCGCTCCGGTGCCCGCTCCGGTGCCCGATCCGGCGGCCTCGCGCCGCCGCGGCGACCAGACGTACGCCGACAGCGCGAAGGTCAGCGGCAGCGCCTGCATCGCGATCTTCGCGGGCAGGTTGTCGAGCAAGAGGCCGAGCGCGGCCGCCGACCAGAGATCGCCGAACATGTGGATCGAGAAGATCGACGCCGCCATCGCGCTGGCCCTGCGCTCCGGCGGCACCGAGCGCAGGAACGCCGTGTTGACCGGCGAGGTCGACGCGAACAGGGCGATGTCGACGACGAACGACACGATGAAGAACACGGTCGCGCCGGGCACGAAGAACCCGATCGCGGACACCGGCGCCGCCACCGCCATGCCGACCGCGCAGATCCGGAGCAGGCCGTTGATCGCGCGCTTGTTGGCGATCGAGTCGTGCGGCTCGTCGGGCGCGACGCGGTGCCTGGTCATCGCGCGGTTGGCGTAGCGGCCGCCGATCATCGTCCCGATCGCGCCGCCGACGATCAGCACCAGGCCGAACCGCTGATTCGCGGTCTCGACCGTGAGCTCCGGGAAGTTCTTGAGCAGGAAGTCGGGCGCCCAGTACGAGAACCCGGCGACCGCGGCGGTGAACGCGCAGTAGCCCAGCACGGCGCGGCGAAACAGCGGGATCGCGACGATCTCGCGCAGGCCATCGATCAGCTTGGCCTTGGCGTGGAGCAGCTTGCGCGCCGGCTCGGCGACGAGCAGGCAGGTCAGCGCGAGCACGATCCCCGGGCCGCCGACGATCAGGAACGACGCCCGCCAGCCGGCGACGAGCTCGTGCCCCATCCGCGCCTCCCACTGCCTGGCGATCGTGCCGCCGAGGATGTAGCCCAGCGCGTAGCCGAGCGGGACCGCGAGGTAGAACACCGACAGCGCCGAGCCCTTGCGGTCCGGCGGGGTGATGTCGTCGATGATCGTCGGCGCCAGCACCGCGAAGCTGGCCTCGCCGACCCCGACGACGATCCGGGCCGCGAGCAGCGACCAGAACCCGGTCGCGAGGCCGCTGCCGATCGTGGCGACGCTCCAGATCAGCACGCCGAGCGCGATCAGCCCCTTGCGAGCGCCCTTGTCGGCCCGTGCGCCGAACACCGGACAGGTCGCGAAGTACCCGATCAGGAATGCCGTGTTGAGCAGGCCGGCCTCGAAGTTGGACAGCGCCAGCTCGGCCTTCATCGGCGTCAGCACGGCCGCGATCACCGCGCGATCGATGAAGTTGAGGAAGTTCAGCGCCGTGAGCAGCGCCAGGATCGCTCGGCGGTCACGGAGCATGCGGCAAGCCTATCATTGGCCGCTGGCACGGTCACCTGCCGGCCAGCCGGTCTTGACCGGTTCACGACCGCGATGTGTAGTAGCGCGCCACCGGGGCGACATAGACCACGCCTCAATCCATACGAGGAGCAACGCAATGCGGATCACAGCGATGGCAAGGCGCTCGTTGCAGGCGATTCTGGTGCTGACCGTGATCCACGCGGCCGCCGCGCCTCCCGCGCGGGCCGGCGTCCGGGTCGTCGACGGCCACTACAAGCTGGTCACCGTGGTCAAGGACACGGCGTTCGCCGGCGCCAACGGCGCGACGATCGGCGGCGACGGCGCGCTCTACGTCGTCCATACCGGCGACGGCACCACCACGCGGATCGATCTGAAGACCATGGCGGCGACCGAGTTCGTCCACCCCTGGGCCGGCGTCTACATCTCCGACGACATCACGAATGACGGCAAGGGCACGTTCTACGCGACCGGCACGACGCCGCTGGTCGGCGAGGTCTACCGGATCGACGGCGCCGGGGTCAAGACCGTGATCGCCCGCGGCCTGACCGCGCCCAACGGCATCCAGTTCAACAAGAAGACCGGGCGGCTGTTTGTCACCGAGTGCTTCCAGGCCAACCGCGTGTTCGAGATCGATCCGACCGGCGCCAAGGAGCCGCGGCTGATCGTCAAGGCCGACACCATCCCGGTGCCCGAGGGCTTCGACTTCGATCCGGACACCGCCGACCTGATCATCCCCGACATGGGCACCGGGCGGATCCTGCGGGTCCACCCCGACACCGGCGCGATCCAGCCGATCGCCGACAAGTTCACCGCGCCGATCGCGCTCAAGGTCGGCCCCGACAAGAAGGCCTACTTCCCCGAGCTCGGCGGCGCGGTCTACCGCCTGAGCCTCGACGGCAAGACCCGCGACAAGCTCGCCCAGCTGCCGCCCGGCCTCGACAACCTCGCGATCACCCCCGACGGCCGGCTGTTCATCACCAGCTACTGGGACGCGACGGTCTACGAGGTCGCCACCGACGGCAGCGGCAAGTTCAAGACCCTGTTCGGCAAGGGGCCCAACACGCTGACCGGCGTCCTGGTCAAGAACGGCCAGGTGATCGTCAGCGACGCGATCATGATGCGCACGGTGCAGAAGGGCGAGTACGCGCCGACCCGGCTCAACGCCTGGGCGTCGCACGGCATGCCGCTGACCCTCGGCGTCGCCGATGGCCCCAACGATCAGCTGCTGTGGCCCGACGCGGTCAACAACGCGGTCGCGGCCGGCAACCCCGCCGACGGCACGTTCAAGCCGGTCGCCGGCGGGCTCAACCGCCCGGTCGCGGTGGTGATGAGCAAGACGGACCCGAAGCTCTACGTCGCCGAGTACGGCGCCGGGCAGGTCACCGAGGTCAGCCTGACCGATGGCGCCAAGCGGCCGCTGGTCACCGGCCTCGACGGCCCGATCGCGCTCGCGGTCGTCGACGACACGCTCTACATCGCCGAGGCGCGCACGGCGCGGATCCGGCGGGTGCCGCTGTCGGGCGGCAAGTCCGAGGTGTTCGTGTCGTCCGAGGTCGGCAAGGTCGGCGCGCTCGCCCCCGACGGCAAGGGCGGCCTGATCGCGCTCGACACGATCGGCCGGCGCCTGCTGCGCATCGATCCCAGGAAGCTGACGATCACGACCATCGCCGACGGCCTGCCGGTGCGCTACGGCGTGGTCGGCGCGGGCACCGGCGCGATCGAGTTCCCGGCGGCGATGTACGTCACCGCCGAGGGCGACATCTACCTCGGCACCGAGGGCCGCGGCGTGATCGAGCTCAAGGCGAGCAAGTAGCCGGCGGTCACTGGGCGAGCTTGCGCGCGATCACGGCCAGCTCGGCCATCGCATCGGCGTGGCGCACCGACGGCAGCACGGCGGCGATCGCGCCGGCGTTGCGGCCGCCGATCACGGCGACGACGGTGCGCGGCAGCCCGGCGATCCAGCGCGCGATCTCGGCGGCGCGCGGCGACGCGAGCTTGCCGGTGGCGCTGAGCCAGACCAGGCGCGGGCGGTGCTCGGCGACCGCGTGCTGCATCGCCGAGATCGGGGTATCGGGCCCGAGATTGATCGCCCGCAGCCCGGCCTCGCTGACGACCATCGAGGCCAGGAAGGTCGGCAGCCGGTACGGATCGTCCTCGGGGGCGGCGCCGAGCGCGAGCGGCCCGGCCAGGCGCTCGGGCAGCGTGCCGCGGAGGTACGCGAGCGCCTGCAGGCACGCCTCGGTGGCGCGGTGCTCGATGAACACGCCGCGCTCGTCGTGGTGCCACAGCTCGCCGAGCGCGTGCATCGCCGAGCGCACCGGCCCGTCGGACAGCTCGGCGATCGACGCGCCGGCCAGGTAGCGCCCGACCAGCCAGCCGCGCACCGCGATCGCGTCGCCGCGCTCGAGGCAACCGAGCAGGCCGCTGTCGGCCGCGAGCGCGTCGCTCGGGGCGGCGGCCATCGCGGGCAGGTCGAGCACCTCCGGGTGTGCCAGCGGCGCGCCGGTCTCGCGGATGAACCGGACCGCCTCGGGCAGGGCGATCCGGCGGTGGCCGCCGTCGGTGCGGCTCGCGACGATCTTGCCGGCGTCGACCCAGCGCTTGAGCGACGACTCGCTGACGCCCAGGGCGTGGGCGAGCTCGCGGGGCGACAGCAGCCGCATGACGCCATGATGCCCGGGTCATGGCCGGGGTTACAGGTACTCGCGACGCCGAGCGGCACCGGCGGCGCCGAGCCGTGACTTGACGTGAACGTTTTTTCGGTCACATTGACCGATATGAACGTTTTGGACGTTTGCCCGGCCGGCGCCGGCGAGCTCGGTCCCGCCGGGCCGCCCCACACTGCCTTCGCGCTCGGCGATGACGATCGCCGGTTCGTCTACGCCGTCGCGCGCCGCATCGTCGGCTGCGCCAACGACGCGGACGACGTCACCCAGGACGCGCTGCTGCTCGCGTACCGCCACCGCGCGGCGTTCCGCGGCGAGGCCAAGTACCGCACCTGGCTGTACCGGATCGCGTCGACCACCGCGCTCAGCTTCCTGCGCCGCCGCCGGCGGTCGCGCGAGCAGCTCGAGGACGGCGGCGCGCTCGACGCGTTCGTCGCCGACGACGTCCGGTCGCCGGAGGCGGAGGTCGCCGATCTCGACACCCGGCGCTTCGTGCGCCGCGCGATCGCCGAGCTCGAGCCCAGGTACCGCGACGTCGTGTTGTGGCGGATCTCGGCCGACGAGACCGAGGCCGAGACCGCGGCGCGGCTCGGGATCAGCGTGGCCAACGTCAAGGTCCGCGCGTTCCGGGCGCGCGCGCAGCTGCGCGACACGCTCGCCCCGATCCGGTAGCGCGCATCCGGTGGCCGCGCAGCGGAGGCACTCAGGCCAGGGCGGCGAGGGCCTCGCGGACGCCGGGGTAGCCGAGGTCGCAGAACCGCCACCACGCGAGCATCATCGTGCCGTGGCCGACCAGGATCCCGACGTGGCTCCAGATCTCGACCACGTCGGACTGCCGGGTCACGTAGCGCCGCCAGTGGAACGCCTCGTCGACCAGGCTGTACACGAACGACAGCAGCGTCAGCACCAGCGCCGGGGTCCCGACCACCGGCGCGTCGTAGGCCGCGACCAGCAGCACGCAGGCGGCGACGCCGCACGCGATCGTGACGTGGTGGACCAGCTGCTCGCCGCCGCGCAGGACCTCCTTGTAGATCGTGCGGTGCCCGATCGTATCGATCGCGATCGCGACGGTGAACATGGCGGCGCCGATCGGCACCAGCCACGCCTCCGCCGGCCAGGTCACGCCGTGCGCCCGGCCGGCGAGCAGGAACCCGCCGGTCGAGCACACCAGCCCGAGCATCGTGCCGACCCAGGTCAGGTAGACCTGCCAGTCGGTGCGGTCGAACTCGCGGATCCGTCCGACGTAGATCGCGAGCCGCGAGCGCGGGCGGTCACGGCCGGGGGACATCGCGGAGCTCCAGCACGCGCAGCGGGATGCGCAGGGGTCGAGGGGCGAGAACCCGGCGCGGGGCGGTGACCGCGAGCCGCGCGATCGCCGCTCCGACCAGCGCCAGCCGGGTGGTCCGCGGCACGACGGCGCGCCCGGCGGTGACGTCGTGGCCGGCGCGGGCGATGCGCGCGCCGATCGCGGCGTACAGGCGCCGCGCCGTGGCCACCGCGAGCGCCGCGCGCCAGGGCAGCGCGGCGATGCCCTGGTCGCCCGAGCGGTAGTAGCGATCGGCGATCGCGAGCAGGTCGGCCCGCGCCCGGGCGATCGCCGGCCGCGCCGACCCCGGCAGCGCGCGCCCGAGGTCGCCGACCAGGCCACCGGCGCCGTGCGCGGCGAGCAGGTCGTCAGGCAGGTACAGCCGCCCGCGGCTCCAGTCCTCGGCGACGTCACGCGCGATGTTGGTCAGCTGCATCGCGATGCCCAGGTGCGCGGCGTGGACCAGCGCGCCATCGTCGGCGACGCCGAACACGTGCGCCATCATCAGGCCGACCACGCCGGCGACGCGCCAGGCATAGCCGAGCACGTCGTCGACGGTCGCGTAGCGGACCTCGGCGGCGTCCATCGCCAGGCCGGCGAGCAGCTCGCGCGGATAGCGCCGCGGGATCGCCCGCGCCCGCACGACGTCGCCGAGCTCGGCCAGCACCGGATCGGTCGCGGTCCCGGCGTACGCGGCGTCGAGGTCGCGGGCCAGCCAGGCCAGGACCTCGGCGAGCTCGCCCGGCGTGGGCGCGCTGCGCTCGTCGATCGCATCGTCGGCGCGCCGGCACCAGGTGTAGACGATCGCGGTCTGATCGCCGATCCGGCGGCCGAGCAGCCGGGTGGCGAGCGCGAAGCTCCGCGAGTGCCGCGCGATCGTCGCGCGCGCGATCGGCGCGGCGCCGCGGTCGATCACGGCGAGCGCGGTCATCGCCGGGCTCCCGCGGCGAGCGCGCGCGGCGCGGCCCCGGCGTCCGCGAGCCCGAAGTCGCGGCAGATCTCCGAGAACGTCGCCTTCGCGCCGTTGATCACCCCGGGCACGCCCGCGCCCGGGTGCGTCCCGGCGCCGACGATGTACAGGCCGGGGACGTGCGGGTCCTTGTTGTGCGGCCGGAAGTACGCGCTCTGGCGCAGCGTCGGCGCGATGCTGAACGCCGAGCCCAGGTGGCTGGCGAGCTCGGTCTCGAAGTCGGCCGGCGTGAACTGTCGCCGGACCACGACGTGGCGCCGCAGATCGGGGAGCAGGGTTTCGAGCGCGGCGAGGATCCGGTCGCCGTAGCTCTGGGCGATCGCCGGCCAGTCGAGCGGCGCGTTGCCCAGGTGCGGCACCGGCGACAGCACGTAGAACGCCCCGCCGCCGGGCGGCGCCATCCCCGGATCGGTGACGTGGGGCGCGTGGAGGTAGAGCGAGAAGTCCTCGGGCAGCGTGGCGCCGTGGAAGATGTCATGGAGCAACCCGCGGTAGCGCGGCCCGAACACCACCGTGTGGTGCGCGATCCGATCGCGGTAGTCGACGTCGGTGCCGAAGTACAGGACGAACAGCGACATCGACCAGTCGGCGCGATCGAGCCGCCGGACCATGCGCCGGGCGCCGGGCTCGCCGGCGTAGAGCCGGGCGTAGGTGTGGCGCAGGTCGGCGTTGGACACGACGAGGTCGAAGTCCTCGGTGCCGGCGCCGCTGATCACCTGGTGCTGCCTGGCGCCGCCGCGCTCGATGACCCGGATCCGCCGCACCGGCGTGGCGAGCCGGAGCTCGCCGCCGAGCTCGGTGAACAGCTGGACCAGCCCGGCGACCAGCGCCCCGGTGCCGCCGCGCGGGAAGAACACGCCCCAGCGGCGCTCGAGGAAGTGGATCAGCGTGTAGATCGACGAGGTCTCGAATGGGTTGCCGCCGACCAGCAGCGAGTGGAACGACAGCGCCTCGCGCACGTGCTCGTCCTTCACGAACCGGGCGACCGTGGCGTAGACCGAGCGATCGGCGCGCAACGCGGCGAGCCGGGGCGCGACCCGCAGCATGTCGGAGAACCGCGGGAACGGCGTGTGCGCGAGCCGGGTGTAGCCCGCGTCGAACACGCGCCGCGAGTGCTCGACGAACCGCAGGTAGCCCGCGACGTCGTCGGGCCGCCGGGCGTGGATCTGCGCGAGCATGTGGTCGTCGTCGCCGCCGTAGTCGAACGTCGCGCCGTCGGCCCACACCAGGCGGTAGAACGGCGTCACGGGCAGGAGCTCGACCCGGTCGGACATCCGCCGGCCGGCGAGCTCGAACAGCTCCTCGAGGCAGTGCGGCGCGGTGATCACCGTCGGGCCGGCGTCGAACGTGAAGCCGCGGTCGCGGTAGACGTAGGCGCGGCCGCCGGGCTGGTCGCGGGCCTCGAACATCGTGACCCGGACGCCGGCCGCGGCGAGCCGGATCGC
>DASWRS010000147.1:0-27112 GCA_036403075.1 Kofleriaceae bacterium
CCGAGCTTGCCCTCGGTGCCGACCTCACGGGCGACGCGGGTCACCTCCGAGGTGAACACCGACAGCTGATCGATCATGTTGTTGACCAGCTGCGCCGAGCGCAGGAACTCGCCCTCGAGCCGGCGGCCGTCGACCTCGAGCGCCATCGACTGGCTGAGGTCGCCCTTGGCGACCGCGCCGATCGCGCGGGTCACCTCCGTGGTCGGCCACACCAGGTCATCGATCAGCGTGTTGAGCGAGCCGATCTCGTCGGCCCAGCCGCCGACCGCTCCCGGCACGTTCATCCGCTGCTTGAGCTTGCCTTCCTTGCCGACCGTCCGGCAGATCCGGGTGATCTCGGTGGCCCGGCGCTCGCTGACCGCGAGGATCTCGTTCAGCAGGTCGGCGAGCTTGCCTTCCATGTCCACGAAGTTCGCGGGCATGCGGGCCGCAAAGTCGCCCTCCTTGAACCGCATCAGGGCGAGCTGCAGCTCGTCCGAGAACGTGGCCGGCGGCTCCGCGCGCTTCTTGAGCTTCTGCGCGTCCGCGTTCCGCTTCTGCCCGTCCCCGTTCTTCGCCTTGAGCGGCTTGCGTCCGCTGACCTTGGTATCGAAGCTCTCTGCCATTGGCGCGCTCCCGTGCGGTTGAGCAGCGCCCACTCTGCCACATGCGGAGTCGCTCATGAGGCAGTTCTGGGAGCAACTGCGCACAGTTGGCGTGTGCGTGAGCGCTCGCTGTAGCGATCAAGCACAGTCTCGTTAGGTCTCCCACGTTTGGCGTGGACGCGTCGCTACCGTGCGCCCTAGCGCTCGGCGATGAGCCGGTTACACGCCGCTCGGGCCGTCGTACTCGAACCGGACCGCCTGTAGAAAGTCACGGCCAAGCAGGCCGACGTGAGGCCGCGCGAGCTCCGCGACCCGATAGGCCACGGATGCGCTGAGCGGCAACGTGCGCTGCTCGGCGACCCTGGCGATCACGTGGCCGCCATGTCGACCGAATTTCTCGAGCCCCGCGCGGGTAGGCCAGCTCCTCGGTGTCGTGGACGCTCACGACCTCTCCGTCCCGGAAGACCACCCAGCGATCGGCGTAGAGCGGCATCAATCGAGGCAGGCTTGCCTCGAAGCGGCGCATCTCCTGACGGACTCGCTCGGTGGTGTTCGTCGCTCGCATCGATCCTACCATGTCACGCTCGGACGTCCGGCCGTCAGAACAGCGAGAGCTGGCTCGTCGGCTTCGGCGGCCGGCGGAACGTGGTCGGGGCCTCGGCCTCGGTGTACATCGAGCCGTCGCGGTTTCGCTGGTTCAAGCCCAGCCGCAGGACCGTGGCGTCGAACATGGTCTGGATCATCTGGGCGTAGACGCCCTCGCCGCGGCCGCGGGTGCCGAACCGCGCGTCGTAGAGCTTGTCGCCGCCGCGGGTCTCGCGGATGCGGTGCAAGATCTTGTCGGCCGCGAGCGGCATCGCGGCGCGGATGCGGTCCTCGAACACCTGCTTGACCGCGCCCGGGAGCCGGAGCAGGACCCAGCCGGCCCAGGTCGCGCCGGCCGCGGCCGCACGCTCGAGCACGGTGACCATCTGGCTGTCGTTGATGCCGGGGATGATCGGCGCGCACATGACGCCGACCGGGACGCCGGCCGCGGCGAGGGTCTCGATCAGCTTGAACCGGCGATCGGGCGACGGCCCCCAGGGCTCGATCGCGCGCGCGGTGGCGTTGTCGCTGAACGCGAGGCTGACGCTGAGGCCGAACCGGGCGTGCTCGGCGAGCGCGAGGAACAGATCGAGGTCGCGCTCGACCAGCGCGCTCTTGGAGATGACGCTGACCGGGTTGCGATACGCGAGGCAGACCTCGAGGCAGCGCCGGGTGAGCTCGAGGTCGCGCTCGACCGGCTGGTAGCAATCGGTGACGCCGGAGAACATGACCAGCTCGCCCTGCCAGCTCGGCTTGTCGAACGCCTCGCGCAGCAGGGCCGGGGCGTCGCGCTTGACGACGATCTTGGTGTCGAAGTCGGTGCCGGCGCCGAGATCGAGGTACTCGTGGGTCGGGCGGGCGTAGCAGTACGCGCAGGCGTGCTGGCAGCCGCGGTACGGGTTGACGCTCCAGCGGAAGCCGAGGTCGGGCGAGTCGTTGTGGGCCAGGATCGATCGGGTGTGGTCGTCGATCAGCGTGACCTGCGACGGCGGTGGCGCCTCGCCGTCGTCGTAGCTCACGATCTGGGCGTGGAACCGGTTGGGCGGGTTCGCGGTGGGGCGCGAGGTCACCCGGCGAGTGTACTGAACCGATGTATAGCTGTCAGCGCGAGCGGTCGGAGATCTCGCCGCCGGTCTCGCCGGGAGCCACCACCGGGATCGGCTCGAAGATCTGGTCGATCCGGGCGAGCAGGTCGGCGGACAGCGGGGCGGCCGCGGCCGCGGCGACGGCGGCGAGCAGCGGATCGTGGCGGTGCAGCCGGGGCAGGGCGATGCAGGCGCGGTCGATCACGAACCGCAGCGCGAGCTCGGCGACGTCGGTGCACTCGAGGTGCTCGGGGCGGTCGCGCGCGGCGTGCTCGCCGGCCTGCCGCGCGGCCTCGCTGGATCGCACCGCCGGGGGCTCGCGCTTGACCAGCGCGGCCAGGCGGGCCACGCCGACCGCGATGCGCTCGAGCACGGCGGGATCGAGGCCGCCGCGGTCGTCGCGCGGGCGCAGGCGGACGCCGGGGCCCAGGGTGCCGGCGAGCGCGCCGCCGGCGAGCGGATGGCGAGCGAGCACGGCGAGCTCGCGCTTGGCCGCCGCGGCAAACAGCGACTCGGCGCGACGATCACACAGGTGATAGACCACCGACACCGCGGCGAGCCAGGGCTCGGCGAGGACGGCGGCCGTGGCGTCGTCGTTACTCGGCTCGTCGAGTAGCGCGCCCCACGCCAGCACCTTGCCCTCGTGGACCAGGCGCGCGCAGGTTCCGACCAGCTCGGGCCACGCCGGCGACGCGAGCCAGGCCGGCCGCAGCGGCAGCTGGGCGAGCGACAGCGCGTCGAGCCGGGTCGCCCGCAGCGAGGCCTCGACGCGGTCCTGGAGGTACGCCGCGGGCAGGCGCTCGCGCAGCACGTCGCGGCTGGGCGGGCGCACCGCACCGGGCCGCTCGGCGACGAGCGCGACGCGCGTCGCGACGACGACGCGGTCGCGGGCGCGCTGGGATCGGACGGCGTCGCCGGCGAGCTTCTCGCTGTCGGCGTCGGCGGCGACGTCGATCAGCGTGATCCCGAAGGCGATCGCCTCGTGCACCGCGTGCTCGAGGTCACGCGCCGGGACGCCGCGGGCGGCCGAGGTCGGTAGACAGAGATCGCCGCAGCCGATGGCGGTGACGGTCGCGGCGCCGAGCGGACGGGTTCGCACCAGGCCATGGTAGCCGCGACCGGGCGGATCTGGCTAATATGCGACCCAATGCGCTGTACCTCGCTCGTCCTGTCGCTATCGCTCGTGGTTTGGCTGGCCGTCGGGGCATGTGGCGGGGACGACAGCAACGGCCACCTCGCCGATGCGCCGCCTCCGACCGACGGCCCCGGCCCCGACCTCCCGGTGACCCTGACGGTCACCAGGGACGGCGCGCCGATGGCCGGGGTGCGCGTGTACTTCGTCAACGCCGACGACACGGTGGTGGCGAGCGCCAGCACCGACACGACCGGGACCGCGAGCGCGACCATGGCCGCCGGCGGCTCGGTGACGGCGATCAACCCGTTCCGCGGCCCGGTCCCCGTCGGCATCGCGTTCGGCGCCGCGAGCGATGAGCTGCGCACGTTCGCCGGTGTCAAGCCCGGCGATCACCTCGTGTTGACGCAGACCGCGCCGCAGACCGTCACGTTCACGCTGGTCGCTGGGCTCGACGGCAACGCCAACATCTACGACGTGTTCACGACCTGCGGGCTCGGATCGCTGGTGCCGGGTGGCGGCGGCAGCGGCTCGGGCAGCCCGGATCCCAGCGCGGTCCTGTCGCTGGACGACTGCCGCGGCGCCGCCGACCTCGCGATCGTGTCGCGCGAGGTCAACAGCGACGTCAACCGGCCGGTGTCCGGGCTGTATCACGCCGGCGCGACGCTGACCGCCGGCGCCATCGTGGACCTCCGGGGCGACCGCTACGGCGCGCTGACCGACATCAACTTCACGTACCTGAACGCACCCGACGCGTCGATCGTCGTGCAGCACTTCCCGGTGCTCGCGCATGGCCGGCTCGGTCCATTCCAGCTCGACGCCAGCGCTGGCACCGCAGTCAGCCACGAGCCGGCGGTGGCGGCGACCGCGGCGGTCGTCGAGACCTCGCTGTCGGTGAGCGGGAATTCCCGGCATGTCGTGGTCGACTGGGGCCCGTTCGCGACCAGCTACATGCTCGACCTCGATCACCTGCTGCTGCGCGATCTGGTGAGCCTGCCGTCGTTCAACCCGACCACCCGGCGGATGTCGTGGATCGAAGCGCCGCAGGGCGCCACGGCGGATCTGACGATCACCGCGATCGACGTGACGCGGTTCAACCCGTCGCCGCGGAGCTGGCGCTGGCAGCTCGCCGCACCGTACACGCCCGGCGAGCTCCGGTTCCCCAGGCTGCCGACCGACGTGTTCGACTACACGGCGACGTCGGATGACTCGGTGTTCGCCGAGCAGGTGATGAACGCCAAGGTCCCGGGTGGCTACGATGCGGTCCGCGCCGGGGTGCTCGACGTCGCGGACCGGCTGCGCAACGGGGCGGACCTCTCGGCGCTGGTCGCGGGGGCCAGCGGGCGTGCGCTCGTCGTCCAGACCCAGAACGTCAAGCTCCAGACCCGGTGAACCAGGTCGCGCTCGGCGGCGCCGGCCGCGGTGCCCCGTCCCGCGCGTCGTCCGGGGCCGCGGTTGGTGTCGCCCGGGTGTTTACCGCGCGGCGCGCGCTGGGGTTAGATCCCGGGATGGAACGTCCTCGACCTCCCGTGCCGCCCGTGGGTCGCTCGGTGCCGCGCGTCGACGGCGTCGCCAAGGTCACCGGTCGCGCGCGCTACCTCGACGACCTCGACGCGCCCGGCGCGTGGCACGGCGCGACGGTGCGCTCGCAGGTCGCGCACGGCGTGCTCGAGGCGATCGAGATCGATCCGAGCCTCGGCGCGAGCCTCGGCGCCGGGTTAGACGGCTCGCAGGTCTGCGTGGTCACCGCGGCCGACATCCCGGGACGCAATGTCATCGCGCTGATCGAGGACGACCAGCCGGCGCTGGTGCCGATCGGCGGGCGGGTGATGCACCACGACGAGCCGATCGCGCTGGTCGCGGCGCCGACCCGCCAGCTGGCGTTCGCCGCCGCGAAGGCGATCCGGCCGCGGATCGCCGCGCGCCCGGCGGTGTTCGACGTCGACGCGTCGCTCGCCGGCGCCGTCGCGCTCTATGGTCCGCCCAGTCCGCCCAGTCCGGCCGGTCCGGACGGCGCGGGCGGCGACGCCAACGTGTTCAAGCAGTTCCTGCTCCGCAAGGGCCACGCGAGCGACGCCGAGCTCGACGCCGTGTTCGCGGCGGCGGCGCACGTGATCGAAGGCCGCTACCAGACCTCGCCGCAGGAGCAGATGTACATCGAGCCCCAGGCGATGATGGCGAGCTGGCAGGACGGCCGCTGCCACATCGTCGGCTCGATGCAGTGCCCGTTCTACGTCCACAAGGCGATGAAGGCGCTGCTCGGCTGCGACGCCGACGGCGTGGTGATCGCGCAGTCGGTCACCGGCGGCGGGTTCGGCGGCAAGGAGGAGTATCCGTCGATGCTCGCGGCGCACGCCGCGCTGCTCGCGCGCAAGGCCGGCCGCGCGGTCAAGATGGTCTACGACCGCGACGAGGACATCGCGGCGACGACCAAGCGCCACCCGTGCCGCACCCGGCATCGCCTGGCGGTCGACGCGCGCGGCGAGCTCGCCGCGATCGATATCGACGTGGTGATGGACGGCGGCGCGTACCTGACGCTGTCGCCGGTGGTGCTGTCGCGCGGCGTGCTGCACGCGGCCGGGCCGTACCGCTGCCCGGTGGTCCGGGTCCGCGGCCGCGTGGTCGCGACCAACCACCCGCCGCACGGCGCGTTCCGCGGCTTCGGCGCACCGCAGACCACGTTCGCCTACGAGCGCCAGATCCAGAAGCTCGCGCGGCTCCGCGGCGAGGACCCGCTGGCGCTGCGCAAGCGGCTCGCGCTGCGCTCCGGCGACACCACCGCGACCGGCCAGCTGCTCGGCGCCTCGGTCGGCACCGACGAGGTGTTCGCGGCGATCGAGGGCGCGATCGACGGCGCGGCGGGCGCGCCGCCGGTGCGGCACGGCGTCAACCGCCACGGCGCGCCGGTCCGCCGCGGCCGCGGCGTGTGCTTCTACTTCCACGGCGCCGGGTTCACCGGCTCGGGCGAGCAGCGGCTCGCCGGGCGCGCGACGGTCGCGGCGACCGCCCGCGGCTTCGAGGTCCGCTCGAGCTCGGCGGAGATCGGCCAGGGCTCGATCACGATCTTCACCCAGCTCGCGGCGGCGGCGCTCGGCGTCGATCCGGCCGAGGTCGCCGTGATCGATCCGACGACGTCGCGCGTCCCCGACAGCGGGCCGACCGTGGCGAGCCGGACGGCGATGGTGGTCGGCGCGGTGGTCGAGCGCGCGGCCCGGGCGGTGCGCACCCGGCTCGAGGCCTGGGCGGCCGAGCACGGGGTCACCGGCACGCTGGCGGCGATCGCCACGGCCCACGCCGCGGCGACCGGCGGTGAGCTCGCCGAGACCGTGACCTACGAGCCGCCGCCCGGCATCGCGTGGGACGACGCGACCTACACCGGCGCGGCGTACCCGGTCTACGGCTGGGCGGCGTGCCTGGTCGACGTCGAGATCGATCTCGACACCTGCGAGCTCGCGATCCTGCGCTGCGTCCAGGCCGTCGACGTCGGCAAGGCGATCAACCCGGCGATCGTCCGCGGCCAGATCGAGGGCGGCACGCTGCAGGCGCTGGGCTGGGCGGTGCTCGAGAACGTCGTGTACAAGGACGGCAAGGTCGCCAACGCCAACATGACCAACTGCATCGTGCCGACGTTCGCCGACGCCCCCGAGCTCGAGACGATCCTCGTCGAGGTACCGTATCCGTTCGGCCCCGGCGGCGCCAAGGGCGTGGGCGAGATCCCGATGGACGGGCCGGCCGCGGCGGTCGCCAACGCGGTCGAGGACGCGCTGGGCTGCGCGTTCGACGAGCTGCCGATCTCGCCCGAGGCGATCGCTGCGACCCGGCCCGGGTGGAGCGCGTCGTGAAGCTCGCGCTCGAGGTCAACGGCGAGCCGCGCACGGTCGAGGTCTCGCCGTGGAAGCGGCTGCTCGACGTGTTGCGCGACGACCTGCGGCTGACCGGCACCAAGGAGGGCTGCGGCGAGGGCGAGTGCGGCGCGTGCACGGTCGAGCTCGACGGCGAGGCGGTCAACTCGTGCCTGGTCGCCGCCGGCCAGTGCGACGGCCGCCGGGTGACCACCGTCGAGGGCCTGGCGCGCGGCGACGTGCTGCACGCGGTGCAGCGCCAGCTGGTCGCGTGCGGCGGTGCGCAGTGCGGGATCTGTACGCCCGGGATCGCGGTGTGCGCGGCCCACGTCGTCGACCGCGGCCTGATCGCCGGCTGCGACGACGCCGCGGCGCGCGCCCGGGTCCGCGAGCTGCTCGCCGGCAACATCTGCCGCTGCACCGGCTACCAGCTGATCGTCGACGCGGTGATCGCCGCGGCCCGCGAGGTCGCGCCGTGACCGGGTACCTGCGGCCGCGCGATCTCGACGAGGCGCTCGAGGCCCGCGCCGCGCACCCCGACTGGACGGTGCTGGCCGGCGGCACCGACCTGCTGGTCAACGCCAACCACCGCGCGGCGCCGCCGGGGATCCTCGATCTGTGGCGGCTAGCGCCGGTGTGCTTCGTCCGGGTCGCGGACGGTGTGATCGCGATCGGCGCCGGCACGACCTGGCTCGAGGTCGAGCGCCACGCCGAGATCCGGGCGCACGCCGCGCCGCTCGCCGCCGCGGCGCGCGAGATCGGCGCGCTGCAGATCCAGGCGCGCGCCACGCTCGGCGGCAACGTCGGCACGTCGTCGCCGGTCGGCGACAGCCTGCCGGTGTTGCTCGCGCTCGACGCCGAGCTCGAGCTCGCCTCGGTGCGCGGCCGGCGCCGGGTGCCGTACCACGCGTTCTGCACCGGCTACCGCACGACCGCGCTCGCCGCCGACGAGCTGATCGTCGCCGCCCACCTGCCGGTCCCCGGACCGGCGACGCGGACCACCTGGCGCAAGGTCGGGACCCGGCGCGCCCAGTCGATCTCCAAGGTGATGGGCGCGGCCGCGATCACGCTCGACGGCGACGTCGTGGTCGACGCGCGGATCGCGCTCGGCGCCGTCGCCGATCGCCCGATCCGGATCGCGGCGGCCGAGGCCGCGGTGCGCGGCCGGCGGCTGGCCGACGCCGCCGCGGCGGCGCGCGACGCGGTGCGCTCGGCGATCCACCCGATCGATGACGTGCGCTCGACGGCGAGCTACCGCCGCGAGGTCGCCGAGAACCTGGTCGCGCGGTTCTTCTCCATGTCATGATTCAGCGTGTCGATCGCCAAGGACACCAGGCGGGCCGCCGTGGCCGGGGCTGATCCCGATGCCGCGCCCGACGCCGCGCCCGATGCGGCGCCCGATGCGGCGCCCGATGCGGCGAACGATGCCGCGCCCGACGCCGCGAACGAGGCCGCGGCCGGCGCGGCCCGCGGCGCCGCCGACGCTGATCGCCCGGCGAGCCCGGCGCCGGGATCCGCGGGAGCCTCCGGATCGGCCGACGTCCAGGTCTCGGGCGCGAAGCTGCCGGCGGTGGACCCCGCGGCGAGCCCGGAGGTCTCGGGCTCCGTCGAGGTCGAGCTGTCGGGCAAGTTCGCGGTCGCCGGCGAGCCCGCCGACAGCCGCGGCCGCCGGATCGCCGGCGCGGCCAAGGACGCGCTCGACGCCGGCGTGTCCCGGCTCGGCAGCGGCATCGGCAGCCTCGGCGAGGGCGTGTCGCGGCTGGGCGAGATGTCGCGGATCCCGATGGTCGGCTCGGGCGTCACCAAGCTCGGCGAGGGCATCACGTCGGTCGGCGAGTCGCTGCACGTCCTGCCCCAGGTCGCCCGGACCCGGCGCGGCCGGCTCCTGATCCGCAGCATGGTCGTCGGCTTCGTCCTGGTCGCCGCGTGGATCATCGTGATCGTCGGGCTCCAGCTCCACGGCAACGACACGCCGGACTTCCGGCCCAACGCCGAGACCATCCTGGTCAACCTCAGCAAGGGCGCGATCGACGAGGTCTACGAGCAGGCCTCGCCCCGGTTCCAGGAGATGGTCCGCAAGGAGCGGTTCATCGACGACATGACCGACATGGCGCAGACCGTCGGCAAGTTCCGCGAGATCACCTCGGTCAACGAGGCGCTGGTCACCAACGGCCCGACCGGCCGGATCGGCCGGGTGTCGCTCACCGCCGCCTACGAGAAGGCGACCTGCAAGGTCTCGGTCAGCCTGCACGACGATCAGGGCCGCTGGAAGCTGCTCGGCATCGGCGTCGACTTGCCGCCCGAGCTCAAGATCTCGCAGGCCCAGCGCGAGGAGCGGATCAAGGCGTGCAAGGACCCGATGGACCTCAAGCACTGTGACGTCCACCAGGCCGCCGACGCGATCCTGCAGAAGCTCAAGGACGGCCGCGCCGACCAGGTCTGGGACCAGGCCACCGCCGTGTTCCAGAAGCAGGAGCAGAAGGCCAGGTTCGTCCAGCTCCAGGCCGAGCACCTCGCCGCGCTCGGCAGCTATCGCCGGATCATCGCGGTCACCGAGGCCAAGGTGATCGGCGACGCCAAGCTGACCGGCGGGAGCTCGGCGACCTTCGATACCCTGGCCGAGTTCGAGAAGGCCAGCGGCGTGCGCACCGCGTTCGTGTTCTACCGGCGCTCGCGGCTCGAGCCGTGGAAGCTGCGCAGCTTCAAGATCGTGCTGCCGATGCCGCGCGCCGACGACGAGGCGATCGCGGGATCGACGGGCCTGCCCGGGCTGCCGTCGCCCGCGGTGGCGCCGTCGCGGACGCCCGCGCTGCCACCGCCGTCCCACCTTGCCCCACGCGACGCGGGCGCGCGGTAGTCGCCCGGCCGGTCCCGAGACGGCCAGCCGGGCGGCACGCGAGCCGGCACGTTTGGGTTTGCGCGCGGTCGGTCCTCCGGCGACTCTCCGCCCATGAAGCGCAACGCCGGTATCGCCATCGTCGCGAGCTTGGTCGTCGGCTCGGTCGCACCGAGCGCGGCCGAGCCCGCCCCTCCCGCCACCCAGCAGCTCACCCGCGAGATCTACAAGGAGCTCGTCGAGATCAACACCACGCAGTCGATCGGCGATACCTACGCCGCGGCCAAGGCGATGGGCGCGCGGCTCGTCGCCGCGGGCTTTCCCAGGGCCGACGTCCAGGTGTTCCAGTCCGGACCCAGGCGCGGCAACCTGGTCGCGCGGCTGCGCGGCACGGCCAAGCGCAAGCCGCTGCTGCTGGTCGCGCACATCGACGTGGTCGAGGCCAAGCGCGAGGACTGGACCACCGATCCATTCAAGCTGGTCGAGAAGGACGGCTACTTCTACGGCCGCGGCACCGGCGACGACAAGTACATGGCCGCCGCGTGGGTCGTGAACATGATCCGGTGGAAGAAGGAAGGCTACAAGCCCGACCGCGACCTGATCCTCGCGCTCGAGACCGACGAGGAGACCTCCGACGGCAAGGGCCTCGGCATGAACTGGCTGATCAAGAACCACAAGGACCTGATCGACGCCGAGTACGCGCTCAACGAGGGCGGCGGGGTCGGCGTCAAGGAGGGCAAGGCGTTCGCCAACAGCATCCAGACCGCCGAGAAGCTGTTCCAGAGCTTCTGGATCGAGACCCGCAACCCAGGCGGCCACAGCTCGCAGCCGCGCAAGGACAACGCGATCTACGAGCTCGCCGCGGCGCTCGGCCGGCTCGAGAAGTTCGACTTCCCGGTCAAGCTCAACGACACCACGCGCGGGTTCTTCGAGAAGATGGCGACGATCGAGCACGGTCAGCTCGCCGCCGACATGAAGTCGCTGATCAGCGCCAGGCCGGATCCAGCCGCGCTCGAGCGGCTGAGCGCGCAGCCGCCGTACAACGCGCAGATCCGCACCACCTGCGTCGCGACCCGGCTCGAGGGCGGCCACGCCGACAACGCGCTGCCGCAGCTCGCGCGCGCGATGGTCAACTGCCGGATCGTCCCGGGCCAGACCCCCGACGAGGTCGGCAAGACGCTCGAGCGCGTGTTCGCCGATCCCAAGGTGACGGTCACCGCGGTGGCGCGGGATGCGCCGAGCGAGCCGTCGGCGATGAACCCCGAGCTGCTCGCGGCGATCGAAAAGCTGACCCCGAAGTTCTGGCCCGGCGTGGTCGCGGTGCCGACGATGTCCGCCGGCGCTACCGACGGCCGGTTCCTGCGCAACGCCGGGATCCCGACCTATGGCCACAGCGGCCTGGCGTCCGACATCTTCGACGTCCGCGCCCACGGCAAGGACGAGCGGGTCTCGGTCCAGGCGCTGTTCGAGGGCGAGGAGTACCTCTACGAGCTGGTCAAGCTGCTGTCCGGCGGCGGAGCGTAGGCGAGCATAGGCGGACCGTAGGCGGAGCGCAGGCGGGCCTTAGGCGGAGCGCAGTGGAGAACGCGTGCACGCGAGGCCGCCGTGGGCTGCTGCGCGGATGACGTCGGGACAGCGCCCGCCGAATAACCGCCGGCGCCTGCGCAGGCAGCGCTAGGTATGTGCGGAGCAAGGCCTGCCAATCCTGGTCACGGTCGCTGCCGCGACGCCATCCGCTCGCGGTCGCCCACGACGGACCTCGCGTTGACGTCTCGCGATCGCGCCGTGCGTCGATTGCATGGCGGCCGTGACGAGTTATCGCGTGCTGGCGGAGATCCGCGCCGTCACAGCGCGTGAACCGAGCGCGGTCACAACGCGTGAACCGAGCGCGGTCACAGCGCGTGAACCGAGCGCGGTCACAGCGCGTGAACCGAGCGATCGGGCGCCTGGCGCCGCGGCCCGGCCATCGTGGCATCGAGCCGCACCAGCTGACCCGCGCGGATCACCGAGAGCGGGATCCGCCCACCGCCACGTGCCGTGAGCGCCTGGACCACGTCATCGCCGCTGCGCACCCGCTGCCGCCCGACGCGTACCAGCACGTCGCCGACCTGGATCCCCGCACGCGACGCGGCCGAATTCGGCTCGACCCGGGCGATCAGCACGCCGCGGTCGACGGGCGCGCCAAAATGGCGCCGGAGATCGGGCGTCATCGGCATCACCAGCACGCCCAGGCGGGGCTGGCTCGATGAGGTGTCGGCCGAGTCCTCGTCCTGATCGTCCTCGCTCCAGGTGTCCTGGCCTTGCTGGCCTTGTGGCTGGCTCTGGCTGGGCTGGCTCTGGCTGGGCTGGCTCTGGCCCGGCTGGCTCTGGCTCGGCTGGCTCTGGCTCGGCTGACTCTGGCTCGGCTGGCTCTGGCTCGGCTGGCTCTGGCTCGGCTGGCTCTGGTTATCCCAGGGATCCGGCGTCCCGACGTTCTGGGGCGACGTCGCCTGGTACGGCTGGCCCTGATACGGATATGGCGCCTGCTGGTAGGGCTGCGCCTGCGAGCTCTGGCTCTGGGTCTGAGAGGGGGTCTGGGTCTGGGTCTGGTTCTGGTCTTGATCCTCGTGATTCGGGTCCTGGTACGGGGTTGTCTGAGATTGATCGTCGTAGCCGGTCCAGTAGCCGTGGCCGGGCGCCGCCATGGCGCTCGAGCCGCAGCCGACCACGACCAGCGCTCCGAGAAGCTCCATCGTGAATCGTGTCATGTCGTCTTGTCTCCTGGTGGGCTGAACTTGCTCAGCCACCCGGAGGTCGTGCATCCCGGATACCGAACCGAAAACGCGCGCGTGCGCGCGTCGGCCGATCACCGATCGGCGACGGCTCGACGACGGCTCACAGCGGCGCGCAGGCCGTGCCGATCAGCTCGTAGTGCCGGTCGGTCCGGTCGTGGATCAGCACGCAGTGCTCGCCGTCCTTCACCAGGTGAAACCGCTCGGTGGCGCCCGGCTTGGCCGGATCGCGGCCCTCGGCGGTCAGCGCCGTCGGATCGCGCCGCTGCGGCCGGTCGACCACCAGCACGCCATCGCGGGTCAGCGCGTCGCCTTCGATCATGATCTGGTTGCCGTCGAGCGCCTTCTCGACCGCCTGGCTCAGCGCGGACCGGCTCTCCGGCGTCGGACGCACGACGTACGCGCGGGTCTCGACGGGACCCTGCATGCTCCGGCAGCCGCCGAGCATGCAGGGTGCGATCGCCACCAGCGCAACGAGCGTCGCCCTCATCGCCGGAGGATCCGGTTCTGACGCCACGCCGGCTTGGGGATCACGGCCTCGGGCTCCTGCGTCCGGGTCCGTGCCTGCGCGGTGGTCGCGCAGGCCCCGTTCGCACGGAACGCCAGCGCAGACGCGACGCGGGCCTCGGCGGGATCGCCGAGCGCGTGGTTGAAGTCGTCGGACACCGTGCAGCCGTGCAGCAGCTGGCCGGGGACAAAGCCATCCGCGTAGTCACCGAAGCCCTTGTTGTTCACGCCCTTGAACTGGATCGCGAAGAACGTCGTGCCGCAGTTGTCGGCCGGCAGGAAGCCGTACGGCTTGCCGCACGTGGTCTCGCCGATCTGGATCACGTCGACGTTGATCCCCGAGAGGCTGTTCATCACCGACTCGCTCGCCGAGCAGGTCCCCGATCCGGTGAGCACGAACACCCGCGACAGGCCGAGGGACGGCAGCCCCTGCCCGACGGGCAGCGAGAAGCCCTCGGTCTGGCTGACGAAGCCTTCGGGCTTGAGCGGCTTGCCGGTCTGCGGATCGGTCGTGTGCTTGTCGTTGAACGTCAGCTGCTCGAAGGTCTTGCCGCTCGTCGCCGTCGGGCCGGCGATCATGTAGGCGAGCTCGGACGCGATGTCGAGGTAGCCGCCGCCGTTGTAGCGAATGTCGAGGATCAGGTCGGTGACCCCGGCAGTGCGCAGCTGGGTGATCGCGTCGACCAGCCCCTTCTCGGCCGTGGCGATGTGGTCGGTGAACAGCAGGTAGCCGACCTTGTCGTTGGGCGCCGGCAAGGTGTGGACGTTCTGCACCGGCACCAGGTCGATGCTCGCCGAGGTCAGCGTCACGGTGTGGGTCGTGGTCGCGCCGCGGTCCTGGACCAGGAACGTGTGCTTCTCGCCGAGCGCCGATGGGAACAGGCCCTTGTTCAGGGTGTCGACGTCGCTGCCGTTCTCGACGTCGACGTTGTCGATCGAGAGGATCTTCGCGCCGCGATCGAGGTTGGCCATCGCCGCCGGCGAGCCGGGGTTCACGTAGGCGACCAGCAGGCTGCGCGGCGGCCGCGACGCGAGCAGCGCCCACTGCAGGCCGTAGCCGGCCTCGACGCCGCCCTGCGACATCGCCAGCCAGTCGGCGGTGTTGATCGAGAAGTGGAACTGGTCCTTGTCCTTGCCCGACTGCGTCTTCGCCGCGGTCTTCAGCTGGTCGAAGTAGTCGACCGGCTTGGCGAACTTCGTGACGTCGAGCTGCGGGACCTCCTTGTACCAGAGGTACAGATCGTCGATCCACGACCGCACCCAGAGCTTCTCGTCGAGCACGGTGCCCTTGGTGTCCGGGAAGGCCTGGCGCGTCGTCGGATCGATCCCCGAGCGTGGGGTCTCGCAGCGCGCCGCGTAAACATCCTCGGGGAGGATCTCGCTGGGGACGCCCTGGGCATCGTCGCCGCAAGCGGCCAGCGCGACGGTCACCAGGGCGAACCACGCCGCCCGACTCACGATCTGGTGTCCCGCAGCGCGGGACGAAGCTGCTCGATTCATGGCGCACAGGATAGCGGAGCCGTCTCCGGGAGCCGATGAAATGTCCGTGGCGATCAGGCATTGCCTGGGGCCGGCGGTGCGGAAACGTTGGTTACAGCACACTGTCTGGGGTGATCGATGCTGGCATCCGCCCGGGGCGACCTCCGCGGTGGGCGGGACGCGGCAGACCGTCTGCGCCGGCCATGCGTGTGTAAGCTCCACGCCATGGTGCGCCCCGGGTCGATCTGCGCGCTCACCGGCGTCCTCGTCGTCGTAGGCTCGGCGCTGTGCGTGACGCCGGCGCACGCGATCGAGCAGCCGCGGCCGATGGGGCTGTACGCCGTCAACCACGGCCCGGCGCTCGCGATGCTCGACAGCCGGATCGAGATCACGGTGCGCGGACCGATCGTCGAGACCGTGGTGACCCAGCGGTTCCGCAATGCCGGCGACCGCGCGACCGAGGCGACCTACATCTTTCCGCTGCCGGCCGACGCTGCGATCTCGGCGATGGCCATGCAGATCGGCGGCCGGACGATCCACGCGGCGATCGAGACCCGCGACGCCGCGCAGCGCCGCTACGAGGCCGCGGTCACCGCCGGGGTCGCCGGCGCGCTGCTCGAGCAGGAGCGGCCCGACGTGTTCACCCAGACCGTGTCGGCGATCCCGCCGCACGGCGTGGTCGAGATCACCCTGCGCTACGACACCCTGGCGCGCTACGCAGCGGGCACGTGGGAGCTGGTGCTGCCGATGGTGGTCGCGCCGCGCCATGTGCCCGGCACCGCGAGCGGGCGGGCGACCACCGGCAGCGGCCGCGCCCCCGACACCGATCGCGCGCCCGACGCGTCGCGCGTGACCCCGGCGGGCGCGCCCGGCGCGGGCGGCTCGACCGCGGTCGCGATCCACTTCGTCGATCCGCCGGGCGAGCTCGGCAGCCCGACCCACGAGCTCGGCGGCACGCGCAGCGACACCACGCTGTCCGATCCGCGCTCCGATCACGACATGATCGTGCGCTGGCGGGCCGCGGCGCCGTCGGCGGGCTGGGTCGAGCGCGACGGCGACGCCGGGTTCGCGGCGGTCGTGGTCGAGGCCCCGCCGGCGCCGCCGGCGTCTCCGGCGTCGGGCCGCCGGGCGCCGATCCGCGTGATCCTCGCGATCGATCGCGCGGCGACCACGCGCGGCGACGCCGACGCGGTCGAGCACCCGCTGGTCCGCGCGCTGCTCGGCGCGCTCGACGCCGCCGACCGCGTGCGCGTGATCGGCAGCGATGCGCTGGCATGGAACGCGCCGGGCGAGACGCTCCGGGCGCTCGATCGCGCGTGGGCTTCGCCGGTGCCCGTGTTCGATCTGACCCGCGTGCTGGCGGGCGCGCGGCCCGAGGGCGCTGCGATCGTCCTGGTCAGCGACGGCCTGGTCGCCGACGACCGCGCGGCGATCGCGGCGGCGCGGCGGCTCGGTGTCCCGGTCCACGCGGTCGGCGTCGGTCCGGCGCCGGGGCGCGCGACGCTCCACCAGCTCGCCGCCGCCACCGGCGGCACCGTGCGTCACGCCGTCGCCGGAGACGACCTGACCGCGCTCGCGCGCGGCGTCGTCGGCGACGTGGCCAGCCCTCCCGCGCCGCTCACGATCCACTGGGGCACGCTCGGCGCGGCCGACGTCGAGCCGGCGGTGATGCCGCGGCTCGGCGCCGGTCAGGCGATGCTCGTGCTCGCCCGGATCCAGCACGCCCAGGCCGCCAACGCACGGACCCGCGGCGAGGTGTTCGCGTTCGAGGCGCTCGCGCCGCCGCGGCCGGTCGAGGGCGCGACCACGCCGCGCGGTCCGCTGGCCCGGCGCTGGGCGCGCGAGCGGCTGGGCGATCTGATCGCGGCCCGCCGCGACCCCGCGGCGATCACGAGCCACGCGCTCGGCTACGGCCTGGTGTCGCCGTACACGTCGCTGGTCGCGGTCGGCACCGAGGTCGTCGTCGCGGGCGGCGTCAAGCACAGCGTGGCGGTGCCGGTCTCGGTACCTTCGGGGATGAACTGGCCGGCGGTCAAGACCGCGATCGATCCGGATACCGGTCCGGATACCGGTCCGGATACCGGCTCCCCGGACCCCGGCCCGGAAAGCGGGGCCGACCGCGGCCGCAACGTCGCGCTCGACACCGTCGCGCCGCCCGCGCCGGCTCCCGCGCTGACACCGGCGCCGGAGCCGACCCGCCCGCAGGCCGACCACGTCAGCCGCCCCGCGGCCCCGACGGCCCCCACAGCCCCGAGGGCCCCAGTCCCGACGGCGAAGACGCCGCCGCCGGCCGCACCCGACCACCACCGACCGACGGCGAAGAAGCCGGCAGCCCCCAAGGCGGCGCCGCCGGCATCGACACCGTCGGCCCCGCCGCCGCCGCCCGGGCCTCGCCACCGCCCCGAGCCCAAGCCCAAGCTCGATCCGCAGAAGGTGTTCGACGACAACGACGACGCCCGGCCGCGCAAGGCGCCGCCTCGCGACGACGAGGACGAGGCCGAGGCCGACGCCGAGACCGAGACCGAGACCGAGCCCAAGCGCGCGACCCGGCGCGAGCCCGCGCGCGCGACCCGCGATGTCGCGAGCCAGGGCGCCGCCGAGGCCCCGGCCGAGGAGGTCCTGCTCGAGGGCGCGTCGGCGCAGACCGAGGCCATCTCGATCACCGGGTCCGATCGGCGGGTCGTCCGGCTCACTGCGGCGCTGGGCGGCGGCCTCGCGCTCGATCGCAATGCGCGTGGCCTCGTCGCGCTCGACGCCCGGCTCGAGACCCGTGGTCCGACGCGGCTCGGCGCCGACGCCGCGCTGTGGCTGGTCGGTGGCGTCGACCCCGAGGGCCGCCTCCTGCTCACCGTCGCGCGCGACGTGCTGCGCGGGCGATTCGAGCTCGGCGCCGGCGCCGGTCTCCACCTCGGCGACGGCACCGGCGTCGCGACCTCGCTGCGGCTGCGCGTCGCCACGCCGATCACCTCGCTCGCCGGCTACCTCCGCTACGACGCTGCGATCTTGCTCACCCGACCGAGCGTCGAGGCCGAGCACGCCGTCACGCTCGGCCTCGAGCTGTCGTACTGACGCGGTCGTACAATCTCTGGCCGGCCGCAGGCGTCGTCGGCCGGGTACGCCGCGACCGTGATCGCCGTGCACCACGTGCTCGCGCAGCGGCGCGGGCGGCCGGGGCACGCCGAGCCAGTCGTCGATCGCGGCGCGGCGTCCGGCGCCAGCCTGCGCACGTTCGCGCTCGTCGCGCTCGTCGCGCTGTTCGCCGCGATCGCCGTGCTCGGGCTGCGCGACGCCGCCGGATGGGTCGCGGTCACGGTCGCCGCGGCGCTCGTGGTGATCTACCCGCCGGGTGCGACGCGGCTGCGCGCGGTCGGCATCGGGTTCCTGGTGTGCTCGGTCGCGGCCGCGGCGCTCGCGGTGACGGCCGTGCGCGCGGCTCCGCACCGCGACGAGCAGGCGGCCCTGCCGTGACCGAGGTGGCCGGGCCGGAGCGCTGATCGGCTTTGCTCGACCCGATCGGCGCCGCCCAGGCGAACGGCCCGAGCCGCGGCGCCGGGTGTGTTTTGCCGCGCGACCGAGTACAAGAGCCGGGTGCGCCACATCCGCCTGGTCGTCGAGTACGACGGCACCGAGCTGTGCGGATGGCAGCGCCAGGCCAACGGACCGACGGTGCAGGGCCACCTCGAGGCGGCGCTCGGCAAGCTGCTGGCGCACGAGGCGAGCGTGGTCGGAGCATCGCGGACCGATGCCGGGGTCCACGCCCGCGGTCAGGTCGCGAGCTTCCGGACCGAGCGGCCGATCCCGCTGCACGGGATCCGGCGCGGGCTCAACTCGCTGTTGCCGGCAGAGATCGCGGTGGTCGAGGCGAGCGAGGCGCCCGACGACTTCCATCCGCGGTTCTCGGCGACCGGCAAGCACTACCGCTACCTCGTGCTCACGCGCGGCGATCGCTCGCCGCGATGGCGGAGCCGCGCGTGGCACCAGCCGGGGCCGCTCGATCTTGCCGCGATGCGGCACGCGGCGGCGGCCCTGATCGGCGAGCACGACTTCGCAGCCTTCCGGGCGGCCGGCTGCACGGCGAAGACGACGCGGCGGCGGATCGACGAGATCGCGATCGCGGCGGCCGGCGAGCCCGGGGAGCCCGGCCAGCCGGATCAGCCCGGCTCGCTGGATCAGCGAGGTGAGCCCGCGGGAAATGCCGAGCCACCGCTGGTCGCGCTCGATGTTCGCGGCAACGCGTTCCTGCGCAACATGGTGCGGATCTTGGCAGGGACGCTGGTCGAGGTCGGCGCCGGCCGCCGGCCGGCCGAGCAAGTGGCCGAGATCCTTGCATCGAAGGACCGGACCCGCGCCGGGATCACGGCGCCGCCCCATGGCCTCGAGCTGGTCTCGGTGGGCTACGACGGGACGCGGCAGACCGAGCGTAAATCGGGCGTAAGATGATGCCGCCGCACGGCGTTGAGTAGGTGTCCGTGGCCTCCGAACCCGCCACCGCGCAGGACCTCGAGCGCGAGCTCGAACAAGAGCACCGGCTGGTCGAGGAGGCCCAACACGGAAACCTCGACGCCATGCGCCCGATCCTCGAACGCTACGCCGCCCCGCTGTACGGCACGGTGATCCTGCCGCGGCTGGGCGACGCCGCATCCGCCGAGGAGGTGCTGCGCGACACCCTGGCGACCGCGGTCGAGAAGATCCGGCGGTTTACCTGGCGGGGCACGTCGATCTATCCGTGGCTGCGCCAGATCGCGATCAACAAGGTCTACGACGTCCACCGGCAGTCGAAGCGGTCGCGCCGGCTCGCCGACGCGATGGTGCACGAGGTCGCGGTCGCGTCCGATCCGGCGTCGCACGCCGATGCCCAGCTGATCGCCGACCAGGAGCGCCGGGCGCACCGCGACCGGATCGAGGACACGCTGCGGCAACTCCAGGATCGGTATCGGCTCGCGATCGAGCTACGCTTGGTCCAGGAGCTATCGCGCGAGGACTGCGCGCAGCGCCTGGGGGTGACCATCGGTACGTTCGACGTCCTACTGTTTCGCGCGGTCCGCGCATTCCGCAAGCACTTCGGCGAGCGCGCCGAGCCCCGGGCGGCAGGGGCGGGAGACACCTGATGGTGACGCAAGACGACGATACCCTGACGGGCCCCGTCCCCGATCCCGACGCCGAGCCGACGCCGGCCGAGCTCGCGCACGCGCGGCGGTTCTCCGAGCTCGTCGACAAGACGCTCGCCGGCCGCGCGCCGCCGGCGATGTCGGCCGACGACCGCGCGCTGCTCGAGGTCGCCACGGTGATCCGCGCGACGGGCGGCCAGCTCGAGCTCGCGCCGGGCCGGCAGCGCGCGCTGGTCGAGGACGCGCTGCGCCAGGCGATCGGCGCGGCGCCGTCCGCCGGCGGATCGGTCACGCCGATCGCGCGCGGCCGGGCGCGGCGCTGGGCGCCGTGGATCGTCGCGGGGACCAGCGCGCTGGTCGCCGCCGCGGCGCTCGCGCTGGTGTGGCTGCGGCCGGACGCGGCGCCGGCGCAGGCGCGCCGTGAGGTCCCGGTCGAGTGGACGTCGCGCCCGGCGGACGCGCTGATCGGGCCGATCGGCCGCGACCACGCGGGCGACGCGGGCGCGCGGATCGACACGATCTTCGCCGACCGGCTCGACGGATTCCGCGCCCGGCGGCTGGCGCGGGGAGGCAAGCGATGAGGCACAGCATCCTGCGGGGGATCGCGCGGATCGGTGTGGTGCTCGGTGTCGCGCTCGGCGCGGCGCTCGCCGGGTGCTCGAGCGAGCGCGAGCCCGGCGCCGGCACGCGGAGCGAGGCGGCCCGGCCGGTGACCCGGGTCACCGATCCGAGCGAGGCGCCGGAGCGCTTCGACCTGATCGATCACGATCTGCTGGTCGCGCTCGCCCAGGCGAAGAATTTTCATCACAAGGCCAAGGTCTACATGACCGATGGCAATCTCACCGCCGCGACCGCCTCGGTCCGCCAGATCCTGTCGCTGTCGTTTCCCCGGGGCGCGCCCGAGGCCGACGACGTCCGCAACGACGCGCGCGCGCTGCTCGCCAAGCTGCTCATGAGCCAGGGCCAGCTCGACGACGCGGCCCGGACCGTGGACGAGGGCCTCGCGCAGAGCCAGCGCGAGAGCTTCTTCGTCGCCAACCTCTACACGGTACAGGGCGAGATCCACGAGGCGCGCGCCGCGGCGCTCGTCGCGGCGACCGAGCCGAGCGAGGCAGCGGCCAGCACCGAGCGCCACGCGGCGATCGCGTCGTACGATCGGTCGATCCAGATCAACGAGCGGCTGCAGAAGAAGCTGATGGAGGAGCGATGACGCGGGCGACGACGCGGGCGGCGACGCAGGCGACGCGGGCGACGCGGGCGCTCGCGGGGCTGGTCGCCGGCGGCCTGCTCGCGGGGCTGCTCGCGACCTGCGCCCGGACGCTCGAGCCGCCTGAGTGGCAGCGCCGGCAGCAGAAGATGACCGAGATCACCACGCTGTGGGCGCAGATCCGCGACTGGCGGCGCGTCGCGCACATGGACCTCGATCCGACGCCGGCGGACATCTTCCAGTGGCGCGGCCGGCCGGTCGCCGAGGCGGCCCGGGTCTGCCCCGATGGCCACGCCGTGCCCGCGGCGTGCAGCGACGTCTGCAACCTCGCCGACGCGATCTGCGACAACGCCGAGGCGATCTGCGGGATCGCCGACGAGCTCGGCAAGGCCGATCACGACGCGCAGGACAAGTGCACCAGCGCCAAGGCGTCGTGCCGCGAGGCCAAGCAGCGCTGCTGCAACTGCTCGAAGGAAGCTCCTTGAAGCTCGCGCTCGGGGGCTGGCTCGGCGCCTCCTGCGCCGTGGTGATCGCGTGCGCGGCGCGGCCGGTCGTGAACTCGGCGGCGCCGCCGCCGGCCACGGTCGACGGGCGGGCCGCGCCGGCCGACCCGCGCGGCGAGGGCCTGCGCGGCGAGGGCCCGCGCGGCGAGGGCCTGCGCGGCGAGGGCCTGCGCGGTGAGGGCCCTCGCGGTGAGATCGCCGCGCTCGATCGGGAGATCGCCGCGCAGCTCGCCCGCGCCCAGGTCGCCCCGCCCGCGACGGCGGCGTGCAGCGGCGCGGCCTGCGCCACCGCGATGGCCGAGCCGTTCGCGACGCCGAGCACCGGCGACGCCGCGTGCCGTCCGGCGCCGAGCGCGCGGTGCAACGATGCCTGCACGCTCGCCGGCTCGATCTGCCGCGACCAGCAGCGGATCTGCGATCTCGCCCGGCAGCTGGCCGGCGACGACTGGGCGGCCAACAAGTGCACCGGCGCGCGGGCGAGCTGCCAGGCAGCGCACGACAGCTGTTGCAGCTGCGTGCTATGACCGCGGCCGGCCCGGCCGACGCCATGGCGAACGCATCCGAGATCCCGCCCGAACCCGGGCTCGTCCTCCGGCGCGCGACGGCCGGCGACCACGCCGGGATCTGGGCGGTGCTCGAGCCGGTGATCCGCGAGGGCGAGACCTTCGCCTTGCCGCGCGACATGGCGCGCGACGCCGCGCTCGCGTTCTGGGCCGCGCCGGGCAACGACGTGTTCGTCGCGGAAGATGGCGGCGGCGCCGGCGCGGGCGGCGGCGACATCGTCGGCAGCTACTTCCTGCACCCCAACCAGCTCGGCGGCGGCAGCCATGTCGCGAACGGCGGCTACGTCACGGCGGTGCACGTGCGCGGCCGCGGCATCGCCCGGGCGATGTGCCGGCACTCGCTCGACCACGCGCGCGCCTCGGGGTTTCGCGCCATCCAGTACAACATCGTGGTCTCGACCAACGAGCGCGCCGTGCGGCTGTGGCAGGCGATGGGGTTCGCGATCGTCGGCCGCTTGCCGGGGGCGTTCGCGCACCCCAGACTGGGCGACGTCGACGCGTTCGTGATGTTCCAGAAGCTGTGATCCCCCGGTTCGCGATGTCCGCGCACATGTTCACCATCGGCCACTCCAGGCACCCGCTCGAGGTGTTCCTGCAGCTGCTCGAGCACCACGACATCGAGCTCCTGGCCGACGTGCGCTCGGTGCCGCAGTCGCGGTTCTCGCCGCAGTTCGGCAGGAAGCAGCTCGAGGCCGCGGTCGTCGCGGCGGGCCGCTCGTACGCGTTCCTCGGCAAGGAGCTCGGCGGCCGGCCCGACGGCGCGAGCTTCTACGACGACGACGGCTACGTGCTCTACGGCCGGCGCGCGAGATCCGCCGAGTTCCTGGACGGTGTCCGGCGGCTCGAGGCCGAGCTCCCGGGCCGGCGTGTCGCGATCCTGTGCAGCGAGGAGAACCCCGCGCACTGTCACCGCCGGTTGCTGGTCGGGCGCGTGCTCGGCGCGCGTGGCGTCGCGATCGATCACATCCGCGGCGACGGCCGGCTCGAGCCCGAGTCCGAGCTCGCGCGCGAACCCGAGCGGCAGGGCACGCTGTTCGGTGCCGGTGATGACGACGCATGGCGATCGACGCATCCGGTGCGCCCTCCGGCGCATACTCCGGCGCGCCCTCCGGCGCGTGCTCCGGCGCGTCGCGTGGCCCGCCGGAAGTGACCGAACGCGACCGATCGCGCGCTGGCGCGCTGTGATCGATCCCGCGCCCGATCCCCGTGCCCCGCGCTCGCTGGTGGGCATGTGGTGTGCGAGCAACGATCGGTCACCGCCGGCCGTAATCGCGCCGCTACGATCGCCGGGTGGCCGCCGGCGTTCCTCGAAGCAATTGACCAGGATGGCGGTGCTCGTCGGGTTGGCCCCCCCGATGCATGGGTGTAGGGCATTGGTAGCCGTCAGCACCTTGAGAGTACTTATGACGTCCATCTTCACACGATCTCGCTTGCTCCTCGCGGCGCTGGTTCCGGCCCTCGTGATCGCTGCCGGCTCCGCGCCGGCGCGGGCGCAAGTTGCCCCTCCGCCGAGCTCCGGATCACCTCAGGACCCGTACGACAACGACGATGACGAGGCCGATGACGCCGAAGACGCGGCGCCGGACTCTGCACCTGTCGAGTCTGCGCCTGTCGAGCCGTCGACACCCCAGCCGGCCGAGCAGCCGCCCGCGCCTCCGGCACGTCCGCCGGCGGAGCAGGCTGCCCCGCCGCCGCAGCAGCAGGTCGCCCCGCAGCAGCAGGAGTACGCCCCGCAGCAGCAGGTCGCCCCGCAGCAGCAGCAGTTCGCTCCGCCGCCTCAGCAGTTCGCTCAGCCGCCGCAGCCCGCGCCCCGCGTCGTGCAGGTCCGGCCGGCGCAGCCCGCCGCGTCCGGCCAGTGGGTGTACACGCAGCAGTACGGCTGGATCTGGATGCCGTACGGCGATCAGTACCTGAGCACCCCGCAGTACGAGGGCGCCTATCCGTCGGCCTACGTCTATTACCCGGCGTACGGCTGGACCTGGCTGTCCGCGCCGTGGGTCTGGGGCTACGGCCCGGGGATCCACTTCAGCGTCGGCCCGCGCTACTACCACTGGTACCACCGGCCGTTCTATCGCCCCCACGTGATCCGCGGCTTTTACGGCGGCGTCCGCGTGCCGTTCCGCGGTGGCATCCGCGGCCACTTCGGCGGCCCGCGCTTGGGCGGTCACTTCAACGGCGGCGGCCACTTCGGCGGCCACCGCGGCCACCGCTGATCGGCAGCAGCTACTCGTCGTCGCGGGTCTGCGCGGCGGTCCACAGCTCGTGGTACTTCGCGCGAACCGAAGCGTCGAGCCGGTCCGCGAGCGACTCTGGCAGGCCTGCGGCCCGGATCAGCTCCAGGACATCGGCGAGGTCCTTGAGGCGGTGCGGCGCCGAGAGCCCCGACGCGAGCTTGAGCTCGATCAGGGTCTCGAGCGGCAGAAACGCGCCGTGCTCGCCGCGCACGGCCACGGCCGCCGGGTCCGGGAACCGGACGGACTTCGGCTTGCCGTCGCCCGGGAACTCGCCAGCGAGGAGCACGTCGATGGTGACGCCATGCTCGGTGTCTCGCAGGCCCTTGCTGCCGGGGAACTTCTCGACGTAGCCGCGCCCGAGGACCGCCTGCTTGAGCCGCTCGAGACCGTCGCGGGTCAGGAGCACATCGACATCGACGGTGACCCGGACGTAGCCGTGCTCGTTGAGCGCCATGGCGCCGGCAATCGCGTAGGGAATCCCCGCGGCATCGAGCACACCGGTGAGCTTCTTCAACGCGTTCTGAACCTCGGCAGTCCCCATGAAGAACCTCTGGGCATACGCGACACCGGACCAGAACCTCGCCGCATCGGGGATCGGTCCGGGTGGCGAGCTCACCATCACCGGAAGATAGCATCGAGGCGTGCGCGCCGCGGTGGAGCGTGGCCGATGAGC
This sequence comes from Kofleriaceae bacterium, assembly GCA_036403075.1. Taxonomy (GTDB): domain Bacteria; phylum Myxococcota_A; class Polyangia; order Haliangiales; family Haliangiaceae; genus JABFXX01. The sequence goes on from DASWRS010000147.1 coordinate 25,110, forward strand.
GCACCCCAGCATCAGTGCTGGGACGTCGCCTCGGGCGGGCCGGCGTCGCGCGGTGGATAGAAGAACTCGAGCGGCCGGCGCAGGAAGCGGCGGAGCACGGCGCCCGGCAGGGTCTTGCTCTCGCCGCGCGGCACGTCGCGGGCGCGGAGCGCGATCACCAGGGCGAGGGCGAAGCTGACGCCGAAGTTCAGCAGGCCGATCAGCGCGATGCCGACCATGGCCGAGGCCACGGCACCCCAGCTGATCCCGGCGACGCCACCGATGCCGCCGATGCCCACCGACGACAGCGCCAGGGTGAGCGAGCCGGTCGACAGCGTGATGTGGCGGACGTCGATCGGCAGGCCGAAGAACCTCGCGAACGCCGGGATCATGCCGAGCAGGAAGCCCAGCGCGATCGAGCCGCCGAAGCCGGCCGCCTCGCGCTCGAGGAACCGGGCGATCCGCGCCATCCGCGCCTTGCCGACGCGCTTGCCGATCCGGTGGTGCTCGATCGCCTCGGGCAGCCGGCGGTAGACCATCCAGTTCTCGAACCAGCCCGCGGCCAGGCTCGAGATCCACAGCAGCACGCCGGTCAGCGCGGCGAACGGCAGCGTGCCCGAGCCCAGCGGATCGAACGAGGCGACCACGGTCTTCGAGGTCGCCGGATCGAGGAACGGCGCGCCGGTGACGCGCTGCCAGGCGAGATCGAACGCCAGCGCGGTGACGATCACGGCCGAGACGTTGCCGGCCGCGGCGGCGAACTGCGAGCGCGCGATCCGGGCGATCAGCGGCACGAGCTCGTCGAGCCGGCCCGGGCCGGCGCGGTCGCGGATCGTGCCGGCGAGCGCCGCGGCGGTCATCGATGGCTGCTTGGTGGCGAGCGTGAACCCGACCAGCTGCATCACCACGAAGCTGGCGGCGTAGTCGATCGAGGACAGCAGGCCGTCGAGGAACGGCGCGAAGTGGCCCCACTTGACGAGGAACTTGGCGACCGCGGTGCCGCAGGTCAGGACGCCGCCGCCGGCCGCCGAGCCGAGCATGCCCCAGTACTCGCGGCGCGACGACGTGACGTAGTGCTCGCCGGTGCGGCCGGCGCGCTCGATCACCTTGCGCGCGAGCAGCCGCAGGTTGTCGCCGAGCAGCTGGGTGAAGCTGCGGCCGCCGACCAGGCCGCGGCCGACCGCCGCGATCACGGCCCGGATCTCGTAGCTGTCGTGGCTCGGGGCCTCGCGCGGCGGACCGACGAACGGCAGCAGCAGCTCGAGCCGGGCCAGGCCGCGCTCGATCGCGTCGATCGAGTACACGACCTCGATCGACACGCCGCGGTCCTCGAGCGCGGTGCGGACGTGCTCGAGGTGATCGCGCGACTCGGCGATCAGGCCGGGCATCTCGGGGACGCCGGCGCGGGTCAGCCGGAACAGCGGCGAGGACCGCACGGTCTCGGTCGGGGTGCGGCTGCGCAGCGCCTCGGTCATGCCGAGCGCGGCGATCCGCGTGGTCAGGATGCCGATCGCGTCGAGGGTCGACGATCGCAGCGGCTTCCAGGCGACGCCGCCCGCGGCCGCGAGCCGGTTGAGCAGCGGATCGGCGGTGGGCCCGAGCCACGCGAGGTCGTCGATCGTGCGGACGATGTGGCCGGCGAGCCGCCACAGCTCGTGGGTCGCCGGCGGCTCGGGCAGCAGGCGCCTGGCCAGCCGGTCCGTGGTCTCGGCGAGCAGGCCGCGATCGTTGGGCAGGCCGATCTCGGCCAGCAGCTTGACCCCGCGGGTCGCCTCCATCACGGTGCCGAGCGTGGCCTCGAACCGGCGCTGCGCCGCCGGCAGCTTCTCGAGCGCGACGACCAGCCATTCGAGCCGGACCAGCGCCGGGTGCCCCGCGGTGGGGATGCCCGGGCCCGCGACCACGAACCGGCCGAGCTGCTCGATGGCGAGCAGCTGCTCGGGCAGCGGCGCGCCGGGGTTGCAGCGCGCGAGCAGCACGCGCAACAGGCCGCTGGCGCGGTTGTTCGGCGCGCCGATGATGCG
>DASWRS010000148.1:0-6103 GCA_036403075.1 Kofleriaceae bacterium
GGCGGCTACCTCGCCGTGTCCTACGCCGCGATGGGCGCGATCATCGGCGTATGGCCGTGACCGCCGCGTTGTGACGCACCGGTCGAATTCCGCAATCCAAACGCGTGCGCTGTCCGACTAAGGGGCCCGCAATCGCAATTCGCGATGAGGAGCTCACCATGACACATGTCCACGCCCGTACATCTCGACACCTCGTGCTGTGGCTTGCCGCATCGGCGGCCGTGTTGCCGGCATGCCTTGCCGCCGACGGACCCGGCTCGCCGGACCAAGCTGATCCCGTGCTGGGAGTCACCGATCAACAGATCGCCGTCGGGACCAATCCGGTCACCGACATGGGCATCATCAACACCGGCGGCGATGTCTACCGCCACTTGGTCGATGTGCTCTACGGCGGCAATTGCGTGTTCCAGACCTCGCTGATCACGATGCCGGACACCACGATGACCCTGCTGAACGTGAACAACGTGCAGATGGCATTCAACGACGACAGCGGTGGCACGCTGGCGTCGCGGATCCAGATGCTGCTGGTCCCGGGGCGCTATTTTGTCGACGTGAGGGGGTTCTCGTCGTCCCAGACCGGCAGCTGGAACCTGACGGTGACCTGCACCGATCCGGTGATGTTCCTGTCGAACTTCGTGGCCAACGGCGATCCCGGTCAATGCGGTGGTGCGACCGGATTCCAGATCTCGCCGATGGGGGCGTGGAGCAGCAGCGTGGTGATCGATGCCGATGATCGGAGCGGCTGGTGCGAGCAGCAGTTCGGGGTGAGCGATCCGACCGGCGCCCTGGCGGGGCTGTCGATGTCGGTGAACTTCTTCGGCAATGGCGACGCGAACCAGTGTGTGTCTTCCGGCCTGCACAGCATTCCGGTCGGTGGCGGTCAGCTCAGCAGCCCGATCGGCATCAACACGGACAGTCGCGCGGGCGGCTGCTGGCAGGTGTTCTCGCTCGCCGGCCGCAGCGACGTCGTGCTCGATGTCGAGTTCCTGGCCACCGGCAACGGTCAGTGCGGCAACACCGGCACGTTCACGGTCAGCCAGAGCAGCAGCGCGTCGTTCCTGATCGACACCGACGGTCGGGCCGGCGGCTGCTCGCAGCGGTTCCGGCTGCGCCGGCCGTAATCCTGCGCGGCCGCTATTTCTGCGGCACGAGCGCGACGTCCTGGGTGACGTCGGTGTCGAGCGTGACGTCGAGCCGGTACAGCGCGAAGCCCTTGCGGCGCAGCCGGATCACGTGCTTGCCGGGGTCGGCGACGACGGTCTCGTCGAGCGGCGTGCGGCCGAGCCGCTTGCTGTCGAGGAACACCGTCGCATCCGCCGGGCGGCTGATGATCCGGACCCGGACCTTGCTCGGTGCCGGCGGTGGAGCGGCGACGGTCGGCATCGGCGGCGTCGCAGGTTTGACCGGCCGCGCGGCGGTCGCGCCGGCGTCGGGCGGCGACGAGGCGCCGGCGACCGCATCCGGCGAGTCGCGGGTCAGGAAGTACACGGCCGGCGGGGCGATCACGAGCAGCGCGAGCGCGCCGATCCAGCGCATCGGGAGCCGGCCCGCGCGCGCCTGGACCAGGCTGGCGCCGATGATCGTCTTCGGGACGGCCGGATTCACGCCCGCCGGGTTCGCCGCGCCCGGGTTCGCCGCGCCCGGGTTCGCCGCGGCCGACCTGCCGCCGGGCCGTGCCGGGGGCCGGGAATCGGCGGGCCTGGCCGGCGGCGCCGGCGGGGCCGGCGGCGCGATGCCCTCCGGCTTGGTGATCCCCGTCGGAGTCTCCGGCGGCGAGGCGAGCGGCAGCACCGGCGGCTCGCGGGTCTGGATCAGCAGGTCCGCGGCCTCGGTCGCCGCCCGCAGCTTGCGCGGCCGCGCGGTCGGCAGCTCGGGCGCGGTCCTGGCGGCCGCGCGCGCGCGCCCCGGGGCCGCGGCGTTCTCGGCCCGCAGCACCGCCAGCAGCTCGTCCGGATCGCGCCGCACGGTCAGGTCGTGATCGGAGTCGGTCCACTCGAACGCCGGGTCCGAGGCCCGCGACGCCGCGGCCTCGATCGGGCGCGCCGCCGATTCGAACAGCTGCGCCATGACCTCGATGATCGCGGCGTCGCCGAGCACCAGGTGCAGGCGGTGGCCGAGCGCCTCGATCGCGCGCCGCATCGTGTCGGCGTCGCCGAACCGCTCGCGCGGATCGACCTGCAGCGCCTTCATGATGATGATCTCGAGCTCGAGCGGATAGTTGGGCACCAGCAGCGACGGCCGCGTCACCCGGCCGGCCTTGATCCGCTGCATCGTGGCGAGATCGGAGCTGTCGCGGAACGCGCGGTGCAGCGTCGACAGCTCGTAGAGCAGGATGCCGAGCGAGAACACGTCGGTCCGCGCGTCGACGTCGCGGCCGGCGACCTGCTCGGGCGAGAGGTAGCTGACCTTGCCCTTGACGAACCCGGTCTGGGTCTTGGTCTTGCGGGTCGCGGCCATCGCGATGCCGAAGTCGATCAGCTGGACCGCGCCGTCATGGCCGATCATCACGTTGGACGGCGTGACGTCGCGGTGCACGATGCCCAGCGGCGTTCCGTCGATGTCGCGCTGGGTGTGCGCGTAGTGCAGGCCGTTGGCGATCGCCGACGCCACGGTCAGCGTGAAGTCGAGCGGCAGCTGGGCGCCGAACTGGACCGCGCGCTCCCAGACGTCGTGTGCGCTGTAGCCATCGACGTAGTCGATCACCATGTAGTGCCGGCCGTCGTCGTCGCGGCCGACCTCGAACACGCTCGCGATGTGCTGGTGGTGGAGCAACCCCAGCAGGCGGGCCTCGTCGAGGAACATCGCGATCGCCTGGTCGCTCTCCACGGTGACCGGGACCTCGAGGGTCTTGATCACGAACTTGCGCTCGAACCCGCCCACCCCCGCGGCGCGCCCCAGGTAGATCCGCCCCATGCCGCCTGTCGCCAGCGCGGTGATGAGGTCGTAGCGACCAATGCGGGTAGGGTTCCGCGTCACGGCAAGTCAGCATAACGGCTGGACGCGGGGGTGGGTACTCGATCCGCACACCGTCCGCACACCGTCCCGCACACCGTCTGGACGTCGCGGGCGGTGGCGTGAGCACCCCTACCGAGCCTCGCGATGTAGGTCATCACCGACGACGAACGTATGAGGATCGTTCGCGAGCGTACGCCGCTCATGGAAGCTCGCAGGGCCGTGCCGAAACCTCTCCGCGCACGCGCGCGTTGCATCGATGAGGACATCTCATGAACCGCGTGTGCGCCCGGCATGGGGGAGACGGTCGTCCGATCCGCGGGGCCGCTGCCGCCGCGCCGGGACCGACCGCCGCGGCTTGCGTTCGTGGCCCGACGTCACACGAACTCGGTGACCGAGATCAGGGGCTCGCCCGCGCGACACCCCGGGCAGATCTCGGGAGAGTACGTCTTCCACTGTGCCGTGACCAACCAGCGCGACGGCAGCTGCCACCTGGCGGCGTACTGCTGGATCCCGGCGCTACCGATCGCGGCGAACAGCACCACGCCGACCACGAGACCGCCGCGCTCCACGACGAGCTCTCGCAGGCGCTCCAGGCTCGCGCCGGTGCTCGCGATATCGTTCGCCAGAACGACGCGATCGTTGGGTTCGATCGCACCGGCCACCAGCGTCTTCGTTGGAAGGCGTCTCAGATCCGTACGAGCAACGACATGCGATGTTCCGTGGCGCGCTGCCAGCGCCCGGCCCAGGAAGAACCCCGACGACTCGGGGGTCAGAACCTTGGCGCCGGCGAGCGCGCGGGTGAGCTCCTCGGGTGCACGCGCGACAATGGCGTCGATCGCGGTGCGCATGAACACCGGGTCGCGTCCGAGGCCACGAAACCTCAGCGCGGCGGTCGAGTGCCGCCCACGGTGCAGCGCGAAGTGACCGGTGAGCAGCGCGCTCGACTGCGTGAGCCGTCGCAAGAGGACGTCCTGCGCCGCCTCGTCGGCATCGACGGTGACGAGCCGGGTCAGGTCGGTGGTTGTGGCGCTCATGACGATCGATCGCTACGCCGGGTACTCGGGCATTTCGACCTCGATCAGGTTGAAGTCCGGGACCACCGGGCCATGAGCAATGCCCAGATGGTACCGACCGATGGCGGCGGTGGTGGCGCGTTCTGTCCATTCTCGCCATTGTCGGCGGTCCGCCACGAGCAAGGACGGACTCTCGTAGACCAGCTGGAACTCGCCGGCGAGCAACGGTGCCTCACACCTCAGCTCGTCATCGCGAATGACCTGGATCCGTCCGAGCTGGCCGACCGCCGAATCCCAGGTCGAAACCCCGCCGCCGACCCGCAGGACGAGCTCGCTGCGCTCGCTGAGCCTGGCGAGTCGCTCGACGACCGTTCCGGGCCGGTTCTGGCAGGCAAGCGCGACGTGCTGTTGCAGACGATCGAGCAGCGCTGCATCCGTCGCAACCCAGGCATCGTCATCGTCGAGGACAGCGCACGAGGCGTCGCGCAGCGAGCGATCGAGCACCTCGAGGACTCCTGCTGGATTGGCGATGCGCGTATGCCGCAAGCTGTCCAGGAACCGCTCGCGAGCGACACGTCGATCCCGGATCAGCGTGGTCACGCACGTCACCACGGCAGGCACGACGAGCATCACATCCGAGGCAACCGGGGTCGTGTCCGGTGGTGGCAATCTCCCCAGCACGCTCCTCGCACGCGGCGTGAGCCGGCATGGTCGCTCCCTGCCCTGCGTCGTCTGTGTGACCAGGTGCGCTTGTTCCAACTCGTCGACGAGCTTGGTCACCGCGCTCGGCGACACCTCCAGCTTCTCGGCGAGATCGCTCGGGCGCACGACGCCCTGATCGATGTACCGGAGAGCGGCGATCCAGCTCGGATGAGCCCTGAGCTGGAGCACTTCGGTCTCGTCTCGAACGGTGTCATCCAGCTGTCGCTCGAAACCGGTGGCGACAAGCTCGAGTGCATCGAGGAACCCGCGATCGTAATCACCGGCACGGCGTGGCCTGAGCCCCGCGACCAGCCTCCGGAACGATAACAACCACGGCTTGCTGCGATCGACCTGAGCCGCCAGCTGCCGGCCCAGGTCTCGCGCCACAGCGCTCCAGTTCGCCATGTCGCCGGACTCCAGCGCGAGCCTGGCTGTCTCGAGGTTCATGGTTCAAGGCTGGCGCGCCGTAAAGGATTTGTCAATGGATCATTTCACCAACGCTTCAGAGACAGTTCCCAGATATATCAAAGACTTCACAGCCTTCCTTGTACGAAACGGTCGTGACGACCGGCTGCTCCTTGCTTGGCCTTCCGAAGATCGTGTTCCTACGAGGCCCGGTGCAAGCCACGAGCGTGAAGCCCTGCGGATCATGCGCCAGACGTTTGGCGAGCAGCTCGAAGTCGCCAGTCTCGTCACTCATGGCCGGGATCAAGAGCAGCGTCGGGGCGAGCTTCTGTACGAGATCGCCGACCTCTCCGAACGCATCCTTGCAGATCAGCACCACGGCCGTGCAGCACGGGCTGATCAGCATGTCGAACCCCGCCTCGCCGTCCTGGCGTACGAGGTGCTCGTGGTAGCGGATCGGGGGGCGCGGCGATGGCTGCGCTTCATCGTAATAGTAGTCCGAGAACTTGCGATGCGAGAACACGTGTGCGCCGTGAGCGAACACGTCGCAAATGTTCGCGCCCGGGGTGTTCGCCTCGGTCACCGGCTCGTGATAGCTGCCTGCGATGACGAGCGGGATCCCTCTGTGCCAACGTGACTGAGACAGCGCCCCAGGTCGAAATTACCGTCGAGGGCGAACAGGAATTCGGTCACGATGCTGAACATGTCCAAGAAGAACGGTGCCTCCTCGCCGCGCGAGGGGACAGCCTCCGCGGTTCGGGAGGCGGCACGCTCGGGGGATCCGGAGAGAGCCACCTCCCCCGAGCGCCCGAAGCGCCGGACCTTCACCGCTGAGTACAAGCTGCGTATTGTCCGGGAGGCGGACGAAGCGCTCGCCTCGGGTGGAGAGGCCTCGGTTGGAGCGCTGCTCCGCCGTGAGGGTCTGTACTCGTCGTACCTCACCGTGTGGCGGCGCGAGCGCGACGACGGCGAGCTCGCGGGGCTGACGCCGAAGAAGCGCGGGCGCAAGCCGCAGAGGAATCCACTCG
>DASWRS010000149.1:0-19837 GCA_036403075.1 Kofleriaceae bacterium
CGAGGTCTACGTGCTCAAGAAGGAAGAGGGCGGGCGGCACACGCCGTTCTTCAACGGGTACCGGCCGCAGTTCTACTTCCGGACCACGGACGTGACGGGGACGGTGACCCTGCCAGCCGGGACGGAGATGGTGATGCCGGGCGACAACATCAAGGTCGATGTCGTGCTGGTATCGCCGATCGCGTGCGAAGAGGGGCTGCGGTTTGCGATCCGCGAGGGCGGCAAGACTGTGGGCGCGGGCGTGGTAACCAAGATCCTGGCGGACGCGCCGCCGGCGGTGAAGGCTGCGGCCGCCGCGGCCCCTGCGCCCGCCAAGCCTGCCCCGGCCAAGAAGTAGCGGACACGCTCCCCAGCGCCTCGACTGGCCGTTCCTTGCACCGAATGGATCGGCTGGCCGGGGTTTTTTCCGTTGTCCTCTTGCCACGTTTCTGCGTTTGGGGTACACGTCCGCTTCGTCCGATTAGCCGAGGTCTACCCGACGAAAAACGCAGCTAACTATATGAGTTCCTTAGGGGAGTAGCTCAATTGGTAGAGCATCCGTCTCCAAAGCGGAGGGCTGCAGGTTCAAGTCCTGTCTCCCCTGCCACAGCCGCCAGAGTGCAGCAGAAGTAGAAAGCGAAACAACGCCGTGGCCCAAGAGAACGCACCCAACAAACCAGTGCACCTCATCTACCTGTGTGGTGCGGTGCTGCTGTTTTATTTGCTGCAGTGGACCATCGACTGGGTCTGGGGGTATTTCGGCACCTCGCCAAGCGAGTCCAAGATCACGCTGGTCGCCGGGGTTGGCGCTGCTGTCGCCGGCATCGCGCTGTACCGCAATGATCGCATCTACCACCTTGCCAACGAGGTGTCGAGCGAGCTGAAGAAGGTGACGTGGCCGACCGCCAAGGAGGTCCGCGCCGCGACCATGGTCGTGATCGTCATGGCGATCGTCTCCGCGATCATTCTGGGGCTCTTCGACTTCGTCTGGACGAACCTCACGGAGCTCGTCTATGGGGGGTAACGCGGCGGGCACGGGCACCGACGTCGAGCACGGCGGCGCCTCGCGCAACGCGTCGGGCGGCGGTGACGGCGGCGATACCGACAAGCCCGAGGGCGAGAAGCCGGGGAGCGGGGCGGGCGAGAAGAAGTGGTACATCGTCCACACCTACTCCGGACACGAGAACAAGGCGAAGCTGACGCTGCTCGAGCGGGTCAAAAACGCCAATCTTACCGACTATTTCGGTGAGGTCCTGGTGCCCACCGAGAGCGTGATGGAGGTCGTGAAGGGCCAGCGCCGCACGACCACCCGCAAGTTCTTCCCGGGGTACATGTTCGTCCAGATGGTGCTGGACGACCGGACGTTTCACCTGGTCAAGAACACCCCGAAGATCACCGGGTTCCTCGGCGGCACCAAGCCGACGCCGGTCCCCGAGCGCGAGATCACGGGCGTTCAGACCAACATGAGCGAGGGCGGCAAGCCCAAGCCCAAGGCCCGGGTCGTGTTCGAGGTCGGCGACTCGGTCCGCGTCACCGACGGGCCGTTTGCGAACTTCTCGGCGACCGTCGAGGAAGTCAAATCGGACAAGCAGAAGCTCAAGGTCTCGCTGTCGATGTTCGGACGTGCAACGTCGGTCGAGCTTGACTTCGCCCAGGTCGAGAAAGCATAAACGCGGCCTCGTGCTCGCGTCGTGTCGAGCCGGTCGGGTCCGTAGAGCCGGTAAGCCGGTATGAGAGACGTGTCATGAAGAAAGTCACCGCGATCATCAAGCTGCAGTGCCCCGCTGGCAAGGCGAACCCCGCGCCACCCGTGGGTCCGGCCCTCGGACAGCACGGCTTGAACATCATGCAGTTCTGCAAGGAGTTCAACGCTCGCACCGCGCAGCAGGGCGACCTGATCATCCCGGTCCTCATCACCGCGTATGCAGATCGCAGCTTCACCTTCATCACCAAGACGCCGCCGGCCTCGATCCTCCTCAAGAGGGCAGCCAAGGTCGACAAGGGCTCCGGCGAGCCCAACAAGAACAAGATCGGCAAGGTCTCGATGAAGCAGGTCCGCGAGATCGCCGAGCTCAAGCTGCCTGATCTCAACACCACGAGCGTCGAGGCGGCGTGCCGGTCGGTGGCCGGCACCGCGCGTTCGATGGGCCTCGAGGTCGTCGACTGATTCTGTGAAACCTGGTTCGGCGCCGCCGAGGTCGGAGGCGCCGTCACTTTGACCTTGTTGCGGCAACCTGGGAGCTCACGCTCGTGAGCGTTTGACCAGAACCCACGGGAGATGCGTATGGCTGGCAAGAAATATCGGAAGGCGCTCGAGGGCTACGATCGGTCCAAGAAGTACACGGTCGCGGAGGGCTGCGCGGTCCTCGCGAGGACCAAGATCTCGAGCAAGTGGGACGAGACCGTCGATGTCTCGGTCCGCCTGGGCGTCAACCCGAAGTACGCCGACCAGATGGTGCGCGGCTCGGTCGTGATGCCGGCCGGCACCGGCAAGACCAAGCGGGTGCTCGTGATCGCCAAGCCCGACAAGGCCAAGGAGGCGCTCGATGCCGGCGCCGACTATGCGGGCAGTGACGAGTACATCAAGAAGATCTCGGAAGAGAACTGGTTCGAGTTCGACACGCTGGTCGCGACGCCGGACATGATGGTCCAGGTCGGCAAGATCGGCCGCGTCCTCGGCCCGCGCGGCCTGATGCCCAACCCCAAGGTCGGCACCGTGACCGCGGACGTCGCCAGGGCGGTTCGCGAGCTCAAGGCCGGCCGCGTCGAGTTCCGGGTCGAGAAGGCCGGTATCATCCAGACCCCGATCGGCAAGGCGTCGTTCAAGCCCGACCAGCTGGCCTCGAACCTCAACGCGCTGCTCGAGATCCTGATGAAGCTCAAGCCCGCGACGGCCAAGGGCACGTACATGCGGTCGGTCACCCTGTCGACCACCCACGGCCCCGGCGTGAAGATCGACACGTCGATCTTCACCGCACAGGCTGAGTGATCTCGGGTCCGGGATGTGATAAGAACCGCCCGCTCATCAGCCAGGGAGCCCTAGCCACCAGCCACCCGATCTAGATATCAACCCCCGTCGAAGAAGCCGGCGATGGCCTCGGTCCCAACCCCGAGCAACCATCCGAAGCAGCCTGCAGAGACGAGCGGTGCCACGCGACCTGATGTCGCGCGCGACCCTCTCGATCTGTAACTCGAGAGGGTCTTGGCGTTCTGCCCATCCACGGGAGACGCCGCGCAACAGGAGCACACGATGGACAGAGCAGAAAAACAGCAGGTCCTCGGCGAGATCAAGGAAGTGTTCTCGAACATCGCCTCGATCGTCATCGCCGATTACCGCGGCATCAAGGTGCCGACGGTGACGACGATGCGCGACGACTTCCGCAAGGCCGGCTGCCACTACCGCGTGCTGAAGAACTCGCTGGTCAAGATCGCGGTCAAGGGCTCCCGGATGGAGCCGCTGTCCGCGCTGATGGTCGGCACCACGGCGGTGATCTGGTCGACCGAGGTCCCCCAGACACCGGCCCAGATCGCGCTGAAATGGGCCAAGGACGAGCCCAAGTTCGTCATCAAGGGCGGCTACTACGAGGGCCAGCTCCTCGACGTTGCCGGGGTCGATGCGCTGGCCCGGATGCCGGGCAAGAACGAGATCCGCGCCTCGATGCTGATGACGTTCCTCGCGGCGCCGCAGAGCTTCGTCGCGCAGCTCATCGCCGGTCCCCAGAACTTCGCGTACCTGATCGACGCGCGCAAGCGCGCGCTCGGCGGCTGAACCAGAGGCTGAAAGACCATGGCCACCCACGAAGAAGTCGTCGACTACCTGTCCAACCTGACGCCGCCCGATCTCGACGCGTTGCTCAAGGCGCTCGAGGGCCAGTGGGGAGTGAAGGTCGGCGCGGCGGTCGCCCCCGGCCCGGGCCCAGGCGCCGACAAGGCCAAGGACGCCGAGCCCGAGCAGACCGAGTTCACCGTCGTGCTCAAGAGCAGCGGCGCGAGCAAGATCAACGTCATCAAGGTCGTTCGCGAGGTCACCGGCCTGGGTCTCAAGGACGCCAAGGATCTCGTCGACGGCGCGCCCAAGGACGTCAAGGCCGGCGTCAACAAGACCGAGGCCGACGACATCGCGAAGAAGCTCAAGGATGCGGGCGCCGAGGTGCAGCTCAAGTAGCTGCGGCGGCTCTTCCCCTTTTCCCTCCCCCCGGTTTTCCCGGTTTTGCACAAGGACAACGACAATGGCGATCTCTCAGGATGAAGTCATCACCTACCTCTCGAACCTCACCGTCATCGACCTCGTCAACCTGACGAAGTCGCTCGAGGACAAGTGGGGCGTCAAGGCGGCTCCGGTCGCCGTTGCCGCGGCCCCGGCCGCCGGCGGTGGGGCTGCCGCCGCCGCGCCCGCCGAGGAGAAGACCGAGTTCACCGTCGTGCTCAAGGGCGGCGGCGCCAACAAGATCGGCGTCATCAAGGTCGTTCGCGAGGTCACGGGCCTGGGCCTCAAGGACGCCAAGGACCTGGTCGACGGCGCGCCCAAGGATGTCAAGGTCGGCGTCAACAAGACCGAGGCCGACGAGATCTCCAAGAAGCTCAAGGACGCAGGCGCCGAGGTCGAGGTCAAGTAGCTGCTTGGTAGTAACCTGGCTGGATTCCACAAGAATCCGGCCAGCGAGCCCGTTTCGGGGCCAGTTTCTGGGGCACGAGGGCGCGTTCGCGTATCATCGCACCGCCTGAACGTACCTGCGCATGTGGGTAGTGCAGATCTTGGCACGTCCACTTGCATCGCACTTTTCGCTTCCCTTCACCGTGGTCGTGCTATACGCAGCCCCGGTTTGCATAGTTCGCATCCATGCGCATGTCGACGAGAAGGCGCGGTCTCGTCGCATACGTAAGCCACTAGAGCCGAAACCACACTCGATCCTCTGAGCAGGGATCGGCTGCGGATCGGCACATTTCTCTTTTCGGTCTGCCTCCGACACATACCCAGGTCTCGTCTGACCCGAGACCCCAAAGGGGACCCACTCATCATGGCGTCACAGATCCAGAAGAACTTTCGGGCACGTAAGACATTTGCGAAGCTGAAGCAGGTCATCGAGATCCCGAATCTCATCGACATCCAGAAGCGCAGCTACGACAAGTTCCTCCAGATCGATGTCCTCGTCGACAAGCGCGAGGACATCGGCCTGCAGGGCGTGTTCAAGAGCGTGTTTCCGATCAAGGATTTCTCGGAGACCTCGTCGCTCGAGTTCGTCTCGTACAACCTCGAGAAGCCCAAGTACGACGTCGACGAGTGCCGCGCGCGCGGCATGACGTTCGCCGCGCCGATCAAGGTCGTGATCCGGCTCGTGGTGTGGGACGTCAACGAGGAGACCGGCGTTCAGTCGATCCGCGACGTCAAGGAGCAGGAGGTCTACTTCGGCGAGATCCCGCTCATGACCGACTCGGGCACGTTCATCATCAACGGCACCGAGCGCGTCATCGTCAGCCAGTTGCACCGCTCGCCCGGCGTGTTCTTCGACCACGACAAGGGCAAGACCCACTCGTCCGGCAAGCTGCTCTACAGCGCCCGCGTGATCCCATACCGCGGCTCGTGGCTCGACTTCGAGTTCGACCACAAGGACATCCTCTACGTCCGCATCGATCGCCGCCGCAAGCTCCACGCCACGGTGCTGCTCCGCGCCCTCGGGTACTCGACCGAGGAGCTGCTCAACTACTTCTACGACACCGAGACGATCCACTTCGAGCAGGGCAAGAAGTACAGCCGCCAGGTCAACTACGAGCTGCTCGTCGGCCAGCGCGCGACGCGCGACATCCGCAACCCCAAGACCAAGGACATCCTGGTCAAGAAGAACCGCAAGTTCACCAAGGGTGCGATCCGCAAGCTCCAGGAGGAGGGCGTCGACGTCCTGCCGATCGACCTCGACGAGCTCGTCGGCAAGGTCTCGGCCAAGGACGTGATCGACGACTCGACGGGCGAGGTGCTGCTGCAATGCAACGAGGAGCTGACCGAGGCCAAGCTCGACGAGCTCCGCGAGCGCGGCGTCGAGCGCGTCGAGGTGCTGTTCATCGACAACCTCAACGTCGGTCCGTACCTGCGCAACACGCTCCTGACCGACAAGCTGCAGGGCCCCGACGAGGCGGTCATGGAGATCTACCGCCGCCTGCGCCCGGGCGATCAGCCGGCGCTCGACTCGGCGCAGACCCTGTTCCAGAACCTGTTCTTCAACGCCGAGCGCTACGACCTGTCGCGGGTCGGCCGGCTCAAGCTCAACTACAAGTTCAAGATCGACGAGGCGATCGAGACCCAGATCCTGACCAAGCGCGACATCCTCGAGACCGTCCGCTACCTGATCGAGCTGCGCAACGGCCGCGGCGTGATCGACGACATCGACCACCTCGGCAACCGCCGCGTCCGCGCGGTCGGCGAGCTGATGGAGAACCAGTACCGGATCGGCCTGGTTCGCATGGAGCGCGCGATCAAGGAGCGCATGAGCATGTCTCAGGAGATCGAGACGCTCATGCCGCACGACCTGATCAACGCCAAGCCGGTCAGCGCGGTGGTCAAGGAGTACTTCGGCAGCTCGCAGCTGTCGCAGTTCATGGACCAGACCAACCCGCTGTCCGAGGTCACCCACAAGCGCCGGCTCTCGGCGCTCGGACCGGGCGGGCTGACCCGCGAGCGCGCGGGCTTCGAGGTCCGCGACGTCCACCCGACGCACTACGGCCGGATCTGCCCGATCGAGACGCCGGAAGGTCCGAACATCGGCCTGATCGCGTCGCTGTCGACGTTCGCCCGGGTCAACGAGTACGGCTTCATCGAGACCCCGTACCGGGCGGTCGAGCAGGGCAAGATCTCCGAGGAGGTCCAGTTCTACTCGGCGCTGCAGGAGGAGGGGCAGATCATCACCCACGCCAACGCCGAGCAGAAGGCCGGCAAGATCGCCGTCGACTACGTGTCGAGCCGCAAGGGCTCGGACGTGGTGATGAGCCGTCCCGAGGACGTGACCTTGATGGAGGTGTCGCCGAACCAGCTGGTGTCGGTCGCCGCCTCGCTGATCCCGTTCCTCGAGCACGACGACGCCAACCGCGCGTTGATGGGCTCGAACATGCAGCGCCAGGCGGTGCCGCTGGTCCGCACCACGTCGCCGCTGATCGGCACCGGCATGGAGGGCATCGTCGCGCGCGACTCCGGGGTCACCGTGGTCGCCAAGCGCGACGGCGTGGTCGATTGGGTCGACGCCAACCGCGTCGTGATCCGGCCGAGCAAGGTCGATCCCAAGGACCCGAACTCGGTCCGCCCCGACATCTACACGCTGGTCAAGTTCCAGCGCTCGAACCAGAACACGTGCATGAACCAGAAGCCGATCGTCCAGCCGGGCGATCGGGTCAAGGCCGGCGACGTGATCGCCGACGGTCCGGCGACCGAGACCGGCGAGCTCGCGCTCGGCCAGAACGTGGTCGTCGCGTTCATGCCGTGGGGTGGCTACAACTTCGAGGACTCGATCCTGATCAACGAGAAGCTGGTCAAGAACGACGTCTTCACCTCGATCCACATCGAGGAGTTCGAGTGCGTCGCTCGTGACACCAAGCTCGGCAAGGAGGAGATCACCCGCGACATCCCGAACGTCGGCGAGGAGGCCCTCAAGGACCTCGACGAGTCGGGGATCGTGCGGATCGGCGCCGAGGTCAAGGCCGGCGACATCCTGGTCGGCAAGATCACGCCCAAGGGCGAGACCCAGCTGTCTCCCGAGGAGAAGCTGCTGCGCGCGATCTTCGGCGAGCGCGCCGGTGACGTCCGCGACACCTCGCTGCGGGTGCCGCCCGGCGTGATCGGCGTGGTGATCGGCGCCCGCGTGTTCGCGCGCAAGGGCACCGAGAAGGACGAGCGCGCCCAGGCGATCGAGGACGCCGAAAAAGAGCTGCTGATGCTCAACAAGCGCGACGAGGTGAAGATCATCTCGGAGGCGTACTACAACAAGATGCGCGAGCTCCTGGTCGGCAAGACCACGGCGTCGCGCCTGGTCGACGACAAGGGCAAGGTCCTCTTGCCCAAGGGCGAGAAGATCTCGCTCGAGATGCTGAACGAGGTCCCGCACCGCTACTGGCACGAGATCCAGCTCGACGCCGGCGACGGCAAGATCGAGGAGCAGCTCGAGCAGCTCGCGGCCAAGCGCGAGGAGGACGTGTTCAACATCGAGCAGCAGTACTCGGAGAAGATCGCCAAGCTGACCAAGGGCGACGAGCTGCCGCCGGGCGTGATCAAGCTGGTCAAGGTCTACCTCGCGATCAAGAGGAAGCTGTCGGTCGGCGACAAGATGGCCGGCCGCCACGGCAACAAGGGCGTCGTGTCGCGGCTGCTCCCCGAGGAGGACATGCCGTACCTCGAGGACGGCACCCCGGTCGACATCGTGCTCAACCCGCTCGGCGTGCCGAGCCGGATGAACATCGGCCAGATCCTCGAGGTCCACCTCGGCTGGGCGGCCAAGTCGCTCGGGAACCAGATCCAGGCGTACCTGGACACCAACTGGTCGGCCGACGTGCTCAAGGACAAGCTGAAGAAGCTGTTCCCGGATCACGCCGCGCTGATCGACAAGCTCAACCCCGAGGATACCGGCCGGTTTGCCCGCACCCTGACCACCGGCATCCACCTGGCCACGCCGGTGTTCGACGGCGCGAACGAGCACGAGATCAAGGCCGCGCTCAAGATGGCCGGGCTGCCGGTCGGCGGTCAGGCCCGCCTGATCGACGGCAAGAGCGGCGAGCCGTTCGACAACATGGTGACCGTGGGCGTGATGTACATGCTCAAGCTCCACCACCTGGTCGACGACAAGATCCACGCCCGGAGCATCGGACCGTACTCGCTCGTCACCCAGCAGCCGCTGGGCGGCAAGGCGCAGTTCGGCGGCCAGCGCCTGGGTGAGATGGAAGTCTGGGCGATGGAAGCCTACGGCGCGGCGTACGCGCTGCAGGAGTTCCTGACCGTCAAGTCCGACGACGTCATCGGCCGTACCCGGATGTACGAGTCGATCGTCAAAGGCGAGCACGTGCTCGAGGCCGGCCTGCCGGAGTCATTCAACGTGCTGCTCAAGGAGCTCCAGGCGCTGTGCCTGGACGTCGAGTTGGTCGAAGACCCCACCATGCCGCGTCGCGCGGCCGAGCAGGCTCCCGGCATCCCCGCCGGCCTGGCCGCGCTCGCCCGCGAAGTCGCCGACAAGATGGGGAGCGCAGGTTGATCCGCAACGAACGAACCCCGAGTCATAGGAGATATCAGTGAAGGACATCTTCAACTTCTTCGAGAAGCCGAAGGACCCTCGTTCGTTCAGCGCGATCCGCATCATGCTCGCGTCGCCGGAGAAGATCCGCGAGTGGTCGCATGGCGAGGTCAAGAAGCCCGAGACGATCAACTACCGGACGTTCAAGCCGGAGCGCGACGGGCTGTTCTGCGCGAAGATCTTCGGTCCGGTCAAGGACTACGAGTGCAACTGCGGCAAGTACAAGCGCATGAAGCACCGCGGTGTGGTCTGCGAGAAGTGCGGCGTCGAGGTGATCCAGGCCAAGGTGCGCCGCGAGCGCATGGGCCACATCTCGCTCGCGACGCCGGTCGCGCACATCTGGTTCCTCAAGAGCCTGCCGTCGCGGATCGGTAACCTGCTCGACATCCCGCTCAAGGATCTCGAGAAGGTGCTGTACTGCGAGGCGTACATCGTCACCAATCCCAAGCAGTCCGGGCTGTCGCCGTGCGAGCTGCTCACCGAGGAGCGCTACTCCAAGCTGCTCGACGAGATGGGCTTCGACGCGTTCGACGCCGGCATGGGCGCCGAGGCGATCCTGCAGCTGCTCAAGGATCTCAACATCGTCGAGCTCGCCGAGACCCTGCGCCAGGAGATGCGCGAGATCACCTCGGAGGCCAAGCGCAAGAAGATCGCCAAGCGGCTCAAGGTGGTCGAGGCGTTCCGTGAGAGCGGCAACAAGCCCGAGTGGATGATGCTGACGATCATCCCGGTGATCCCGCCCGACTTGCGCCCGCTGGTGCCGCTCGACGGCGGCCGGTTCGCCACGTCGGACCTGAACGACCTGTACCGCCGGGTGATCAACCGCAACAACCGGCTTCGCCGGCTCCAGGAGCTCAACGCGCCGGAGATCATCATCCGCAACGAGAAGCGGATGCTGCAGGAGGCGGTCGACGCGCTGTTCGACAACGGCCGCCGCGGCAAGACGATCACCGGTCCGAACAAGCGGCCGCTCAAGTCGCTGTCGGACATGCTCAAGGGCAAGCAGGGCCGGTTCCGTCAGAACCTGCTCGGCAAGCGCGTCGACTACTCGGGCCGCTCGGTGATCGTGATCGGTCCCGAGCTCAAGCTGCACCAGTGCGGCCTGCCCAAGAAGATGGCGCTCGAGCTGTTCACGCCGTTCATCTACAACAAGCTCGAAGAGCGCCACCTGGTCACCACGATCAAGAGCGCCAAGAAGCTGGTGGAGAAGGAGCGGCCGGAGGTCTGGGACATCCTCGAGGAGGTGATCAAGGAGCACCCGGTGCTGCTCAACCGCGCGCCGACCTTGCACCGCCTCGGCATCCAGGCGTTCGAGCCGGTCCTGACCGAGGGCAAGGCGATCCAGCTCCACCCGCTGGTCTGCGCGGCGTTCAACGCCGACTTCGATGGCGACCAGATGGCGGTCCACGTGCCACTGTCGATCGAGGCGCAGATGGAAGCGCGCGTGCTCATGATGAGCACGAACAACATCCTGTCGCCGGCCAACGGCAAGCCGATCATCGTGCCGTCGCAGGACATCGTGCTCGGGCTCTACAACCTCACCCGCGAGCGTCCGTACGCCCGGGGCGAGTTCAAGGAGGCCAAGAACGGCCAGATGGCGCGCGGCGTGTTCGGCTCGGTCGCCGAGGTCCGCATGGCGTACGATCACGGCGAGGTCCACCTCCAGGCCGCGATCAAGCTGCGCATGCGCAAGCCCGACGGCGACGGCACCGAGCTGGTGTCGACCACGGTCGGCCGCGCGCTGCTCCGCGACATCTGCCCGCGCCAGATCCCGTTCGACGCGATCAACCGCGTGATGGGCAAGAAGCAGCTCGCCGAGCTGATCGACCTCGTGTATCGCGAGGCCGGCCAGAAGGCGACCGTGCTCCTGGCGGACGCGCTGCGCACCACCGGCTACACCTACGCGACCCGCGCCGGGATCTCGATCTGCCTCGATGACATGGTGATCCCGCCGTCCAAGGAGGTCCTGCTGGGCGAGGCCCAGAAGGAGGTCGCCGAGATCGAGGAGCAGTACACCGAGGGCCTCATCACCGACGGTGAGCGCTACAACAAGGTCGTCGACATCTGGGCGCAGGTCGCCGAGTCGATCGCCAAGGACATGATGAAGGAGATCTCCACCGAGGAGTTCAAGGATCCGGAGAGCGCGACGCTGAAGAAGGCGCCGTCGTTCAACTCGATCTTCATCATGGCGGACTCGGGCGCCCGCGGCTCGCAGCAGCAGATGCGGCAGCTCGCCGGGATGCGCGGCCTGATGGCCAAGCCGTCCGGCGAGATCATCGAGACCCCGATCACCACGAACTTCCGCGAGGGTCTGTCGGTCCACCAGTACTTCATCTCGACCCACGGCGCCCGCAAGGGCCTCGCCGACACGGCGCTCAAGACCGCCAACTCGGGCTACCTGACGCGCCGCCTGGTCGACGTCTCGCAGGACACGATCATCAGCGAGTTCGACTGCGGCACCCGTCAGGGCGTCGAGATGATGCCGCTGATCGAGGGCGGCGAGATCATCGAGCGCCTCGGCGATCGCATCCTGGGCCGCGTCGTGCTCGAGGACGTGGTCGACCCGTATACCGGCGAGGTGCTGTGTCCGGCGAACTCGGAGATCACCGAGGATCACGTCAAGATCATCGACAACGCCGGTATCGACCGGGTGAAGATCCGCTCGGTGCTCGCGTGCGAGACCCGGCGTGGGATCTGCTCGCTTTGCTACGGCCGCGACCTGGCGCGCGGCCACATGGTCAACATCGGCGAGGCGGTCGGCGTGATCGCGGCGCAGTCGATCGGCGAGCCCGGCACGCAGCTGACGATGCGGACGTTCCACATCGGCGGCGTCGGCCAGATCCGCACCGAGCAGAGCTCGCTCGAGTCGCGCAACGAGGGCACGGTCAAGCTCAACTCGGTCCAGCTGGTCAAGAAGAAGGACCACTGGGTCGTGATGAACCGCCAGGGCGAGCTCGTCCTGGTCGACGACATCGGCCGCGAGCGCGAGCGCTACGGGCTGCAGTACGGCGCACGCCTGATGGTCGCCGACGGCGCCCGGGTCAAGGCGGGCCAGCTGCTCGCCGAGTGGGATCCGTTCGCGATGCCGATCGTCACCGAGGTCTCCGGCTACGTGAAGTACGGCGACATCATCGACGGCGTCACGATGCAGGAGTCGCTCGACGAGATCACCGGCCTGTCGCGCAAGACGATCATCGAGTCCAAGGACGCCGATAGCCGGCCGCGGATCACGCTGAAGGACGCCGACGGCAACACCGTCAGGCTGCCGGGCGGCGGCCCCAGCGAGGGCGAGGCGCGCTACTTCCTGCCGGTTGGAGCGACGATCTACGTCAACGACGGCGACTACGTCGAGGCCGGTGACGTGATCACCAAGATCTCGCGCGAGACCACCAAGACCAAGGACATCACCGGCGGTCTGCCCCGGGTGGCCGAGCTGTTCGAGGCCCGCAAGCCGAAGGATCACGCGGTGATCTGCGAGATCGACGGCACGGTGCACTTCGGCAAGGACACCAAGGGCAAGCGCAAGGTCCTGGTCGTGCCCGAGGTCGGCGATCCGGCCGAGTACCTGATCCCCAAGGGCAAGCACCTGTCGGTCCGCGAGGGTGACCGGGTCCGCGCCGGCGAGGCGCTGATGGACGGTCCGGCGAACCCGCACGATATCCTCAAGGTGCTCGGCGAGCGCGCGCTGGCGAAGTACCTGGTCGACGAGATCCAGGAGGTCTACCGGCTCCAGGGCGTGCGGATCAACGACAAGCACATCGAGTCGATCGTCCGTCAGATGCTGCGGCGCGTGACGGTGACCGATCCGGGCGACACCAACTTCCTGCTCGACGAGCAGGTCGAGAAGCACATCTTCGAGGAGGAGAACGAGCGCGTGATCGTCGCCGGTGGCCAGCCGGCCAAGGGCGACGCGCTCTTGCTCGGCATCACGAAGGCGTCGCTGTCGACCGAGTCGTTCATCTCGGCGTCGTCGTTCCAGGAGACCACCAAGGTGCTGACCGAGGCCTCGATCAACGGGCGGGTCGACTACCTGCGCGGCCTCAAGGAGAACGTCATCATGGGGCGGTTGATCCCGGCGGGCACCGGCCTGGGCGCGTACAAGCGCCTGACGGTCGATGTCCAGGCCGACGATGACGCCGGCTACGGTGGCGGCAGCAACGCGATGGCGATCGAGAGCGAGGAAGCGCGCGACGCCGCCGACCTCGCGGCCGAGTAGCGGTTCGCTCGGCGGGTTTCGTTTCCGTAAACTCGCGCAGTTGCGTGGGCCGTGCCCCGTCGGGGGTGCGGCCGCGCTGCGTTTCGGGCCGTCATGGTCGTCGTCCCCGGTAGTGCTTGCACTCCGTGGGGCCGTGGCTATCCTCCGCGGCGATGGCTTCGACGGGCAAGAAACTGGCGGCCGTGGCGACCACGCTCAGCTTCGACAAGTTCTGGGCATGGCTCCAGGGTCACGCGAACTGCATCGTCCGTGCGGGTACTCCGGAGGTCGTCCTGCTCGATCACGACGACTTCCACTGGACCCTGATCACCGAAGACAACCACACGCTCGTGGTCCAGCTCGCGCGCGCCAAGGACCTGGTCGGCGAGCTGCTCGTGTTCCCGGCGGAGATCGCCTACGTCCAGGTCGAGCCGTCGGAGACCGACGGAGAGTGGCTGTTCGAGTGCGTGGTCGAGAGCGAGAAGGCGCGCGAGGTCGCCTATCACTTCGTGATGGCGCACGAGTACGAGGACGGCGAGCACCGCCGCGAGGAGAAGTGGACGCATTGACCTCCAGGCCGTGATCGCCTGAGAGGCCCCCCGCGGGTCGCGTCGCGTCGCGCGATCCTCGACCTCCAGGCTCGCGGTCACCTGAGGCGCCCCGCGCGTCGCGTGTTGTGGCATCGTGCCGCGCCGCTGGCCCTCCAGGCTCGTGATCGCCGGCGCCTCGTCACGCCGGGTCGAGGCCGGCGGCACGCTTGATCGACGTGCTACGCTCGCAGTGGCTCATGGTGGACGAGTCAGGCATCGAGCCCGATCCGCGGATCGGGTGCCTTGTCGACGACCGCTACAAGGTCATCGAGGCGATGGCCTCGGGGTCGATGGGCGTGGTCTACAAGGCCGAGCGCGTCCCGGTCGGCAAGCTGGTCGCGATCAAGTTCCTCCACGCGCCGTTCGCCAACGACTCGGAGTTCCTCGCGCGATTCGAGCGCGAGACCCGGGTGATGAGCAAGCTGGCGCACCCCAACTGCGTCTCGGTCGTCGACTTCGGCGTCTGGGACGGCGCGCCTTACCTGGTGATGGAGTACGTCTCGGGCACCACGCTGCGCGCGCTGATCGATAACGGCGCGCTGCCGCCGCAGCGCGCGCTGGCGCTGATCCGGCAGATCGCCGCCGGGCTCGCGCACGCCCACGCCCAGGGCGTGGTGCACCGCGACGTCAAGCCGGCCAACATCATGGTGACCGAGGAGATCGGCACCGGCGACCACGTGCGGATCCTCGACTTCGGGCTCGCCCGGCTGCGCGGCGCCGTCGGCCGCGACGCGACCCAGTCCAACGTCGTCGTCGGGACGCCGAACTACATGGCGCCCGAGCAGACCGTCGGCGGCGGCCTGATCGATGCGCGCACCGACATCTACGCCGCCGGCGTGGTGCTGTTCGAGATGATCACCGGCGAGCGGCCGTTCCAGGCCGACGACACGCTCGCGCTGCTCGGCATGCACCGCGCCGCGCCGATCCCCCGGCTCGCCGAGCGCATGCCCGGCGTCCCGCTGCCGCGCGGGCTGCAGGACGTGGTCGACACGGCCATGGCGAAGTCGCCGGGCGAGCGGTTCCAGAGCGCGATCGAGCTCGCCGAGGCGATCGACGCGGTGTCGAGCGCGCGGCTCGGCGGCGAGGGCGGCGGCGACGGCGGCGGCGACCCCGTGATCCGCCGGACCAGCGAGGCCCGCAAGTCCGCCGGGCTGGCCCCGACCGTGCTCGACCTCAGCGACGCGGCCGAGCTGATCACCCCGGTGCCGCGCCGTCGTTCCGGCGGGTTCTTCGGCTCGCTGCTCCTGCTCGCGATCCTCGCCGGCGGGGTCGGCGCCGCGGTATGGTGGATCAAGGCGCGTGGCGCGCAGCCGGCCGGGACGGCGCCGGGCAGCGCGGCCACGCCGGCCACGCCGGCCACGCCCGACGACAAGGCCGATCCGCAGCCTGCGGCTGGTTCGAGCGGCTCGGCCGCTGCCTCCGCCAGCCCGGGCGACTCGGCGGGGTCCGCGGGCACGGCGGGCACGGCGGGATCGGCAGGCCCCACGACGCTCGCCGCGGCGGCGCCGGGCAGCGGCAGCGCACTGGGCAGCGGCAGCGCAGCGGAGCCGGCGGGCGGCGCGGCGGAGGCGGGCAGCAACGCCCGGGAACCGGCTGGCAGCGCGTCCCCTGGGGCGCCAGCGAGCGGCAGCACGACTGCACCGGATGCCCCGGCCGCCCTCGACGCCGGCGCCGTGGAGCCCGTCCCGGGCCCAGGCAGCCAGGCCGTCGAGCCCCCGACCGAAGCGGCGCCGGGCATCGGGTCGGGTATCGGATCGGACATCGAGATGGACCCGACGACCGCCGAGGACCCGGCGCCGGCGTCGACCAAGCCGACGAACGACGACGACGAGGAGGTCAACGCCCCCAAGACCGCCGAGGAGGTCGAGCGGCACGCACCGATGGCCCCGGTGCGTGCGACCACGCTGCCGGGCGCCGTCCAGCTGGTCCAGGACGGCAAGCGCGACCTGGCGCTCGCCAGCCTGCGGGCGCTCTGGAAGAAGACGCCGGCCAGCGCCTACATTCCGTTCCTGCTGGGCAACCTGTACTACGACCAGCGCTGGTGGACGGTGGCGATGGAGCACTACGCCGCGGCGATCAAGAAGAATGCGCAGTACAAGTCCAATCCGACCATCAACCGCAACGTCATCCGCATGCTCGCGAGCAACAGGACGTCGCGCAAGGCGCAGGGATTCCTGCGGTTCACCGTCGGCCGGCCGGCGCTCCCGTACCTCCGGCACGCGGCCCAGCACGATGCCAGCAGCCAGGTTCGCCGCCTCGCCGGATGGCTCACCCGCACGATCTGAGGGCGCCGCGCGCATGGATCGAGCCAAGGCCGCGTCTTTCCACGCGGAAGCCCCTTGACACCGCGGGCGTGATCCATAAGAGTTCGCGCTCGCTTTCATGCCCACCATCAATCAGCTCGTCCGCAAGGGTCGCGAGAAGGCGCGCATGAAGAGCGCGTCTCCGGCCTTGAAGCAGTGCCCGCAGAAGCGCGGCGTCTGCACGCGCGTGTACACCACCACGCCCAAGAAGCCGAACTCGGCGCTGCGCAAGGTCGCCCGCGTGCGGTTGACCAACGGGATGGAGGTGACCTCCTACATCCCGGGCGAGGGCCACAACCTGCAGGAGCACTCGGTCGTGCTGATCCGCGGCGGCCGCGTAAAGGATCTGCCGGGCGTTCGCTACCACATCATCCGCGGCACGCTCGACACCACCGGCGTGCAGAACCGCAAGCAGTCGCGCTCGAAGTACGGCGCGAAGCGCCCCAAGTAGGGCGGCCCAGGAACCAGCCATGCCTCGTAAAGGTGAAGTCCCCAAGCGCAAGGTCCTGCCGGACCCCAAGTTCACCGACGCACCGTCGGATGTCCGCCGCCGCATCACCAAGTTCGTCAACGTCGTGATGCGCGATGGCAAGAAGGCGGTCGCCGAGGGCATCGTGTACGGCGCCCTCGACATGGTCGCCGAGCGCGCCAAGGACGATCCGCTGAAGGTGTGGGATCGCGCGCTGTCGAACGTCCGGCCGCGCGTCGAGGTCAAGAGCCGCCGCGTCGGTGGCTCGACCTACCAGGTCCCGGTCGACGTGCGCCCCGATCGCTCGCTGGCGCTGGGCATGCGCTGGCTCGTCGAGTACGCTCGCGATCGCAACGAGAAGACCATGATGGACCGGCTCGCCAACGAGATCGTCGACGCGGCGCAGAACCGCGGCAACGCGGTCAAGAAGCGCGAGGACGTCCACAAGATGGCCGACGCCAACAAGGCGTTCGCCCACTACCGCTGGTAACTCAGGCATCCCCAGGCATCCCGCAGGCATCGAGGAGGCGAGATCGAACGAACGCGCATCCCCCACGCGGGGCTCGGCAGGTAGCCGCACCGACTGTTCTCGGAAGGTGCGTGGTCTAAACCACTGAGCTCATGGCGATGACCGCCGCGCACCGACGCGGACCTCGTCGCCTCGTTCGTGCCCCGCGGCGCTGGTTCCTCTCGAACACGCCGTGCAAAAGCCCGCCTCCCGCACCACGCCGCTCGCGCGCACCCGCAACATCGGGATCATGGCGCATGTCGACGCCGGCAAGACCACGACGACCGAGCGCATCCTGTACTACTCGGGTGTCACGTCGCGACTGGGCAATGTCGACGAGGGCTCGACGGTCACCGACTGGATGGAGCAGGAGCAGGAGCGCGGGATCTCGATCACCGCGGCGGCGACCACGTTCGGCTGGAAGGACCACGTCGTCAACCTGATCGACACGCCGGGCCACGTCGATTTCACGATGGAGGTCGAGCGCTCGCTGCGCGTGCTCGACGGCGCGATCGCGGTGTTCGACGCGGTCGAGGGCGTCCAGTCCCAGAGCGAGACGGTGTGGCGCCAGGCCGACCGCTACCGGATCCCGCGGATCGCGTTCATCAACAAGTGCGATCGGGAGGGCGCGGAGCCCGCGCGCGTGCTCGACGAGATCCGCACCCGGCTCGGCGCGTCGCCGATCGCGATCCAGCTGCCACTCGGCCTCGGGCCGATGTTCGCCGGCGTGGTCGATCTGATCACGATGCGCGCGCGGACCTGGGACGCGGCGTCGTTCGGCGCGACGTTCACCGACGGTCCGATCCCCGACGATGTCGTCGAGGCCGCGGCCCGGGCGCGCGACGCGATGCTCGAGGCGATCGCCGAGCGCGACGACGAGCTGATGGCGGCGTGGGTCACCGGCGGCGACCTGTCCGAGGCCGCGATCCGGACCGCGCTGCGCAGGATCACGCTCGGCAACCGCGGCGTCCCGGCGCTGGTCGGCGCGGCGTTTCGCAACCAGGGCATCCACAACCTGCTCGACGCCGTGCTCGACTACCTGCCGTCGCCGGCCGACTTCCCCGAGATCCGCGGGCGCGATCCGCGCGAGCCCACCAGCGCGCCGACGCTGGTCAGGCGGCTCGGCACTGCCGGCGAGCTCGCCGACAGCGAGCCGCTGGCCGCGCTCGCGTTCAAGGTCCAGATCGACGAGGCCGGCGGCACGCTGACCTTCGTCCGGGTCTACGCCGGCTGCCTGCGCGTCGGCGACTCGGTGCTCAACGCGACCAAGGGCCACCTCGAGCACATCGGCCGGCTGGTCCGGATGTTCGCGAACCACCGCGAGGACATCAAGCAGATCGAGGCCGGCATGATCGGCGCGGTGCACGATCCGGTGCCGGTGACCGCGCACCCCAAGCGCAGCACGCGGCTGTCGACCGGCGACACGCTCGCCGATCCGCGCGCGCCGATCCTGCTCGATGCGATGCGCGTGCCGAGCCCGGTGATGGGCGTGGTGATCGAGCCCGAGACCGACGAGGACGTCGCCCGGATCGCCCAGGCGCTCGAGCGCATCGCGATCGAGGATCCGTCGTTCCACGTCACCACCGATCCGGAGTCGGGTCAGATCGTGATCTCGGGGATGGGCGAGCTCCACCTCGAGATCATCGTCGAGCGCATGCGGCGCGAGTTCGGCGTCAAGGCGCGCGTCGGCAACCCGCAGGTCGCGTACCGCGAGACCGTCACCCGGCGCGGCGAGGGCGAGCACAAGCTGGTGCGGACCAGCGCACGGGCCGGCGGGCCGCGCGGCGAGTACGGCCACGTCCAGCTCGTGGTCGAGCCCACCGACCGCGGCGGCGGCTACGTCTACGAAAATCGCGCGTCGACCAGTGAGATTCCTCAGGAGCACGCCCCGGCGGTCGAGGCCGGCGTCGCCGAGGCGGTCGAGCGCGGCGTGATCGCCGGCCACCCGATGATCGACCTCCGGGTCTCGGTCGTCGGCGGCAGCTATCACCCCGTAGATTCGAACCCTTACGCGTTCAAGGTCGCCGGGAGTCGCGCCTTCGTCGAGGCCGCCCACAAGGCGGCGCCGACCGTCCTCGAGCCCGTCATGGCACTCGAGGTGGTGACTCCCGACGAGCACGTCGGGGAGGTTCTGGGCGATTTGCATGCCAGAAGGGGAAAAGTCGCTGGAATTACCGCACGACCTGGTGTACAGACCGTCGCCTGTTTCGTCCCGATGGCCTCGATGTTCGGCTACGCCACCGACCTGCGCAACCGGACCCGGGGCCGCGCGACCTACGCCATGGAGCTCGACCACTACGCTGAAGTCCCGCAGCAACTCCGGGACGACCTGATCACTGCTCGCGCCTGACCCCTGACCCTGTGCCGCTGCGACCCAACTGAGGAGACCCAGCCGTGTCGAAAGAAAAGTTCGTCCGCAACAAGCCGCACGTCAACATCGGAACGATCGGTCACGTCGACCACGGCAAGACCACGCTGACGGCTGCGATCACCAAGGTGCAGGCTGCCAAGGGCTTGGCGAAGTTCACGG
>DASWRS010000150.1:0-17500 GCA_036403075.1 Kofleriaceae bacterium
GCCATGGTGCCTCCGACAACGTGACGCGACCGAGGCGTCTGATCTGAGCGCCGAAGTCGATCAAGTGTGGGAGAGCGACCCCAACGGGATTCGAACCCGTGTTACCTGCGTGAAAGGCGGGTGTCCTAGGCCTCTGGACGATGGGGTCTTGGGAGTTGCGGGTGAGCCCAGAAGGTCTCGAACCTTCGACCCTCGGCTTAAAAGGCCGGTGCTCTACCACTGAGCTATGGGCCCTCTGGCGTGCGGCGCAATCTGAAGGATCCGGGGCCGGAATGCAAGCTGGCGGGGTGCGTCGTGGCCGGAGCGAGACCCGATCGGCGGGCCGATGTCAGCGGTCCGACCATTCGAAGGAAATTCGGGCAGCTGGCGTGAGGCTCGCCAGAGAAAGTTTGATTTCCTGAACTTGGGTCTCTAACCTACCTTTTAGCACATGGACAAGCGGGAAGCGGTTCGAGTCCCCGTCCGGGTTCCAGCCCAATGCCGGTCGGATGGGACCGTCATCGATGGCTTCGTCGAGGACCTGTCCCGCACGGGGCTATTCCTGCGGTCTGACCGGCAGATCGCCGCCGGGTCATCGGCCGAGATCCACTTGAATTTGCCGGGAGAACCGCCGCTGCAGCTGACGGCGGAGGTGGTGCGGATCGATGTCGACGTGGACCGGCCCGGGATGGGGCTGCGGATCATGGTGGAGGAGGAGGACGGGCGGCCGCTGGCGAACTTCATCATGCGCCAGCACGCGACGCTGCGCTGAGTCGTTGTAGTTTTCCTAGCCGATTCGATGGCTTGGTGGCTTGATAGCGTAGCTGGCGTTGTGGCTATGATGGCCGCCTAAGCACTTGCTCCCGCCCGTGCCGCCCCCAGACTATCGAGGCCCGCGTGGCAAATTGGCCACCCGGCGTGCATCGCTCGCATCGCGCGATGCGATGACGGCGGCGGAGCGCGCCGCGGCGAGCGCGGCGATCTGTGACGCAGCGAACGCGTTGCTGGCGGTGCGGTTGTCGCCGGGCCAGGTGGTGACGCTGTACGCCGCGAAGGGCAGCGAGGTCGACACGACGCGGATCGATGCGTTCGCGCGCGCATCCGGACTGACCGTGGCGTACCCGCGCGTCGATGGCCGGGCGCGGGTGCTGGCGTTTCATGCGGTGCCACCCGAGGCGCTGGCGCCGTCGGGGTTCGGGCTGCGCGAGCCGAGCGCGGATGCGCCGGCGGTGGCGCTCGGCGACATCGCGGCGTTCGTGGTGCCCGGCCTGGCGTTCGACCGGGCGGGCGGGAGGCTCGGCTGGGGCCGCGGCCACTACGACGCAACGTTCGCAGCGGCGGGGCCGGCTGCGCTGCGGATCGGGCTGGCGTTCGAGCGGCAGGTGGTCGACGAGGTCACGCGCGAGCCGCATGACGCGGCGCTGCACGTCCTCATCACCGAGGTCGCGACCCACGTGGTCGCGTGAACGCATGGAAACGGTTTACCTGCTGGTAGCAGTGGCGCTCGGGCTCGGAGCCGGTGTGTGGCTCGGAACGCGGCTCGGTCGCGCGCGCGGCGACACCGGCGGTGCGCAGCGCGCAGCGGCCGACGAGGCCGAGAAGATCCGCGCCGCGGCGCGGGTCGAGATCGACGCGATCAAGCAGGCCGCCGAAGTCGAGGGCAAGGAGGCCGCGCGGCGCCGCAAGGCCGAGCTCGACGACGACCTGCGTGCCCGGCGCACCGAGCTGCAGAAGCGCGAGGAAGGCCTGGCGCAGCGCGAGCGCGAGGTCGAGAAGACCCGGCGCGAGGCCGAGCGGCGCGCCGGCGAGATCGACAAGAAGGAGAAGTCGATCGACGGCAAGATCAAGCAGGCCGACACCGCCGTCGAGAAGGCCGAGGCCGCGCAGACCGAGGCCCGCAAGAAGCTCGAGGCCGTCGCCGGGCTGTCCGAGGAGCAGGCGCGCAAGCAGCTCGAGGACGAGGTCCGCGGCCAGGCGCTGGCGAGCGCCGCGGTCGAGATCAAGCGGATCGAGGACGACGCGCACAAGGAGGCGACGGCGCGGGCCAAGACGATCGTCGCCACCGCGATCCAGCGGTTCGCGAGCGAGTTCGTGCACGAGCGCACGGTGGCGGTCGTGCCGCTGCCGAGCGACGACCTCAAGGGCCGGCTGATCGGCCGCGAGGGCCGCAACATCCGCGCGCTCGAGGCCGCGACCGGGATCGACATGATCATCGACGACACCGCGGAGTCGATCACGATCTCGTGCTTCAACCCGGTGCGCCGCGAGATCGCGCGGCTCGCGATCTCGGCGCTGGTCGCCGATGGGCGGATCCACCCGACGCGGATCGAGGAGGTGGTGCGCAAGGCGGAGAAGGAGGTCGACAAGATCTGCAAGGAGGCCGGCGAGCAGGCGGTGTTCGACCTCGGGCTGCACCGCGTGCACCCCGAGCTGGTCAAGCACCTCGGCAAGCTCAAGTTCCGGCAGTCGTACGCGCAGAACGTGCTCTTGCACTCGATCGAGGTCGGCTACCTGGCGGGGCTGATCGCGGCGGAGCTGGGCTCGAACGTGAAGCTGGCGCGGCGCGCCGGGCTGCTCCACGACCTCGGCAAGGCGGTCGACCACGAGCACGAGGGGCCGCACGCCGAGGTCGGCGCGCAGCTGGCGCGCAAGCACCAGGAGTCGCCGCGGGTGTGCCAGGCGATCGCGACGCACCACGGCGACGACGGTGGCGCCCAGCCACAGGCGCTGCTCGATCACATCGTCGCGGCGGCGAACTCGCTGTCGGCGGCGCGGCCGGGCGCGCGGCGCGAGCAGCTGGCGTCGTACATCAAGCGGCTCGACGACCTCGAGGCGATCTGCAAGCGGTTCGGCGGGGTCGAGCGCGCGTACGCGCTGCAGGCCGGCCGCGAGATCCGCGTGATGGTGATGAACGATCAGGTCGACGACGCGCAGGCGTCGATGATGTCGAAGGAGATCGCGCGCACGATCGAGAACGAGGCGACATACCCCGGGCAGGTCCGTGTGGTGGTGGTGCGCGAGACCCGCGCGTCGGACTACGCGCGCTGACCGCGCGGCTAGAGGCCGAACAGCGGATGGCTGCGCTCACGATGCGGTGAGCGCGCCGCGTGCGGTGCCGCGAGCACCGGCGGAGCCGCGGGTGCCGTGGGCGCCGGCATCTCGTCCCAGCGGCGGTCGCGCGCTGGTCGATCCGCGCGCGGCAGGTCGACGCACAGGGTCGCCGAGATCACCGCGCAGGTGGTCCAGCGGCGCAGCGAAGCGGGCCTGGGCATCGCTCAGCGCTTGTGCGAGTGCGGGTGGACCGGCTCCTGCCGCGGCAGGTGCATCGACAGCTCGGCGTCGTTGCCGCCGATGATCAGCTCGCGGAGCGCGACGAACAGCAGCGCACGGGTCTCCGCCAGCGCCTTGACCCACGGCGCGCGGTCGTTGCGGATCGCGCGCAACTCGTTGCGCAGCTCGGTCGAGGCGCCGTCGACCGTCCGCAGGCTGGTGTCGAGCATGCGGCGGTGCTCCTCGTGGAGCGCCTGCAGGGCTTGCAGGTTGGCTTCGAGGAGGTCGCGGAGGGCGAGGCTCTCCGACGGCGTCGCCGGCAGCGCGACGGGCCGGGTGACCGTGCGCAGGCGAGGGTGGCAGGCGCTGGCCCGAGACCGGCCGGAAGCAGAAGTCGTGTGGTTCATACGACGAAGATACGCACCATCCCGGACAACCCTTGTCACGCAAACTCGGTCCGGATATGCTCGAAATCGCTTGTATAAACGAGGCGATCTCAATCACATCTCCAGGACCTTGCGGGTGCTCGACGAGCTCCGCGGGTTCCGGCGCGGCCGGCGGCTGTCCGACATCGCGGCGCAGCTCGGAACCAGCGAGCGGACGGTGCGGCGCGACCTGGCGGACCTGCGCAGCGCCGGGTTCGAGATCGAGAGCGTGGTGATCGACGGCCGCGCGGCGGCGCGGCTGGTCGAGCGCACGTACTCGAGCATCGCGATCACGCGGCGCGAACGCTACACGCTGCTGGCGATCGCGAGCCTGTTCGACGTGCTGCGCGGCACGCCGCTGTGGGAGGACGTGTCGAGCCTCACCCGCAAGCTCGAGCAGCGGATGCCGCCGGAGGAGCGCGCCGAGCACGCGTCGCTCGGCGATCGGTTCGCGTACGTGCCCGACGGCGGCACCAAGGCCTACGAGGGCAAGGAGGACGTGCTCGACGCGCTGCTGACCGGCGTGCTGTCGCGACGCGTGGTGAAGTTCGCGTACCGCGACGCCCGCGGCCGCGCGCGCGGCGGGCACCTGGCGCCCTACACGATGCTGCTCTACAAGCACGGGCTCTACGTGGTGGGCTGCCGGCTGCGCGAGCCGGCCGACGGCAAGGCGATCCCGCCCGGGACGCCGATCGCGGTCTACGCGGTCGAGCGGTTCAGCGAGGCCGAGGCGCTGCGCAAGGCGCCGTTCGTGGCCCCACCCGGGTTCCGGATCACCGAGATCTTGAACGGCGCGTTCGGGATCCACGTCACCGGCGACGCGGCGCCGCACCGCGTGGTGATCGAGTTCAGCGCCGAGCGCGCGGCGTTCGTGCGCGCCCGGGTCTGGCACCCGACGCAGACCTTCGAGGAGCTGACCGATCACCGCGTCCGGCTGACGTTCACCTGCGCGAGCCTGATCCCGGTGGTGTCGTGGGTGCTCGAGTGGGGGCCGCACGCGCGCGCCGTCGAGCCTGCCGAGCTGGTCCGCCAGGTGATCGCCGAGCTCGAGGCCGCGCGCCGCGGTTACGGCGATCCGGCGATGCCCGACGCGAGCTAGGGCCCGTCCCGCGCGGCCTCTGCCAGATCCGCACGCGCTACCGCAGGTAGTCGGCGATCGCGCGCACCAGCTCGGGCGTGGTGTGCGCGGCGCTGCCCTTGCCGCCGCGCTGGAGCTGGACGCCGAGCGTGATCGGCACCGTGCCGTGCGCGGTGACCACGCCGAACGCGATCACGAACAGGCTGTCGTCGGGCGGGGTCTTGCCGCAGGCGAGCTGGGTCGCCGGCGGGTGGCGCTCGTTCCACGCCTGGCACGCGGTGTCCTTGCGCGCGATGTCGGCGAGCGAGTCGGTCGTGCCAGTCTTGGCACCGTAGACGACGATCTTCGGATCGGCGAGCAGCTCGCCGAGCTGCGCATGCGCGGTGCCGGCGGACTGGACCACCGCGCACAGGCCGCCGTCGGCGCCGGTGACGGTGTTGGCGTGGCCCTCGGGCTTGCTGCACGACCACGCCGGGGTCACGCCGACCGATGGCGCCGGGAACCACGAGGCGGCGAGCCGCGGCGCGCCCGGCGTCGGATCGTAGATCACGCGGCCGAACGCGTCGGTGAGCTGGGCGAGCGAGCCGACCGAGTGGACGCCGGCGCCGCGCAGCAGCTGGAAG
Organism: Kofleriaceae bacterium; assembly: GCA_036403075.1. GTDB lineage: Bacteria > Myxococcota_A > Polyangia > Haliangiales > Haliangiaceae > JABFXX01. The sequence continues at coordinate 5,376 of DASWRS010000150.1, forward strand.
TACTCGCGGATCGGCACCCGAGCCTGCCCCGGACGATCGTCGGCGTAGAGGTCGACGCGATCGGGGCCGAGCGCGACCAGGTAGCGCAGGTCGCGGCCCGGGCTCGCGATCGGCAGGGCGCGGGCGGCGCACAGGTCGGCGCGCTCGGCGGCGGCCTCGCAGTGGCCGCGATCGCCGAGCGTGCACAGCGGGCGGCCGAGCAGCGCCTCGACGCGCGACCACAGCGGCGTGCGGCGCAGGCCGTCGATCGAGACGTTGTGGCCGTCGATGATCGGCCCTTTGGCATCGGCGATCTGCAGCGGCGAGCTCGCCGGCCACGTCGAGAGATCGCTGGCGACGATGTCGGCCAGCGTCACGGTCTCGCCCTTGACCTGGAACGTGCCGTCGGGCAGCCCCAGGCCGAGCACGCCGAGGGCGGCCTGGTACCAGTTGAGCGAGCGCGCGAGGTAGTCGTGCAGGTCGGCCGTGCTCGGCGCCTCGGCGAGCGAGGTCGGCGGGCAGTGGCCGAGCAGCGGATCGACGGCCGCGCCGCGGCGCCCCTTGCAACCCTCGGCGTGGCCGTCCGCGGTCAAGGTCAGGCTCGCCAGCGCCTGCGAAAACGCCTGCTCGGCGGCGCGCGCGACGATCGGCTTGAACGTCGAGCCGACGGCGATCGGCAGGTTCCATTCGACGCGCTCGGCGTCGGACTCGCCGCGCGACTCGCGCAGCTTGATCAGCGCGGCCTCGGCGGCGGCGTCGGCCGGCGCGTAGGCGAGCGGCGCCCGGCCGGGGACCACGTTGCCCAGCGCCAGGAGCTCGCCGGTGTCGCCGCGCAAGACGACGTAGGCGACGCGGACCGGCATCGTGTCCCGGCCGGTGTGCGGCTTCGGATCCGCGGCGACCTGGGCGGCGATCGCGTGCAGCCGCGCGGCGAGCTCGGGTTGCAGCGACACGCGGCACTCGGTCACGCCGTCGAGCGGGCTCGGCGAGCACACGTGGTCGCGCGCGATCGCGACCGGCGCCAGCGTGCCGCACGCAACGGGTGCCGGCGTTCCCGTAGCCGCCGGCCGGGCGAGCGCGGCGTGGATCCAGCCGTCGAGCCCGAGCGAGCGCTCGACGTCGAACGGGTTGACCCAGCCGAGCTCGGGCAGCGCGGCGCCATGGGGATAGACCCGGCGCGCGCGATCACCGACCGAGGCCGTATCGTCGGCGAGCAGCATGTCGACCGCGGGCGGCGAGCCGGCCCAGGCCCGCGGCGGACGGAACAGCGCGACCCGGCGGCGCTCGGGCGGGCCCGCGGCGATCAGGGTCACGCGATCGAGCAGCACGTCGGGGCCGTGGGTCATGCGCCGCCACACCGGCGGCTGGCCGGGCTCGGCGACGAACAGCTCGGCGGCGCCGTGCAGCATCGCGCCGCGCGGCGCGGCCCGGATGTCGAGCGCGACGTCGCCGGCGATGACCAGGCGGCTCGCCGGCGTCAGCCCCGCCGGCAGCTCGGCGAGCTCGGCGACGGGCGCACCGGGCCGGAGCCGGACCACGCGGGCCCCGGCGACCAGCTCGCCGACGTCGGCCGCGGCCGCGCCCATCGCCTCGCCGACCACGCGGATCCGCGCGGCACGCACCGCGCGCACCGGGGCGCGCATCGCCGCGATCAGGTCGTCGGCGCGCGCGACGCTGCACGAGCCGCGCAGCCCGCCGGCGGTGCGCTCGGTGCGCAGCCGGATCGTCGGGATCCCGGCGCGCAACGTCGCGACGCAGGCCTGCCCGTCGCGCGCTAGCGTCCAGCGCCCCGCGCGATCGCTGCACGGCGCCAGCGCGGCGACCAGCAACGGCCGGTCGCGGGCCCAGGCGGCGGCGAGCTCGCGCTCGAACCGCGCGGTCGCGTCGTCGCGCGGCGTCCCGGACACGCCGGCCGGCACCACGTCCTCGAGCGTGGCGCCGTCGTGGCTCGGCCACGGGCACGCGATCGTCGCCGCGTAGCCGAGCGCCGCGTCGATCCGCTCGTCCTCGGCGGCGACCCGGCCGAGCACCGCCGACCCCGCGCGCGCCAGCAGGATCACCGCCGCGACCGCCGCGATGCCCAGCGCGCCGAGCACGACCGCCCGGGCGCGCCGCAGCCGCGCGGTGCGCCGGACCCGCTCGTCATCGACGACATCGTCGCCGCACGCGAGGCACCACACCGCGCCGAGCACGAACAGCCACAGATCGGCCGGGCTGTCGATGCCCAGTCCCGGCCAGCTGATCCCGGTCAGCGGCAGCACGCCGAGCGCGGCGAGCGGCTGGTACACCGCGAGCGCACCGGCCACCGCGGTGATCAGCCAGCGCGCGCGATGCTGCCGGCTGGCGTGGCGCAGCCGGAGGCTGGCGATCGCGCCGCCGCCGACCGCGATCAGGAGCAGCAGCGCGATCGTCTGGGTCAGGCCGCCGATCCCGGTCTCGCGCGCGACCAGCACCGGCAGGTAGTCGTTGTCGATCGAGCGCGCCACGCCCGGATCGCGGACCCGCGCCCCGAAGTAGCCCTCCCCCGTCCAGCGATCCGCGGTGCCGGCGTGCGGCAGCGCGGCCTCGCGCCACGCCGACGCATTCGCGACGTACGTCCGCTCGTCGCGCAGCACCGCGTACCCCGGATCGAGCACGGCGGCGACCCGCCGCGAGCCGACGTTGTCGCCCGCCGTCGCGCGCTCGACCAGCGCGTCGCGCGCACCCCACACCGCGAGCGCGGCCAGCGCGGCGCACAGCCACGGCGCCCAGCCGCGGCGGTGCGAGTGCGCGATCGCCGCCGCCATCGCGAACAGCGCCGCGATCACCAGCGGCGCGTGCACTGCAAATGCGGCGCCGCGGGTGACCAGCGCGCGATCTCCGGCGCTCAGCGCGCACGCCGCGACCCCGACGGCGATCGCGATCCCCGCCGCGCCGTGCGCCGCGAGCAGCCGCGCGTGCTCGCGCTCGAGCACGCCGATCCGCGCCGACTGCGACGCGTCGTACGCGGCATCGTGGCCGGCGACCAGCATCGCCAGCGACAGCCCGATCCCGGCGATCGCCAGCGTGACGCCGGTGTCGTAGCGCGCCAGCGCGAGCGCCGCGACCGCGAGCAGCGCGACCCCGGCGCAGCGCCCGACCAGCGTCGTGTCACGGCTCAGGAGCCGGCGCAGCGCGGCGTGTGCCGCGAGCACCAGCGCGTACGCCAGGCCGAGCTTGATCAGCGCCGAGCGCGGCGCGACCAGCTTGCCCGCGATCGCGGCCGCCGCGATCGCCGCCAGCCCGAGCTCGGGCGCGAGCCGCGCGGTCAGCCGCGACGCCACCGCGCACGCGACCGGAGCGATCGCGCCGAGCAGCGACATCGCCAGTACCCCGGCGCGCGCCGGCGTGAGCGGCGGCGGCCCCTCGGTCCCGGCGACGATCAGTACCGCGATCGCCAGCCACGTGGTCCACGCCAGCACGGCCGCGAACGCACGGCGCCCGGCCGACGCCACCGCCAGCGACTCGTGGGCGAGCACGGCGTTGCCCGCCAGCGCGGCGCCGATCGCCGCCACCCCGAGCTGGTTCTCGATCAGCCGCGGCCCGACGCTGGCGAGCTCGCGCAGCATGTCGATGCGGTACGCCCACAGCAGGCGCCAGCCGCACAGCGCGGTCAGCGACGCGCCCAGCACGCACAGCCGCAGCGCGCGGCCGATGCTGCGCGTCCGGCGATCGCGCCGCGCCGCGAACCCGAGCACCACGAGCAGCACCAGCGGCGGCCCGCCGATCGCGAACGCCGCGCGCAGCCCGCGATCGATCACGCGGTCGGCATCGGGCACGAACGCCACCGCGACCACCGCGAACGCCCCGGCGTCGAGCAGGCAGCCGGCGTCCACCACCCGCGCCCGGCCCGCCGCCTCGGGCAGCCACGCCGCGCAGTCCGTCGGATCGGCGGGGATCGCGAGCATCGCCGCGGCGCCGTGCGGGGAGATCACGTCCCAGGTCGTCAGCCCGGCGATCGCGTCCTCGCCGCCGCCGATCCGCAGCGCGTCGCCCGCACGCGCGGTCAGCTGCTCGGCGATGAACCGGCCGCGCCACACCAGCGGCGTGATCGCGAGCTCGCCGCGCCGCGCGTTGCGCACCACGAACGCGCGCACCGGCTTGCCGCCGTCGCATTCGACCACCGCGACCGCCGCGCCGGCCGGCACACCGTAGGTCGCCTCGCTCGCCGCGCAGCCTCGCGCCGCCGCGGACGCCGCACCGTCGCCGCCGTGCACCACGGCGAGCACCGCGCCGTGCACCAGCGCACCGCCGCTCGCCGCCGGCTCGATCCGCGCGATCTCGCCGCCATCACCGGGCACGCGCAGCGCGGCCCCGGCGGCATGGCCGATCGCCACCGGCCCCGCCAGCGGCACGCGCACCCCGTCGACCACCAGGCGCACGAGCGCGCCCTCGCGCAGCTGCGTCGCCCGCCCGTTCGTCGCCGTCGTGCCGCCCCACGTCCACACCGCGGACACCACGATCCCGACGTACGCCACGCCGGCGATCGCGATCACGCCGCGGCCGACCACGTCGGCCGGCATCGCCCGCGCGCGCGCCGACGCCACCAGCGTCGCGACCAGCAGCGCAACCAGCCCGAAGAACCACAGCACGACCGCGGTCATCTCGTCTCCTCGATCCACCGAGGCGCACGCGACGCACGGCCTCCGGTCCTCTCCATCTGCCTCGTCAGGCGCCGCGGCATGCCCGGTTCCTCGGTCCACCGAGGCGCACGCCGCGCGCGGCCTCCGGTCCGCTCCATCTGCCGCGGCAGGCCCGGCTCCTCGGTCCACCGAGGCGCACGCGGCGCGCGGCCTCCGGTCCTCTCCATCTGCTTCATCAGGGGCGGCGGCATGCCCGGCTCGCTCACGGCAGCTTCTTGTGCGGGTGAGCCGGCCCGGGCCTGGGCGGCAGTGCGATCGGTGACGCCTTCGCCCCGGCGGGCTCGGTCCTGGGCGCAGCTGCGGATCCGGCGGATGCCGGCCTGGTCGCTGCGCCGGGTCCGGTCGCCGGCTTCATCGCAGCGCCGGGCGTGGGCCCCGGCGCGGCCGCCGAGCCGGACCCGACTGCCTGCTGCCCGCCGGTGATCGCATCCGCCGCGACCCCGGCGCCCGGCGCATTCGAGCCTGCCGCCGCCGGCGCCTGGCCGGCATTCACACCCCCGTTCGGAGCCGCCGGCGGAACAGCGCCCGGCGCGGGCTCGACCGGCTGCGACGCCGCATCGAGCCGGACCGGCTCGGCCACCGGCGCCGCGTCCGGCCGGCGCACGATCAACACCACCAGCAGCGCATTCGCCAGCACGATCCCGGCAACCAGCGCCCACAGGATGCGGCGATTGCCTTCGCGCTGCTCCACCACCGCGCGCGACGCCGCGCGGGTGCGCTGCTCGAGCCGCTCGATCTCGACCGTCAGTGCGCGCAGCCGGTCCCCGATCGCGCGATCGAGCCCCGCGGTCGCCGCGCGCCCCACCGCGCCCTCGACGACCTCGCCGACCGCAGCCGTCTCACGCTCGACCTGGGCGCGCACCTGCGCCCCGAACTTCGACCACTCGACCAGCAGCTCGTCGGCGCGGCGCAGGACCTCGCCGAGGTGATCGCTGACATCATCGAGCGCACGCGCAGCTTCACGCATCATTGACCTCCGGGCCTGCAGCCGCGACCGGCCGCGATCGAACATGGCGAAGCCGCGCATGGTGCGCCGCGATGATCACGCGACGATGCAGCCGCGGCGACCTCGCGCCCGGCGCGGCGCCGGGACCGCTGACCTCGTCGCGTGCGTACGCGGCGCGCCCGGGGGCACGGCGCTCGCGGTCTGCCACCACGGTGCTACGCATGGTGCGCCTCCACGACCGCGCGCAGCGACGCGGTCCGCTGCGCGACGGCGGCGAGCAGCGCCGCGCGACGCGGCGCCGGCACCAGCGCGTACCAGCGCGCCTCGGCGATCGCGGGACCGGCGTCCTCGCCCGCGGCGAGCCGGGTCAGCACGCGCAGCGCGACCAGATCCGCGAGCCGCACCGCGAGCGTGTCGGCCGCGGGCGATCCATCGAAGCGGCCGCGCCCCCAGGCATGGAGCACATCGACGACCTCGCCCGCGCCGGCGAGCGCGCGTTCCTCCGCCGTCAGCGCGATCCCGGCGTCGATCGCCTCGAGCGCGGCGCCCACCTGGTCGATCGACTCGCCGCGCGCGACGGCCAGCTCGCACAGCAGCGTCCACGCGCGAGCCTGACGCGACGCGGGCTCGCGCCATGCCGCGGCGGCGAGCTCGGCGACCCGATCGCGCGGCCCGCCGCCCGGAGCCGCGGTGCACCACACCCCGCAGCGCGGCCTGGCGCCCGGCTCGGGCAGCGTGCGCTCGATCGACGCGATCCACGCCGGCAGCCGCGGGTTCGCCGGGTCATCGACGCGGGCCGGGCCGCCGGAGACCAGCGCCCGCGCCACGCCGGCGACATCCCCCCATGCCTCGCGCCGGACCGCGGCCAGCTCCTGCGCCCCCAGGTCGCGGCCGTGCGACTCGGTGGCCGCCGCCTCGGCCCACGGCGCGGCCGGCGGCGGCGCGAGCATCGCGAGCAGATCACCGGCGGGCCGGTCGCCCGCCACCACGCTGAGCACGAGGCCGACATAGCGCCGTCCATCGAGCGGCGCGGTCGCCGAGAACACCTGGCCCCACGCGACCCGGCCACGCTCGATCTGCCAGAGCACCGCCGGCGGCTCGATCCCGCGCACCCGCTCGACGAAACCGGCCCGGAGCTCGCGATCACCCGCCGCCGGCACGTCGGGGTACCAGTGGAACTCGCCGCCCGACGTCAGCGGGCTCGGGTGCTTCTGCAGCCACGCGTGGCGATTCACCGCGACCTCGCTGCGAGCCCAGGCCCGCCCACGACGCCGCTGGCGCGAAGCTCGCAGTGCCGCGGCCTCATTTCGCGAGTCACCGCAACCTCGCCGCCATCGCGCTGGTGCGCTGCCCCGAGCTCGGCGATCGCCGCGCGCGTGGCGTCATCGTGCCCCCGGCAGGTCCTGCGGCCGCGCCCACACGCCGGAGTCGGACATCGGCATCGTCACCTGCACCGGCGAGGCCGCCGGCACGAGCGACGCGGACAGCGGCGGCGCAGCCACCGGCGTCGTGGCTGGCGGGATCGACCCGGCGGGCGCAGCGGCGGCGGCCGGGCCCGGTGCCGCCGCCGGCGATGCCACCACCGCGGTTGCCGCCGCGGGCTCGTGGCGCGTCGCCGGCCAGCGAACCAGGCCGACGACCCAGTCGAGGAACCGCGTCGCGGCCCCGCCGCTGAACGCCCCCGGACCATCGTCGTACGCGTAGGTGATCGCCGCGGCCTCGCCGTCGACCTCGACCTGGGTCTTGATCGCCGTGTCGTAGCGCAGGTACGTCAGCCGCACGTTCTGATCGCGGCCATCCTCGGCGTCGAGGCAGTTCGCGCGGACCTGCTCGCGGGCCACCGCGCGTGCCGGGGCCGGCGCCTCGCCGCGGCCGCTCGATGCCACCGACACGACCTCGTCGCGCAGCGCGCCGCGGGCGCAGATCGGATCTACCACCGCCCAGCGATTGATCGCGATCAGCGCGCGCGCCGCCTGCGGATCGAGCGTCGCGAACAGCGGCAGGAGCTGCCGCATCCGCTCGTACGGGCTGCCCTCGTCGGCGGTGCCGAGCGAGATCGGGTTGCAGATCAAGATCGGCGCGAACGCGTACGCGCGGCCGAGCTCCTCGGCGCGCCGCCGCCGCGCCTCGACCAGGTGGGCGAGCAAGCCGTAGTAGTCGGCCGCCGCGGCCGAGTACACCTGCTCGCCGGCGACATCCCAGAACGCGACCTCGACGTCGCCGGTGCGCGCGATCCGCCGCCGCGCGGCCAGCGCCGCCACGCCGCCAACCACCGCGCCGCTCGCCGCGACGATCACGCCCGGCCCGGCGCCGAGCTCGACCGCGGCGATCGCGCCGAGCACGATCAGCACGGCGCCCACGACGAGCGCGGTCGCCACCCCGGTCGCACGCCACGCCAGCCGGGCCACGCCCATCCAGCTCAGCCGATCGAACAGCCCGCCGGTCCGCATGCGGAACGTGAAGTGCGGGACCACGCCCGGCGGCGTGGCATCGGGCCGCGTCGCGCGCGGATCGAGCACCAGCTTGAGGACGTCGCGGTTGAGCACCTGCTCGGGGCCGCCGAGCGCCGGCGCGTGAGCGTGCATCGCACGGATCGCGTGCACGATGAATTGCGTCTTGCCGTCGCCGCGCGCGCCGATCACCGCCAGATCGATCACCGCGCTGACATCATCGGGATCGGTCAGGTTTGCGAGACCACGCAGCTCACCGACCGGCTCATCCGCGAACAGCTGCGTCCGCGGCAGGGCAGAACCTCTCATGGCGCCCAAGATCCACGACGACGCCTCCCGGTGGACACGCCCCTGCCTCGGGGCTGCCGCGCCGACGCCGGCCGGCACCGCCCGGTCCGCACCCTCCCTCGCAAACGTCAGTAGATCCTCGACATACTTGCCGGCCACCGAGCGCTGGCAAGATCATCGCCATCGCCGAAGGCGCCGGGAGCCACCTGCCGGCTCGAGCAGCCCCTGCCGCCACTCTGGCCTGCGTCGGGCATTCGCGCGCCCGCGGGAAGGCCGGCCATCCACAGCTGCACAGACCACCAGCCTCCGAGTTCTTGTGAGCCGCCTCGGACGCGCTGCCGCGCGGACCGATCCGCTGACCACCGCAAGCCGGCTGCCCCGAGAGGCGCCTCGGACGCGCTGCCGCGCGAGCCGATCCCCGCAGACAAGCCCGGCGCCCGGCCCGTCTCGGCCCGAGTCGATCCCCGCAGAAAGCCCCGGCAGCCCTGGCCCGTCTCGGCCCGAGCCGATCCCCGCAGACAGGCCCGGCGCCCGGCCCGTCTCGGCCAGCGCCGATCCCCCGCAGACAGGCCCGGCAGCCCCGGCCCGTCTCGGCCAGCGCCGATCCACCCGACAGCTGCCAGACCGCTGCCCGTCTCCGGGACGAGCCGATCCGCGCAGGCAGCGCCCGCGAGCTCCGGCCGCTGGGCGCAGACCGATGCGCCGCAGACAGCCCGGCAGACCCGGCTCGCCTCGGCCCGAGCCGATCCCGCAGACAGCCCGGAAGCCCCCGCCCGTCTCGGCCAGCGCCGATCCACCCGACAGCTGCCAGACCGCTGCCCGTCTCCGGACGAGCCGATCCCGGGCAGGCAGCGCCCGCGAGCTCCGGCATCGCTCGGCGCAGACTCATCCGCCGCAGACAGCCCCGGCAGCCCCGGCAGCCCCGGGCCCGTCTCGGCCCGAGCGACGCGCCGCAGACAGCCCGCGAGCCCAGGTCCTGCTCGGCGCGATCGACCCGCAGACAGCCCCGCGAGCCCAGGGCGTCATGCGCCGGGCACCGGCCGTTCAGGCGCCCGGCGCAATCCGCGCTCGTGGCGCGACCCGGCAAACTGACGCCGACGCCGTCCACGACTTTTCCGCACTCCGCCGCCGCGCTACGGTCGCCGGGAGATGCCGCTCCTCGATGATCTCGACGCCCGTGGCCTCCTGGCCGACGTTACCGACCGCGACGGACTCGCCGCCCTGCTGGCGAGCCAGATCGTGCCGGTGTACGCCGGCTACGATCCCACGTCGCCGAGCCTCCACATCGGCAACCTCGTGCCGACGATCCTGCTCAAGCGCTTCCAACTCGCGGGGCACCGGCCGATCGTCCTGGTCGGCGGCGCCACCGGCATGATCGGCGATCCCTCGGGCCGGAGCGCCGAGCGCGTCCTGATGGACGACGACACGCTCGCCGTCAACGTCGCCGGGATCCGCGCGCAGCTGTCGCGTCTGCTCGACTTCGACGATCCGAAGCTCGGCGCGGTCATGACCAACAACATCGACTGGACGCGCGGCGTTGGCTTCCTCGAGTTCCTCCGCGACTTCGGCAAGCACCTCACGATCAACTACATGCTGGCCAAGGACTCGGTGGACGCGCGGCTGTCGAGCGAGTCCGGCATCAGCTACACCGAGTTCTCGTACATGCTGCTCCAGGCGTTCGACTTCGTGCAGCTCTGCAAGCTGTACGGCTGTCGACTGCAGGTCGGGGGCTCGGATCAGTACGGCAACATCACCGCCGGCTGCGAGCTCCAGCACAAGCTGCGCGGCCCCAAGGTGTTCGGGCTGACCGCGCCGCTGCTGCTCGACCCCAGCGGCGCCAAGATGGGCAAGACCTCGACCGGCGAGCGGATCTGGCTCGATCCAGCGCAGACCTCGCCGTACGCGTTCTACCAGTACTGGCTCAACCGCGACGACGCCGAGACGATCAAGCTGCTCCGAATTTTCTCGCTGCGCTCGCTCGACGAGCTCGACGAGCTCGTCCGCGAACACGACCGCGATCGGAGCCGCCGAACCGCGCAGCGCGAGCTCGCGCGGACGATGACGTCGTGGATCCACGGCGCGGACGTGGTGTCGCGTGTCGAGGTCGCGAGCCGGGTGATGTTCGGCGACTCGCTCGACGGCCTCACCGACGCCGACCTCGGCGTGCTCGCCGGCACCGTGCCGACCGTCGACGTGCCGCGCAACGAGCTCGCCGCCGGCGTCGGCATCATCGATCTGCTCGCCCGCACGATCGCCGATTCCAAGGGCGCCGCTCGCCGGCTCGTCACCCAGGGTGGCGCGTACATCAACAACCAGCGCGTGACCGCAGTCGAGCACCAGGTCACCCTCGCCCACCTGGCGACCGAGACCATGCTCGTGGTGCGCGGCGGCAAGAAGGACTACTGCCTCGTCCGCGTCACCTGAGCGCACCGGCGCCGCATCGGCTCACCGCCGCGTCACCGCAGCAGGCGCCATCAGCGGGCCGCCACGTACCGCCGGCCCGCTGCTTCGCTCGCCGCCTGAACCCGCGTCGAGCGATCCCCACTGCCCCGCTACCGCCGGTCAACCCCTGGCGATACGGCGGCCGTCGCCAGCGAGAACGCCACCGCGTGCCGCGGCCCGCTGCTTCGCTCACCGCCTGATCCCCGGCATCAGCGGTCGCCCGCTGCTCTGCCATCGCCGGTCACCCCGGGCGATACGGGCCGTCGCCGGTGAGCGGGCCGCCGCGTGCCGCCGGCCCGCTGCTTCACTCGCTGCCTGAACCCGCATCGAGCGATCGCCCACTGCTCCGCTAGTGCCGCGTCACGACAGGCGCTCGGCGGCCGTCGCCAGCGAGAACGCCGCCGCGTGCCGCCGGCGCTGCTTCGCTCGCCCGCCTGCGCTGCTTCGCTCGCCCGCCTGCCCCCGCCATCAGCGGTCGCCCGCTGCTCCGCTATCGCCGGTCACCCCGAGCGATACGGCGGCCGTCGCCGGTAAGCGGCCGCGAGCAGCCGGCCCGCTGCTCGCTCAGCCAGCTGACTCGGCCTCAAACGATCGCCCACTGCTCCTACGGCCGCGTCACCCGGGCGATACGGCGGCCGTCGCCCGCGAGAGCGCGCCGCGTGCCGCCGGCCCGCTGCTTCGCTCGCTGCCTGAACCCGCATCGAGCGATGGCCCTGCTCCGCTAGCGCCGCGTCACCCCGGCGATACGGCGGCCGTCGCCGGTGAGAACGCCGCCGCGTGCACCACGAGATAGCCGAGCGTCGCCGAAGATGCGTCTTCGCCTTCAGTGCTTGGCCTTCACGGCCTTGAACGCGAACTCGACGATCTGATCCGGCTTGATGAACTTGGAGCCCCAGTTGGCGTCCCACTTGGCGGTCAGCTTCTGCTTCTGGATCGCATCGAGCGACTTGCCGGCATCCGCCTGCTTCTTCACGCTCGCGCGGATCTCCACCAGCATGTCGTGCCAGGCCTTGAGCTCGGCCTTGCTGGACAGAGGACCGTGGCCCGGGATGATCTTGAACGTCTCGTCGGTCATACCGACGACCTTCTCTGTGGCGGACACGAACCCGTCGAAGCTTCCCCCCGATCCCAGATCCGCGAACGGATACGAGATCGTCATGTAGCAGTCGCCCATGTGGACCACCTTGGCCTTGGGGAAAACGACGATCGAGTCGCCGTCGGTGTGGGCGGGGTCGACGTGAATCACGTGGATGTCCTCGCCGTTGAAGTGCAGCGTGATGTCGCTGGTGAACGTGACGATCGGCAGGGCCTTGGCCGGCGATGGCGGGACCTTGCGGTTCATGATCTCGATGAACTGCT